>CAZFIM010000018.1:0-43615 GCA_964519615.1 uncultured Dehalococcoidales bacterium
ATAATCCCTTTTTAGTATCGGCAGGTTTACCACTGGATGATCTTTTTAAGCTCCTTTGCCCTGTTGCGGCTGAGCTCTATCTCGCTGCCGTCAGTCAGGCGGAGCATGAATGTGCCGGCAAACCATGGCACGATCTCTTTAATGCGCGTGAGGTTTACGATAACTGAGCGATGCGTCCGGAAAAAGACAGCCGGGTTCAGCCTGCTCTCCAGTTCCTCCAGCGTGTATTTGCTGGGATATGTTCCGTTTACGGTATGAATAGTAATAGGCCCTTTTTCCGCCCCTATCCACTCGATATCGGCAGCATCGATGACAAGGATACTGTTTTCCTGCTTGACCGCCAGTCTCTCCATATAACGCTGCTGTTCTTTCAATGTGGCAAAAAGGGCATCCAGTTGTGAGGGATAGCTCTCTTTTTCATGTTCTTGGATGGCCCTTTCCAGCGCCGCATCCAGTCGTTCCCTGGTGAAGGGTTTGAGCAGATAATCGAGGGCGTTTACCTCAAAAGCCCGTATGGCATACTCGTCGAAAGCGGTGACGAAGATGATGCGCGGCGGCTTTGCCAGCGCTTCCACCACCCCGAACCCGTCCAGACCCGGAATCTGAATATCCAGCAAGACGAGGTCAGGTTGTTCTTTCTCGATCAGTTCCACAGCCTGCGTGCCGTTCTCCGCCTCTCCGATAACCTGCACGCTGTCATTACCATCAAGGAAACGCTTCAGCCTTTCACGGGCAGGGGCTTCATCATCCACGATTAACGTCCTTAATTTCATTTGAGCTTCTCCGGAATGGTGATTACGGCCAGAGTGCCATGCGGTGAATTTTTCACAAGCTCCAGACCGTATTCCGTCCCGTATATACTCTGCAGCCGCTCTTTTACGTTTCTCAATCCGGTGCCGCCTGTATATTGCCCCGTTGTAATTGTCTCGGGCATGCCCCTGCCCTCATCTCTGATCTCCACTTTTATATCACCGCCGTTTCTATACCCTGTTATCTCAACGTGCATTTCACCGTTCTGACAGGAACCGTGTTTAATGCTGTTTTCAATAAGCGGTTGCAGAATGAGGCCGGGAACGGGAGTATCGAGAATATCCGCTGAGATGTCCCTGCTGATATGCAGTCTCTCTCCAAAACGCGCCTGCTCGATTTCCAGATAGGAATCGATGAAGTCCATCTCTTCTCTGAGGGGAACGAAATCCTTGTTTGAGGCAAAGAGTACATAGCGGAAGACCTCCGCCAGCATTTCCACGCTCCTCTCCGCTTTTTGGGCATCGCTTGCGATAAGGCTGGCTATAGTATTGAGTGAATTGAAGAGAAAATGGGGGTTGATCTGCGCTCTCAGTGCTTTGAGCTCTGCCTGGGCAGCCAGCTTTTTCAGCTCTTCCTCAGTGATTTCCTTTCTTGCTAGCTCGCGGTAAAAGTGTATAACCAGATTGATGGAACTGACCATTATGGCAAAGATGATAAAGACAGCCAGACAGAGAAGCACCTCCAGCCTGAAGAAATTGAAGCCGATGATATGCGCTCCTATGAACACGGGGACAAGCCAGCCCAGCAGATGTGCTAGTGACGATGCGATGAGTTGATAGGCAAGCTTCCTGCCGCGCGGGTGTTTTTCAAAACGGGGATAAAGGCGGGTCCTGGTCAGATAGTGCAGTACCTCCATTGTATATACGCATGCGGTGACCATGATGATGGCTGCGCCGTATCCGAAACCCCATTCAAATCGCGTGGCAGCGTAACCCAGAACAGCTCCCACACCCAAACCCCACAACGCGGTCTTAAGAAAATCGATCGGCCTTATTTTTTCAGGTGTCTTCACAGAACTAACTCGCCATCTTCATTCTGAATAGTATAATCCCGGCGGCAAAGAATGCAATAGCCCATCCTATTATCCAGTAAAAATCAGGCAGTACAGTGACAAACGCTGCGCCGTTGATAATATTGCGTGAGGCATCGATGGCATGGATAAAAGGCAGAGCTTCCGCAACTGCCTTTATTGCTTCAGGCATGCCATCAACTGAAAACCACGCCCCCGATATCATGGCCAGCGGGACGATGAATACGTAGCACAACGCAGATTGAGATTGGCTTCTGATCAATGTACCGACAATCATGGCAATACCGATTGAGCAGATTCCTGCGGTAAAGAAAAGAAGGAAAGCTATCCAGGGACTGCCGATAACAGTCAAACCCATGGCCATGCCCACTCCCATGTAGATGGCGGCGGAGATGATAAGCACGGGAACAAAGGGTAGTCCGTAACCTACGATAAATTCCCACGGACGTGCCGGAGTTGTGAGCAGGCGGGAGAGAAGCCCCTTCTCCCTGTCTCCGGCTATAATCATCGCACCGGTAGGAATCAATATCATGAGGCCGAAGATTACTATTCCGGGTGCGTAGAAATTGACAGTTTCATCCTTTATCCGCAGTTCGGTCTCCTTTGTGGTCACCGTTATCGGCGGTTCGATACCCCAGAATTGTGAGGCGGCGGCCTCTATTACGGGAGTTACACGTAAACCGATCATAGGGTCAGCTTTCTGATATGTCAGGCCCAGATCGATATTCTCACCGCTCCCCCTGGCCCGCTCAAAGCCCTCGGGAATAAGCAGATAAAAAGGGATGTTGCCGTCTTCCATGTCCTCTTTAGCAGTACTCTCCGTGATATATACCGGTGTATTCAGTTCGACGGCGGGTATGCTTTCAAGACAATTGATAAAAGCAGCAGAGGTAGGAGTACCGTCCTCATCCACCACGCTTATAATGGTAGGACTGGTATGCTCATTGCCGAAGGCATAACAGAATACCAGCATAAACGCCAGCGGCATTCCTATGAGGAAACCCAATACGCCAGGATTCCTGTAGATCTCTTTTAAATTTCGTTTATTGATTTCCCAAAATTTCATTTAAGTCCTCCTATTATTGATCGCGCAGATTTTTCCCGGTTATCTGTAGAAATACGTCTTCGAGTGTGGGTTTTTCTAAAGCTGCGGAATATATCTTTATTCCATGTGACATGAGATCATCTAATATCGTTTTTAAGTCCAGATGTCCATCGGCAATACGTATATCTCCATTGACCCGTTCCACCACGGCGTAATGGTTTTGCAGTGCAGCTATGGTGTTGTTATCTATGGTGTCTGCTGAGATGAGCATGCTCTGCCCGGTGATAAATCCGGCCTTAATCTTCGCCGATGTACCCAGCGCTACGATCCGACCGTGATCAATAATAGCAATACGGTCAGAGAGTGAGTCTGCCTCTTCCATATAGTGGGTCGTGAGCAGGACAGTTTTCTCTCCCTTTAAGACAGCGATATAGTCCCATATGGCTCTTCTGGCCTGGGGATCGAGTCCCAGTGTTGGCTCATCAAGAAACACCACTTCAGGATCATGTATCAGCGCCATAGCGATGCTCAGTCTGCGCTTCATTCCGCCGGAAAGTCTGGTCACGCGGTCCTTTGCACGGTCTTTCAATCCCATGGTCTCCAGCAGTTCCTGTGAGCGTCTGCGGATATCGCGCGCAGTCATGCCGTATATTTTTCCCATCAGGCTGAGGTTTTCCCAACAGTTGAGCCGTTCGGAAAGGACCGTATCCTGCGGAGATACACCGATTCTCTTTTTAACATCGAAAGGTTCTTTTGACACATCGTATCCTGATATCACTGCTTTTCCACTGCTGAGCTTAATCTGGCAGCACAACATCCTGATGGTGGTTGTCTTGCCTGCTCCGTTGGGACCCAGCAGAGAGAAAAGCTCGCCTTTTCTTACCTTCAGGTCGATGTTATCGACGGCGGTGAAATCATTGAATTTCTTTGTTAGTCCTTCTATCTCTATTGCATTCATATTTGTGTCCTTTTTTCTTAATATGGTAACTGCATGACAGAGCAGCAACAATGGTATCGGGATGAACGGTTGGAGAAAGGACCTGAGCAGTTAAAACAAGCAGACCAGCGGCCTTTTCTCTTTCAGGGGCAGACTATTCGTATGCGCTATGTTACACTACTAAAGGACATGGGAATTTATACCGCTGAGAGGTCCGTAATGATAAAAAGTCTCTATTTGAATAAAATATTGTGGATGATAACAGCGGTATTATCTCTGGCGGGCGCGCTTGCCGGTATCTTTTTAGCGGAGATCTACGGCAAGGTAACAAGCGCTGACCTTGAGCCTGCGCTGTTTGGGCAGGACCTGATGACTGCGGCTGCATCGCTTGTGATGCTGGTTATTACAATTTTAGTAAGAAAAGATAATTCAAAAAAGCAGATAGTTATTCTGGGCATCCTCGGCTATCTTTTTTATGCGTACGGCATCTATGTAATCGAACGGCTTTATAATGCTCTGTATTATCTTTATCTCGCCGCGTGGGGGCTTTCGTTCTGGTCGCTGGTTTACGGATTGGCAAAGGTCAGCAAAGAGTCTGTGCGGCAGGCAATACTGCCGGACCGGCTGCGTATGATATCAGCAGGCTTCTCTCTGCTGGTGGCGCTGGTTTTTACCGTTCTCTGGATTATAGCACTGCTGCCTTTAATTCAGACAGGAGAGAAGATAGAGTTTTACTATTCTATTTATATTTTGGATCTCTGTTTCATCATGCCGGCATTTGCTATTTCCGGCATTACGGCATTACGGAAAATGGGATTTCCCCTTTTACTAATGCCATCTATGTTCGTACTCGGATTTACCCTCATCTTCTCTCTTGTTATAAGCGAAGCAATAAAACCTCTATTTGACCTCACTGTCAGCCCTTCTGATCTTGCCATGCCGCTTGCACTTTCGTGTTTGTTTCTGGCATTGGCAATAGCCAATCTACTAAAACTGAAAACGAGCACACATGACGGGTTAACCGATTCCAAAGCCAATTATTGAATGTCCATTCGGGTAGATTACAAAATTGACCTGACCCGTTTTCTCTGGATCATGTAGTACTCATAGATACGGGTGGTGTAGGGTTCAGAGAGATACTGATTGATCTGGGGCTTTAATTCAATTCGTTTTTCGGAGGTATCCCATGCGTCCCATGCTTCCCTGTTCTCCCACGTGCTGATTACCAGCATATTGGTTGGATCGTCCACGTTAGTAAGCGTTTCACCTGTGATGAAACCATGCTGTTTCATTGCTTCGTTTCTGATCTCGCGGATCACATCAATTGCGGCGTCGACATCTTCAAGACTTTTAATTTTGTGTTCGATAACGACTCTAACCATGGTAGCTCCTTTCTGGAAATATTCTTTCATCTAATGTGGGCTACAAAGTATCTTTTAAGCCGGATTAATTACGCTCTAATATCAGTATATATGAGTTGAAATATTTGTCTATGATATTGTTCACATTGTAATATTTAACTCATTTGGAAGAAAATAATATTATTATCGGGGATGATAACAGAATATGAAAAATATTAATGATTCTATAAAGATCGCATACGCGTATAACTATGTTTGTTAAAAATAGCTTACAAATCAATAAAAGCCATATCTGCGGAGAATTATTTGAAATCGCAGATTCAAAAATGGTATCATGTACGTATGAATGGGCAGCACTACATATGTAATAAATGCCGCACTATTTTCACTATTGAGCAGCTTTCCTGTTCTCTGGTTAAACAGGAGCGGGAAGTTGTTTGCCCCGCCTGTGGCAGCAGCGAGACCGATGCCTTGCCGGTCTGGGCGCCTATCGGCTTTCATTCTCATGAGGAAGTCAGAGAATGGGAATATCAGTGCGAGGATTGCCGCAAGACTTTTAAATTGCCTGTACCGGAAAGCCCCTCACAGGAGCGAAATCTCGTATGCCCGGCTTGCGGAAAGAACCATATACACAGGTTGACATTTCTCGATGGTGTTCCCATGTACTGTGGCTGATAGGCCGCATATTGAAGCCGTGTGCTTCACCAAAAAAAGTTGGCAATAAGGGTGATTTCAATCATTCAGTGACTATCATTTCGCCTTGAAGGAATTTCAACGCAAAGGTCTATGCAAATGAAATCGCTGCTGATATGGTAATCCTTGATTTGCGACTGGCGTAATATATCATGCATTTCTTTGATGGTATAGCTGGACTCAATAACTTTTGGCCAGTTTTCACGATGCCTCTTATTCATGAATTTGGAAAGTCCCCATATCGCAGCTCGCCATAGCGGATAGTGGTTTACTCTGATGTTATCGCGTACCAGTGCAAGGCCGTTCTTTTTCATAACGCGCTCTATCTCATTGAAAACTTGAACAGGGTCCAGCCAGTGATGCAGAGAGGCATAGCTCATTATCAGATCAAAGGAGTTATCGGAGAAGGGAAGGGCAGCAGCCGTCGAGACGACAAACTCTATGCTGCTGCCCTTTTTAGCTTTTATAGCATTCTCTTTACTTTTTTTAATCATGTTGGGAGAAATATCTAGTGCGGTGATATCAAAGTTGCAGCCTGCGGCCCTGGCAAGCTCAAGAGCCAGCAGACCTGACCCTGTACCGATATCAAGCACCTTGCCGTTGCGTATACCTCTGCTGAGAATCTTATGCACGAAATATTTATATTGCGGCATCATGCAATATCTGGCGCCTTTATCATATTGAATGACGGCGTCAATATCTGCTATAGGTTCCTGCAGCAGCGGTATTCTCGCGCTGATAGCACACTCTCCACTTAATTCTTTATATAGACCGCGATCAGACGGTCCATTATTACATCCCTTTTAGGGAGGTATAAATCCCACCGGTGCCGCCGTACAGCCTGAGCCCGTATTTCTCATAAATAGGCAGTGATTCCTTATAGAGATAGAGCATCCGCTCGACACTGGGCGGCTCCATTTCCTGATAGATTGCTTTCATCATTGGTGTATGCGGGACGATGGAAGCAACAACACCCATGGAGGCAGCCATTTCCACACCTCTAATGATGGAGTCATCAGTCTCACCCAGACCGGCAATCACCATTGTGTAGACTTCGTTATGGTCGAAAATGTCCACGCATTTTTCCCACACTCTCATATAATCTTCCACTCTGTTTTTGCCTTTCATGGGCATGATGTCTTCTCTAAGGCTCTCGTCGAAGCATTCAATATTACAGAGAGCCGTGGTAGCTCCGGCTGCTTTACCTTCACGGAGCAGCGATTCCAGAAGAGCGAAGTTGGTTAGCGGCTCAAAATTGAGCGTTTTGGTCATATCAACTTTTTCATGAATCAACTGTGCAGCAATAACAAGATCTTCCAATCCTTTGCCCTCGCTGTTACGCGTGCCGGTACTGAGAGTAACGTGTTTGGCCATACCTTCCTTGCAGGCAGCCTCGGCTACTTGAGCTACATGCTTGGGTGTTTTATCCATAAATCCGGCCCACCAGCTCTCGATAGCGCAGAATTTGCATGATTTTCCTATCTGCTGATAATAGCACTTCTGATTAAGTACTGAGCGCAGATGGTCCGGCTCGCCGATGACAGCCACGTCACTCATAGGAACTCCGTCCCATGTGGTGAGATCATAGTATTTGGGGCGAGGCATAAATGCCACATCAGTGTATTTCCTGTCATTCTCCCATATCTCATATTTACCTGCGTCCGTTTTCACCATGTGGAAAGGCGATCTTTTGGTAAATGTACCATTGATGATCAGGACGGTGGTGTACATAAGGGTCTCGGGTACCTCCAGCAGGATAACAAATCTGCCTCTCTTGATTGCCGGAGCGTTCCAATCTCTCTGAATGTCATCCATTAGTTCTTCAGGGATTCTTACACCCTTAGTTTGCAGTTCTGTCTTCTTACGGCCCAGAACTCCAAGCTCACCTGTGTAATTTAAAGTTGTTGACTCTTGCATCGTAGTTTCCTCCTATGTATTTGTATTATTTTGAATGTATTTTATTAAATACCGAATCTGGCTACGTCTTTAATAGCGCTGAACCCGCCCCCACGAACGCAGCCAGCCTTTGATGCGCACAGGTCCAAACCGTGTTTCTCATAGATCTCCGCTGCCTGCCAGTAGAGAGAGATCAACCTGGCCGCGCTGGGTGCATTCATATTTTCGTATACAGCTCCTATTGCCGGGCTGTGTGGAACAAGAAAGGTCATTATCCCGTGTTCGGCTGCCATTTTTACCCCCCGGATAATGGAATTATCGTCCTCACCTATGCCGACGACAGCTACCGTAAATACATTATTTTTCCCGAAAACAGAGAGGCACTTGCCCCATGTTTTAACATATGTATCGATTGGAATCGTCCCTTTGGCTGGCATTATCTGGGGCCGAAGTTTTTCATCGAAGCACTCGATATTGCAGGACACGGTGGTGATGCCGGCATTCCTGGCTTTTTCAAGGAGAGAATCGAGTAATGAAAGGTCAGCGGGTGGTTCAAATTCTAGCATTATAGGGATAGTGACCCGCTCGCTTATCAATCGGGCTGTCTCGACCAGGTCCTCAAGCCCCTTGCAACTGGTATTGAGTGTTCCTGAAGTCAAAGAGATGTGTTTAACTATACCTTCTTTAACTCCCGCCTCGACAGTTTGGGCGATTTCCGGCAGCGCTTTTTCCATGCTTGCATCCCACCAGCGTTGAACTGCACAAAAACGGCATGGCTTGCCTATCTGTTGATAGTGACACTTGTTATGCACCACAGAGCGCATGTGGCCCGGACCAACAATAACGGCCACCTTATACATGGGTGTTCCGTATTCAGTAGTGAGGTCGTAAAAGCCCGGACGTGGCAGTAATACGATGTCAGTATATTTTTCATTTTCAAAATAGACTTCAAATTGATTATTCATGTTTTTTACGAGATGGAACGGAGACGTATCAGCTCTTTTACCATTGACAATGAATACAGGAATAAGCTCTCTGTCACGGGCAGGAGACTCAAGACACAAGACCATTCTGCCGGTCTTTATCGCAGGTGCGTTATACCTCGCTTCAAGTTCGGGCAGCAGTTCGGGGGGAATTCGTATCCCTTGTGACTGGAGTTCAGCTTTTTTTCTGGCTACCTGATGGAGCTGCCCAAATGTGTGTTCAGTTGTTTTTGATTCTGTTAGCTGTTTCATAGTTGAATCCATAAAAAGAAGATGTTTAGCAGCATTAATGTTTATATATCGTAAAGAAAGACTCTTACAGACTTTGTCATACCTAATCACCTTATTTTGTCAGGTAAGAGGTCTCCACCACGTCTCCGAGTTTAAGGGGCGTGCTCATAATACCCTTTTCTATCATCCACGATACAATGGCGTCGATATCGGCTTCCTGCGGCAAACCTGGTTGAGGGAAATGAGGAATATCAAGCTTTACGTTCTCAGGAATACGAGCGATTTGGTTAAAAAGCGCTTGATATTTACCGGGTTCGTTATTTATGAGTTCGACAGCTTGCTGCCATGACGTGATGTATTTACCAATAGCATCGTGTTTTTTATCCAGAGAGTTCACTGAGAAGATAAGGCCGGGCCCGGCGATCAGGCTGTCTATATCAGATAAAACCACAGTGCCACCGTTAAGTACTGCAACGTCTGACAGCGGTGGTGTAAGTATCGCCGCCGGTACCTGTCCCTGGTTCAATGCTTCCAGACGCATGGGTAAAACGGGGATGTTCACCTTAACAACATCATTGCCGGAAAGTCCTTTCTCATCAAGCAATCGGTCCAGACCATATTCCATGATAGTGCTGGTGGCTATTGCCACCTCCTTACCTTTCAATCCGTTGAGGTCTTTAATATTACTTTGTGAGGAGGTAACGACTTCGAACATACGGGGCATAGCTGACCAGACTGCTATTCTGGTAGCACTCTTTTCTTTATTCATGTTAACCGCTTCAAAAACGTCCTGTATGATTCCATCCAATTCACCCGTAAGCAAAGCAGTGTTCATTTCGATTGTACTCTGGAAAGGTACTATCTCAACCTCAATTCCATGTTTTTCGTACAGGCCTTCTTCTTGTGCAACGTAGGCGATCACATCGAAAACTCTTGCCATCGAGCCTATTTTTAGCGTGTCAGAAGATGCTGTGTGTGTGTTGCATCCCATCAATAGTGTCATAAGTGTTAATAATACAAGCAGACCATATCTTAAAAACATGTATTAACTCCTTTCATATTATCTGCTTTTTTTAGCTATCAAGACCGAGCCTGCATACATCACACAGCCGTAACAGGTATATCTACCTTCTTCCAGCGACAAAGCCTGTTCTCGAGAGCAGCCAGGCCGATAAAGGCAAAAGCACCGATTGCGCTCATAGCTAATATGGCGGCGTACATTCGGTTGTATGACAGCTGTTGCCAGGTATTCATTATATGGAATCCTAAACCTGAGGAGGTGGCGAAAGACTCAGCAAGATAGAGTATGGCGAAAGCAATAGCAATATTCATACGTAAAGATGTCAGTGTAGCCGGCAAACAAGCCGGGAAATAGATAAACCTGAGCAATTGGAAATTACCGGCGCCTAGAGAACGAAGTGAGTGGATCAGCTCAACAGGTATGTTGCTCGAGGCATCGCGAACGATTACAATTACCTGGAACAACAAGATCAGGGAAATGAGGAATACTTTACTTGTATCGCCGATTCCCATGAACAATATTACTACCGGAAGTAATGCCACCTTGGGCACCGGATAGGTAATATATATCAATGGATAGAAAAATTTATCGAGCTTTTTATTCTGCCCCAGTATCAGGCCTACCGGCAAACCGATTGCGGTAGCGAAGACAAGGCTTAACAATATGCGCCAACTACTCACCAGAATATGCCATCCCAGATCACGAGGTAAATCATGGAAAAATGCAAAAAGGACCTTCCATGGAGCTGGAAGTATGGGTGAATTCAGCGCAAGTGCAGCAATCTCCCAAATTAGGAATAGTGCAACTATGCTCAGGATAATCGGTTTCCAGTTCATTGATAAAACCTTAGCGTTTGCATCTTTTCACTCTCCGCCTTTGTATCAAGCAAACTTCTCAATATATGGCATATCGATGAGAATTGAGAAGTATTGCGATATAGCAAAGTTCCCGAGCCCGGGTTTTCAATAACGACCGCCTCTGTATTGGGCGGTTGACGTAATACCAGTATTCTATTACTTAGTAGTACAGCTTCTTCAATATTGTGGGTGACCAGCACCAGCGTGCATGATAGTCTTTCCCAGAGAGACATAACGACATTCTGTAGATCTTCCCGTGTAAGTGCGTCGAGAGAAGCGAAGGGTTCATCCATGAGCAAAAGATCGGGCTCGAGAGCCAGAGTGCGCGCTATAGCTACCCGCTGCCGCTCGCCGCCGCTGATCTCTGAAGGGAATTTTTCAGCGATACCTTCTATTCCAAGACGCAGAAGCCATTCTCGCGCTTTGCGGCCTGAATGTATTTTATTATAGCGCCTGATTCGCAATCCCACTACTGTGTTGTCAAATACGGTTGCCCAGGGCAAAAGACCGAAGTCCTGTAATATCAATCCGGTAGACATCCTCGGGCCGGTAAGTGAGGCGTTGTCAATGCAAATATTACCTCTTGCAGGGAGATAAAGGCATGCCAGCAAATAGAGCAATGTAGTCTTGCCACACCCAGATGGGCCGATTATAGCCCAGCGCTCACGATGCGCAGCTTGCCAGTTGAAGCCTTGAAATATGGCTTTACCGGGAGTATAGGAAAAACTAACATTCTCAAGTTTTACCATAGTATCGATTCGTTTCTGTTATCCTGTTGTCATTTCATTTAATTAATGCCCAGCCATGGCCCCGTACCGGGTATGAATATCTGCCAGATGCTGATCAGGATCGCTATTGAGATCGTTAACCTGAAGATCGACAGTGACGCAAAAGCTTTCAGTCCCCTTTCTCTGCTTGAGGCATGACCTGATAGGATGATTGTCCGTAGCAGAGCATAGGAGCCTGCGCTTAATGCAAGTATTAAATAAATTATCCCGAGCGGCGCTATAAGAGGTAATGCCAGTGCCAGCGCGAGAGCAATACAGGTGAATACCAGCCCTAACCTGACTGCGGTTTCAGGGGATGGGCGGGTAAAAAGAGCCGGGGGTATAGGCTGCGCTGTTTCCTGCATGGAGCTAGAGGTAATATGGACTGGATAGTAAACCATAATATGAGCAGCCTGCCAGGCAACTCCAAGCAGATAGAGGTACCATGGGAGAAGGCTTGAAAAAAGAGTTTCCGGAGCAAAAGCCGACCATCCGCCCAGGTAAATAAGGCCTACAATTGGCGGGAGGGTGAGATAGCCTATCTTGTCCCTTAAAAAGCAGGAGTAGAGAAAACCGAGAACAAGTGCCAAAAAAAGAATAAACCAGGTAGTGATATTAAAAAGAAACCAGCACAAAGTCAGACTTGCCACTAGCAGGAAAACAACATAGATAAGAGTTACTCGTGCTTTGAGCCTTCCGCTGGGAATAGGGCGGGCTTGCCAGAGATGCCTATCCCTTTCTCGGTCAACGTAATCATTGAATATGTTAACCGCACTTCCTGCTAGAGCTACTGTGATAAATCCCAAGAGGCATTGAATAAAGGTTGGAAAACGGCCTAATGCCAGCACTACGGCACCTGCGGCATTCAGAGGGGTCATCACTAAAAAAATGGGCCGTGCGATAATAAACAGACCCAGTACCCGATCTCCTAACGTATAATTACTTTTGATTGTGGCACCATAGCCAAAGCCCGCTCTGGCAATTGAAGTAAGACGATCATGCAACCTCCCATGGTGGTGCGGGATATAATATTGTTTCATCGGCTAGTACCTGTAAATAATACCGAAGCTGCCGGGTGGATAGTCCCATATCAACGAGTTCTGATCGCATACAACGCGGCATGTCCCGCATTCCAGACATCCTTCCCATGAAAAAACTACTGCTCCATCCACAAGAGTATAATTCTCGACGGGGCAGACATAGGTGCATAGTTTATGAGGACATTGGGCACATACCTGACTATTTATTTGTATATGAGGTTCAGCAGCAACATGGAATAGATCCAACGCCAGTTTATCATCTGTTTTCATATGAATGATATTCCTCCCTTTATACACTGCCAGAGAAACCTGACGAGCGGAAACATCTTTGAAAAGGCCCGTGTCAAACCGTTGTGCCGGTACATATTTTGCGGTGCATTGGCATGATACTCCTTTAACCTGGAGCGGAAGGTCTTGATCATTTTCAATTCCTGCTGCCGTTTGGGAAGCTCGTTGATGGTGAAGTAGTCTACAGCCATATGAGTGATAGCGTCGAAGTAACCGCTAAAAAATTCGGGATTGCCGTCAGCGAAATGGTTGAGCTTCCGATATCTCTTCAGGTCCTTCATCACAAAGCTGTCATTCAACAGCTCCTGATAGAGGGCGAGATTCTTTTTATTGCATCCGCCCTTCTTGTTGGCTTCGATTACGGTTTTCGCCGCAGCTTCGCCGGAGGCCATGGCAAAATTAGTGCCTTCATAATGAATGGAAGCGTTGAGAAAACGGGCTGCGTCACCTGCGATCAGCAGCCCGTTGGTATAGTATTTAGGTGTGAAATCATAACCACCGTCAGGGGCCAGATGAGCTTGATATTCAACGGTCTCACCACCCTTAATGTAATTCCTGACGAAGGGATGTTCCTTGAAATGTTCCAGAATATCGGGTGCCTTCTTACGGCTTGCACAAAGCGGTTCAAGCCCCAACCATGTAACTACTGAAAGCGTATCGAGATTGGTGTAGATATTTCCTCCACCCCAGATACCTTCTGTGGCGTCACCTGCGATATACTTGAATTCCACACCCTCGTTACCTGTAAGTTGAAAGCGATCTTCGATAACTTCTCTGGGAAGTTTTATTACTTCCTTCATGCCCAGTGCGACCTGCCGAGGTTTGTATTCTTTGCGCAGGCCTGCTTTTCTTGCCAGAAGAGAGTTGACTCCGTCGGCAGCGATGACGACATCGGCGTATACATTGCCCTCCCCGCCTCTTGCCATGACGCCGACAACTCTATCGCCATCCCATAAAAGGTCATCGATTACCGTATCTGTGATGACCATAGCCCCTGCCTCCTCTGCTTTCTGTGCATACCACCTGTCAAACTTTGCCCTTGAGACGGTAAAGCTATGGTTGTAGGGAGGTACGTTGTGGTCCTCGCTGTGTACTCCAATCGATACGGCGTCCTTTCCGGATATCAGAAAAATCTGTACACCTCTGATATGGCGTTCTACCGGCGCTTCCTCCCAGAAATTTGGTATCAGCCTGTTGAGGATGGGGGTAAAAAGGATACCGCCGAAGACATTTTTTGCGCCGGGGTAGGAGGCCCGCTCTATGAGCAGGACTTCCATCCCGGCTTTAGCCATGACATAGGCGGCAGTAGTTCCTGCCGGTCCGGCACCGACAACAATGGCATCGAATTTCTCGCTATTTTCCATGGCTCTCTCAATCCTATCTTGATTTAATCGCTGTTATTTAAAGATGTACAACACCGCTAACTATTTATGTATCTTTCCTTCCTGTCCTGATGGAACAGATCCGATATCGCCTTCGTAACCCTGTAAGCGATAGGCGCTTTTCGGAAGGTCTGCCATTTCATCTTTCTCAACTTTTCTGACCTTGCACAGGAGACAGGTAAGATCGGGTGCTCCGTACATGGGGTCGAAATGTTCATTAGACGTAAGTACATTGGGGCTGGATATTGTGAGTCCGTGAAGAGGCCCGGGTTCCTCAGGATAGAAGCAGTTGGCCGTTGCCATAATCACGCCCGGAAGGATTCCCGGGAATACTCTGGCCACCTGTCTGATCTTACCTCTCGGAGACTCTATCCACATCCAGTCGCCATCTTTGATATCGTGCTTTTCTGCGGTCTCAGGATTAATCTGTGCTGTCGGGTAGATCATGAAGCTCCTGAGCCAGGGGATATTGCGGTATTGTGCCAGGAAATAGAACGGCTGGCGGTATCCGCTGGTAAGGACATAAGGATATTCCTTTGCCAGTTCAGGGGTGGAAACGGGGCTTTCACCCGGCTCCACGAATTGCGGCAGAGGATCATATCCCATCTCCTCCAGCACGGTCGAGTAGAGCTCAAGTTTGCCCGTGGGGGTGGGGAATCCGCCGCCCTTCTTCCAGTAGTCGGTCTTATATTTGTAGTAGATTTGCTCTTTGCCTGTTCTGGCGCATACCAGTTTTTCACTGAATTGTTTCCAGGTCATGTTTCCCTTACGCAACTGGTAATCAAGCATCTCTTCCACCGTGTTCCAGGGCCAGTGCTCGGGAGCGACTCGTTTACCTATTTCAAGCGCAATTTTATTGTCCGGCCATGCTTCTCCCGGCGGTTCGACGCATTTGTTGATGGCTTCGATCATGAAGCGGGGGTGCATATCGAATATATCGTCCTGCTCCAGGTAATGAGCGGCAGGTAATACGATATCAGCGTATTCAGCCTGTGGGCCCATGAAATGATCGCACTGAACGCGGAAAATATCTTCCCTCTCAAATGCTTTCACCACATAATTGGTATTGGCAAG
The DNA here is from genome assembly GCA_964519615.1 of uncultured Dehalococcoidales bacterium. Lineage (GTDB taxonomy): Bacteria > Chloroflexota > Dehalococcoidia > GIF9 > UBA5629 > CAZFIM01. Next base: position 15,416 of record CAZFIM010000018.1, read on the forward strand.
GTGTACAAGTTGCTGCCCCGCCATCGCAATCCATACCCTGACCCTGTCAGGATGATCGCTGACTATTTCTTTTATAACAGTATCGGAATGGGCGGTACGGGCTGCTCCCAGTTTGTGTATACCTCCTCCCCTGATTTTACCTTTCATTTGATCGGTAATAGGGATTTCAAAGAAGAAGTCCTCAATCAGTCCGGTATCAGGCAGGACCCAGCTCATCATGCTGCCCGGCCTTTCAATGTTGCCGGTAATACCGCACAGGTCTACCACCGCTCTGATATTCTGTCCGGCGTTTGCCTGACGTTCAAGAGAGCTGCCCACCTGAATGGTGCCGGGGGTATCAATGGCAAAAAGGCGCGCTGCCTGTATCATCTTCTCCTTGGGTACCCAGGTGATTTGTTCCACCTTTTCGGGAGGATATTCCGCCGCGCGTTTTTTCAATTCTTCAAAGCCATATGTCCAGTTCTCTACGAATTCCTTATCATACAATCCTTCGCTGATGATAACGTTCATCATCCCTAACATTAGGGCTGTATCCGTGCCGGGTCTTATCTGCAGCCAGACAGTCGCTCTGGAAGTCATGGCGGTTGCTCTGGGATCGATCACGATTAAATTCTTGACATGGTCCAGGGATTGCAGGAAGTAGTATGCCATCTCAGAATCGGCGCTGCTGATTTCAAGCTGCTTGGCCAGAACAATCTGTGTCTTGGGATACTCGCCGCCCCAGCCGTGATAGTCAGCGTAAAGCCTGCCGTATCCAGTTACCAGCGAATAAATACCTATTCTCGGGCTATGGCAAACATAGCCCGGTGTTATTGTATTCGCTGAACCAATTGAGCGGGCCAGACGATGAATATACCTGTTACAGCCGCGACCCGTCCCCTGAGAGACTGCAATTGTGTGCGGACCGTATTTTTCCTTGGCCTCCTTAATTTTACTGGCGATAGTATCGAGTGCCTCATCCCAGGTAATGCGCTGCCATTTACCTTCCGCTCTCTTGCCGATCCTTTTCAACGGGTATTTAAGCCGGTAAGGATTATTAATATGCTGCAATGCGGACAGGCCTTTGGCGCACATTGTTCCGCCAGTAGAAGTATCAGGATTTCCCTCGACATGGACGATGCTGCCGTTTTCGACGGTCACAAGCACCCCGCATCCTCCATGGCAACCTTTACATGTTGTTTTTATAATTTTTCTTTCACTCATTGTAATTACTCAGCTCCTTACGTCTTTAATGATACAGAGATGTCGTGGCGGGAATAAGGGGATTATGAATACCAGCCTTCAGCAAGACGTATTTGAGGAAAACAGCACCTACAGTATGCAGGATTATCACACCGATCATTATTGCTGCAGAAGCTTCGCCGGTAAAGAAACTTACTATTGATACAACAAGAGGTATGATAATGCCGCATAAAACGACGCCGAGCCAGAAAGGCGCAGCAAGACTGCCGCGAAGAAGTAGTATTGCACTGTATTTGGCCGCTCTGCCATTGTACGTTGCATTCCAGATGAAAGCTCCCATCATCAGGGCATTGGCAATAAGGACAATGCGGGTGGCGGCTTCAACTGCCACGATGTTTATCTCAGCGCCAGCAATATCTACAGCCATAATAAGTGCAAAACCATCAGCAATGCCGGCAACAATCAGGATGAGAGGTACTAATGCAGTATTCCAGAAAGGAACGCTGCGGCAGTAGCTCATGATAAAACCGCTGTAAATGCCGACACAAAAGGCGAATATTCCTCCCAGTACCTTCAGAAGAATATCCCAGGGAGTGCCAGGGAAGAAATATGTTACGATGAGCTGTATAAAGACTATACCGCCAAACAATATCGTAAACGTAATGCCTCTGGTGAACCAGGAGGTTTTCCACGCTGTGGTAAATGGGGGAATAGTCCTCCAGAACCGGAACGGTTTGCCGAAGTACAAGATATGCAGAGGCACTTTAAGGAACATGATAATAACCCAGGCGGCTACCATGCCCCAGAAATTATTGTAAAAAAGCGATACAAGGTAAAGACCGGCGCCGAGAGAAGTAAAGACCTCGGCAATCCAGACAAGGATACCTCTTCTCTGTATCCACTCTGTCTGAGGGGTGTATCTGGTCATCCATTCATGTGGTACCATCCACTGTCTCAATGCCATTTTATTCACCTCGCCTTCCGTCATCAATATAGTATATCGATGGGTCAGTATCGTATTCTGGATGAAGCTGGAATCCTTTTTTCTCATTAATGAGTATTCTCACATTGCTTTTTGGATCATCAAGGTCACCGAAGGTAAGAGCTCGTGCCGGGCAGGTATTAACGCAGGCCGGGGTGGCATCGCGATCGATTCCCGGTTTTAATCCCTTTTTCAGACCTTCGTCGATGCGCTCCATGCAGAAATTGCATTTCTCAGTCGTGCCCACTGTATGCGGATAGATTTTTTTGCCCGCTTTTTCAAAATTGGTCAACTCGTAACCGGGGAAATATCCCGGGTCTTTATCCTTGGACAGAAAAGTCCTGTTCTGATAAGGACAGGCAAGGATACAGTACCTGCAGCCTACGCATTTATTCTGTTCTATCCAGACAATGCCATCCTTGCGCTGTTGAGAGGCACCGGTAGGACATACATCGACACACGGTGGATTTTTACAGTGATTGCATCTCACCGGGTATGTGGTCATTTCTGCAGGTATTTCCTCCCATGCAATTAATCTGGGCCAGGTAATGCCCAGAGGAAGGAAATGTTCGACCCTGCAGGCAGCGACACAGCCATGGCATCGCATGCATTTGCTCAGATCTATCACCATTCCCCATCTCATGAATCTGAACCTCCTTTATATTTATATAGGGTTGGAGTACGGCATATAAATTTTGTGTAGTATAACACACTGTGTTATTAATCACAATGTGAAATTTTTCACATCTAGCTGTTGTGCATTATATCATAATGTGATAAAATTCACAATGTGAAGTAAATCACATAAGCAATACCAGGGAGGTCGATATGAACGGAAAATGCACACAAATAGATATAGAATACCCGGCAATAAATGTTTATGAAAATGTTCAAGTAATGGAGATAAATCATCGTGATATTATTCTCTCTGGTAAATGTGCGATAATTGACCTGGAATATCCCACAATCGAGTTTCAAAAAATATCAAGATAACCAGCCGCCACCAGTAGATTACATGCCAAAATGTTTTAAGTCTATTGCTGGTGTAAGAACAGAGCACTTTCATTATCAGCATTTAATCCTCCAATAGCTCTCCCTCAATTAGTATAAAGTCAGTTTTACTCAAATACCTTTTCTCTATTTGCTTTGAAGTGGTCTCCGGTTATTTGCACGCATCATATTTCTTACATTCTTGCTGCAATCAGGGAATAGAGCGCTTTTACCGTCCGACGTTCTTGTGTACAATACTACATATATTGTAAGTGCTAGCCTTTTTCATAAAGCAGTCTTACCGGGCGGTGTGTAATGCTGATAGGCCGTGCATAGGAATATTAAGTATTTTTCCCGGAACAATCCGTTTACCAGCAGCTGGAAGGAGTTGACATAATGAGTGAGAATTGGCCGGAAAAAATCATCAAGACCGGAGCATGGTCAGCAGGCCCCGGCTGCCACGGCGGCTGTGGGGTCAAGCTGCATATTAAGGATGGACGGCTGGTAAAAGTGGAAGGGGATGAAGAACATCCCTTTTTGCAGGGCAGGCTTTGTCCCCGTGCACTGGCACTGACACAATATGTGTATCATCCCGACCGGCTGAGGTATCCTCTCAAGCGGAGTGGGGAGAGGGGTGAGGGAAAATGGCAGCGTATCTCATGGGATGAGGCATTCGATACGTGTGTCAACCGTATGACCGAAATACGGGACAAGTACGGACCGGAAGCTATGGTTTTCGGTCAGGGCACCGGAAGGGACGCGGGCGGCCCGATAATTTTCCTGGCCTATGCATACGGCAGCCCCAACTGGACGCTGTTCGGACTCTCCGGGCTGGCCTGCTTTACACCACGTCTGGCGGGAATGCATATGGTCAGCGGCGATGCTACTTTTCCAGACGCCGCCCAGTTCTTCCCCGCCCGTTACAAAGACCCGGAATGGGTGCCTCCCAAGGTTATGATAAGCTGGGCCAGAAGCCTGCAGGGCAGCCAGTGTACGGACCACTATTTCAGCGGCCACTGGGTGGTTGACCTGATGAAACAGGGGACCAAATTGATTGTAATCGACCCGCGTTGTACATGGGAAGCTTCCCATGCGGAGCTCTGGCTGCAAATAAGGCCGGGGACGGATGCGGCTCTTGCTCTGGCCATGCTCAACGTGATCATCAATGAGAAGCTCTATGATAAGGAGTTTGTGGAGAAATGGACGTACGGCTTCGATGAGCTCGCAGAAAGGGTTCAGCAGTATCCGCCTGAGAAAGTTGCCGATATCACCTGGGTACCGAAGGAGAAGATCATCAAGGCCGCTACTATGTATGCTGAGAGTAAACCTGCTTCAATCCGATTCGGCCAGCCGCTTGACTGCAATGCACAGGCGGTGAGCAGCATGCAGGCACTCAATTGTTTGTGGGCGATTACCGGCAATACCGATGTACCGGGCGGAAATGTAATCGTACGCCCGCCTTACGGCGTGACCATCTACCCTTATTCCACCGAAGAAGTGATCCAGCTCTATGGTGAGGAGCTGGTTGCTAACCTTAATAAGAAAAGGATAGGCGCCGACCGCTATCCTCTGGTACGGAACTTCCGCGCCTGGGCTCAGCCGGATATGGTACTTGAGCAGATGGAAACGGGCAAACCCTATCCAATCAAGGGTTTCTGGTGTCAGACCAATAACTTCATGGCCAATACGGCTCAGGATCCCAGACGCCACTATGAGGCGGTATGCAAGCTGGATTTCAATGTAGTGGTAGACCTTTTCATGACGCCGACTGCGCAAGCTATAGCGGATATAGTGTTGCCTGCTGCCTCTTTCCCTGAGAAGGACTCGGTGTTTACTACAGGGATACCATTGAATGCTATTCACAAGGAGATAGAAGTCGAAGAATGCAGGTCCGACTGGGAGATAAATTTTGAGATGGCCAAACGGTTAAGCCCCGCTTCCGTGCCATGGCAAAATGTGCGAGAGCTTTTTACCGAGCGGATAAGGCTGTGCGGCAAAACATTCGAGGAATTATGCCGAAACACATGGGATCTGGCACCGAAGGGACATCCTTCGGGCACGGTCCCGTACCGCAGACATGAAAAGGGGCTGCTGCGTTCAGATGGAAAAGCAGGCTTTCGTACGCCCACCGGAAAGATAGAGCTTTACTGTACCCGCTATGAGAAATACGGTCTGGATCCGTTACCTTACCATGAAGAGCCGATAGAGAGCCCGCTGAGCACACCTGATATAGCCAAAGATTATCCTTTGATTATGATAACCGGCAGACGCTCAGGTGTGCTCTACCACAGTGAGCACCGTCAAATACCGTGGCTGCGGGAGCTTGAACCGGAGGCGACAGTGGAAATCCATCCCGATACGGCACGAAAAGCGGGTATAGGGGAAGGCGATTGGGTCTGGATAGAGGGTGTGCGCGGCAAAGCGAAAAGGAAAGCAAAGATCACGCCGCTTGTTCATCCTGATACGGTTATGGCATTACACGGCTGGTGGTACCCTGAGCAGGAGGGGACATCTCCGCATTTTTACGGCATCTGGGATGTGAATGTGAATCAGCTTATCCCCATGGGGGCTCAAAGCAAGTCTGGATTCGGTGGGGTACCTTTAAAGACCATGCTGTGCCGCATAGTGAAAGCAAATTAATAAAGGAGTGATGTAAATGGCAAAGAATGGACTGCTTATCGATTATGAGAACTGCACTGGTTGCTACGGTTGCGTTGTGGCCTGCATACAGGAACATGACTATCCGCAGGGAAAAAGCGGTATGATGATTAATGAAATGGTAACCGGTGACGCAGAAAAGGTACATATCGGTTATATAGTGTTTCCGACTGACCTGTGCGATTTGTGCGAAAAGAGAGTATCGGAGGGAAAGGACCCGGCATGTGTGAAACACTGTCAGGCATCCTGTATTTATTTCGGCCAGCTTGTTGAACTTGCCGGCAAGATGAAGGATATAACGAAATCTGCACTGTTTGCCCCGGCAGCCTCGATGCGCGCTGCAAATGGCGGCAAATAGAGACATTGCCTCTGGTGTATCCTGCTGTATCGGTGTAAACTGATAATAATCATGAGAATAGCTATAACTGCGGACCTGCATCTTACGACTTACGATGATCATCCCGAGCGATATAATGCTCTTGAAAATATTCTACAGAGGATTAAAGAGCAGGGTATCGATACACTCATTATTGCAGGCGACCTTTTTGATAAAAATATTCAGAATTATGCCGAGTTCGAAGGCCTTTGCCGGCAATATCCACATGTGCGTATGCTTATAATACGTGGAAACCATGATGCTGCACTTAGCCGTGAATATATCGTGGCTGACAATGTGCATATTTATACTGAACCTGCTCTGGAAGTTTTTGATTCTACGGCCTTTCTCTTTATTCCTTATAGAGAGAAAGTGAGTATGAGTGAACAGATAGCAGCGTTTGAAACGGATATCAGGGATAAAGACTGGATACTGGTCAGCCATGGAGACTATTACGGAGGTATTAAAGAAGTTAATCCAATGGAACCGGGTACCTTTATGCCCCTCTCGCGTGAGAATGTCAATACTTTCAGACCGCATACCGTGGTACTCGGTCATATTCATAAACCGCTGCAAAATGAGAATGTATTTTATGCCGGTTCGCCCTGTGGACTGGATTTAAGCGAGAGGGGGAAGCGCAGATTTCTGGTGTTCGATACAGCGCTAAAGACTATAAGCTCCCTTGAGATTGTGCCGGATGTGCTGTATTTCGATGAGTCTTTTATTATTGTGCCTGCGCAAAATGAGGCGGCCCTGCTCAAGGAGGAGATCGGCTGGAGAATTGAGGAGTGGGACTTGGAGTTGTCAGATTATGCAAAGGTTATCGTGCGGGTAAGGGCAAGGGGCTATGCCATGGACCGCAAATCTATACTCGAAACGCTTAAGGGATCTTTCGATAAATTCAGGTATTATCACGATGATGGCCCCGCAATTGATGAACTGGAGGTGGGTACCGATTACCAGCGTAATGCCATCGCTGAACGGACAATGCAGCTTATAGATGAGATGGTATGGGACTTCGGTGCTGATCAGCCGGACAGGGATCAGGTAAAGGTAGAGGCGCTGAAGGCAATCTACAGGGCCAGACAGTAATATGGCTATCAGGATAGAGAGAATAAAAATAAACCGTTACGGACCTCTGGATCGGGACTTTGTTCTTCAGTCGGGAGCCGTCAACCTGGTTTACGGACCCAATGAGACCGGCAAGACCTATATTGTCGAATCTTTAATAAACCTTCTTTTCAGAACCGGGAAAAAGGCAGATGTTCAGTGGGGATTGAGGGGGTGGGACTTTGGCGGGACTATTAGCGTGTCCGGGCTCGGGGATAAACCTGTTTCATTCACTCAAACGAGTAAAAAGCTGGAAGATTATTGGGAGCAGGACGTGGGGCTTCCACGTGATTTTTCACGGCTGCTGGTAGTAAAGGCCGGAGAGACGCTCCTGGCCGGAGCGGAAGACGGCGTCGGCCGGGATATTTTGAAAAACTATTTATCCGGTGAGGGCCTGCTTGATGATATTGAGCATTATATTCCTGATAATATAAGGACCTCTGATATTGTAAACCGGGAAATAGCGGGACCGCAGCGTGGAGAGGTTAAAAAGAGAAAAGACCTTCTTGCCGAGCTTAAACGCATAAACGCATTACGAATATATGCGGAAAAAGCCTATGCATCTGCTGAAGCAGAGTTTTTACGTAAGAAAGAGCAGGAAGTTAAAGAACAAATGGCCAAATTAGGCCAGGCAAAGCATTATTATGCAGGTTGCATACATAAAAAAATTAAAGCTTTGCAGGATGATGTTAAGGACTTGCCCGATGAGGAAAAGCTCTATAAAATGCTGGCTGCAATCGATAATTTCGAAAAAAGCGCTTCATTTATCGAGAGAAAAAAAGCCGAGCTTGAAGATCTGGCTGGTATTGAAGAGGATTTCCGCTGGATAGAGAAAGCGCTGGAACTTTACAGGGATTTTTCGTCCAGGGCTGTAAAACCTCCCGGAATCATATTGATGGTTCTGATCGGTATTGCTCTCGCCGGATCAGGATTCGCAGGGTACTATAACATGACGATTCCGTTTTTAGCAGGCATTGCTGTTCTCGTTATCTTATTAGTTATCTATTTCGCAGGAATGCGCAGAGTAACCGCTGCAAGTATGGAAAATGCGGAGATGCGAAAGCTGAAAGATGAGTATAAAGAACGTTTTAAACAGGAATTGACTGATCTGGCCGTACTGGAAGTACGCAGAGACTCTCTCAGAAATGATAATTACAGGGCATCTGCTATTAGAGAGGAACTGGAAAAGAAACTTATGCCGGCCCTGAAGGCTGATGAGACCGATCTGCGTCTGAGAATCAAAACCATAACGGGAAAGGAACTTCCATGTGATGAATGGAGAACTGCTGTTATAAAGCTTAAGGACAGGCGGAGGAAACTGGGTGAGGATGTGACTCGACTGGAAGAGCAGCTCAAGTCTTTGACGGTACGTGAAGAGGAATTTGTCGATGATGATCCGGGAATCACATGGGACAGCGTTGCCTATAATCAGCTGTTGAAGGAATACGAGAATTTGGGTTCTGCGCTTAACGAAGAGACGAAAAAACTTGAAGTGCTGAAATTGCGTGTTGCTCAGGAGACAGGGATAGAAAGCATGGAATGGGGGATATTGCTTACCGCCCTTGAACAAAAACAGCATAAGGCGGTGAAGGAGTACAAGCAGATCACCGCGCAGATACTTGCAGGCATACAGGTCGCAAAAGTTATCCATGAGTATCGTGCGCAGGAGAATACCAGGATAGAGCAGGGGCTTAAACGGGAAGAGCTTATAGCGCCTTTGCATGCGGTAACCGGCTGTTATAGCAGCATCCGGCATGATGACCAAAAAGGCCTTGTGCTCACAAGCGATGAAGAGAACGAATATAGTCTTGCTGAAATCAGCACCGGTGCACGGGAGCAGATATTTCTGGCATTAAGGATGGGATTCTCCTCCATCGCTATGAAAGGACAGCCTGCCTTCCTGATACTGGATGACGCCTTTCAGCATTCCGACTGGCTCCGGCGCGAAAATCTGGTGGATGAGGTTTTATCACTGGAGAAGAACGGATGGCAGATATTCTATTTCACTATGGATGACCATATTAGAGATCTGTTCCTGAGAGCAGGTAAAAAACTGGGAGATACATTTATTTACAGCGAATTGCGCCGTTAGTTCAAGGCATCATCAGATGACTTACCGGTGCTTTGGTTATGTCCCGATAAGACGGCAGGAGGCTGTGTTGCGGCTGGCTAATTCTAAAAAGCCGTTAAGGACCTCTTCTGAATAAGGTTTAACAGTCCGGTACGAATTATCCAGCGTATTTTCAGGATTAAACTGCTGCAGAGTAAGTGTGCTCGATATACCGGCGAGCTTGCTGATTTCCTCGATATCCTCAGCTTCTACGAGCGCAGGAACGCATGTGGTACGGAACTCATAGTCAATCTTCGAACTTTTAATTAGACCGATGCTTTCTGATATACGCCCAAAATCGATACCAACTCCCGCGGCGCGGCTGTATTTTGCCCGGGATGTTTTAATGTCCATTGCTATATAATCGATATTACCTGAACCAATCAGCCTGCTCAACACATCGGGACGGTAGCCGTTGGTATCCAGTTTGACGGCCACTCTCAGCTCTTTAAGCGCGGCAACCAGTTCTTGAAGACCGGGGTGGATTGTGGGCTCTCCTCCGCTTATCACCACGCCGTCGATGAAATCACGCCTTGTTTTGACCTTTTCAAGTACGGCGGGAAGGTCTATGCTATTATCGTGCCGGCTGAATAGCAGATGACCGTTATGACAGAAAGGGCATCGAAAATTGCAGTGATTCAGATAGAGTACTGTTGCTATTTTCCGCGGATAGTCTATCAAGGAAATCCCTTTTATTGCCGTTACCGTCATCGTGCAACTCCGCTTTAAACATTTTTCTATTGCCGAATTCTTCATATTTACCTCTATTCCACTGGCTTATGGGACGGAAATAGCCCACGATGCGCGAATATATCTCGGTTTCAGCTCCGCATTGAGGACACTGTCTGAGCTCGCCGCGAAGGTAGCCGTGTTCAGGGCAGATGGAAAAAGTGGGGGTAAGTGTAAAGTAAGGCAGGCCGAACTGTTTTGACACCTTCATAACCAGGTCACGCGCGGCAGCTGGATTATCTATACGCTCTCCCAGGAAGCAGTGGAAGACCGTTCCACCCGTATACTGCTGCTGCAGCCGGTCCTGCAGCATGAGTGCATCAAACAGGTCGTCTCCCGTGTCCACAGGTAATTGTGTGGAATTAGTATAAAAAGGTTCATTTTCCCCGGCTGTGATGATGTCCGGGTATTTATCCCGGTCGAGCTTAGCCAGGCGGTAGCTTGTGCCCTCGCCCGGGGTTGCCTCCAGATTATAGAGATTTCCGGTCTCTTGCTGGAATTGGTCCAGCTTTTCCCGCATATGCGTCAATACACTATAGGAGAACTCTATACCCTGCTGCATACCTATATTTTGTCCCAATAGATTCAGACACGCCTCATTCATGCCGATAAGACCGATGGTTGAGAAATGGTTGCCCCAGTATTTTTTGAAGTGCCCTTTAATAGCTTTAAGATAAAAGCGAGAATAGGGGAAAAGCCCTTCTTCAATAAGCCGTTCCAGTATCTTCCGTTTAACCTCAAGGCTTTCGCGTGCAAGCAGCATAAGCCTGTCCAGACGCGCGAAAAACTCGTTCTCTGTTGCCGACTGATAGGCGATTCGAGGCATGTTGATGGTGACTACGCCAATGCTGCCTGTGAGAGGATTGGAACCAAAGAGCCCGCCGCCGCGGCGCTTTATCTCTCTCACATCCAGCCGCAGGCGGCAGCACATACTGCGAGCATCCTCAGGCCGCAGGTCGGTATTGAGAAAATTGGAAAAATAGGGAATACCGTATTTGGCGGTCATCTCCCAGAGGGTATCCAGTTTGGGGTTGTCCGGTTGAAAATCAGGAGTGATATTGTAGTTTGGTATGGGGAAGGTAAATATCCTGCCGTGTGCATCGCCTGAGCACATCACCTCCGCAAAGGCGCTGTTGAGGGTATCCATCTCTTCCTGGAACTCTCCATATGTATGTTCCGTGGCGTTACTGCCAAATATTACTATTTCGTTCTTGAGATAGGACGGGACGGTCAGGTCGAAGGACAGATTGGTGAAAGGAGTCTGGAAGCCTACTCTGGTGGGGACATTGAGGTTAAAAACAAACTCCTGTAAGGCCTGTTTGACCTCTTTATACGTTAATTTGTCATGGCGGATGAAGGGGGCCAGAAGAGTATCGAAGTTGGAGAAAGCCTGGGCTCCGGCGGCCTCTCCCTGGAGTGTGTAGAAAAAGTTGACGATCTGACCCAGCGCACTGCGGAAATGTTTGGCGGGGGTGCTTTCCGTTTTTCCCGAGGCGCCCTTAAAGCCCTCCAGCAGCAGGCTGCGCAGGTCCCATCCGCAGCAGTACGCTCCCAGAATACCGAGATCATGAATATGAAAATCTCCGCTGGTATGTGCTTCTCTGATCTCGGAGGAATATATGCGGCTTAACCAGTAATGAGCAATGATATCGGTAGATATGTAGTTATTAAGCCCCTGAAGGGAGTAGCTCATATTGCTGTTCTCTTTGGTGCGCCAATCGCTTTCGCCGAGGTAGTTATCCACCATCTGGTCGGCGTTATCCAGAAGCGATTGTATTCTCCGCAATTGAGAATGCTGCTCACGGTAAAGGATATAGGCCTTGGCAACATCCGAATAGCCGTTTTCGATAAGCATTTTCTCCACCAAATCCTGAACTTCTTCTACATCCGGTATACGCAGCCCGCGGCAGGTGATTTCCAGAATATCAACCACCTGACGGCAGATATTTTGTGCTTTTCCCGCATCATTATCACCCACGGCCAGCATTGCTTTGCTCACGGCTTGAGTTATTTTCTCTGCTTCGAAGGCTACTATACGCCCATCACGTTTTTTAATCTGACCGACTTTGCTTAGCAGCATGGCTACTCCTTTCAATTCAACAATAAAAAAAGCCCGGAATCCACCTGCGGGACCGGGCTATGGGTATCTTAAAAAGACCTGCTCCCAGACCCCGAGGAGTTTTCTAACGAGTACTCTGTAAGGCAGGTCTCCCGACTTCCAGTTCTGCCTACTTGCGCTGCCTTCCCGGACATCGTTTGCCCAGTGGCACAGGTAGCGTTTTCGTTCCTGGTTACGGTTGCGGGGACAGCGACGGATTTACACCGCCTTCCCTATTATGCAGCTTGCTGCACCTTGCAGAATATTCTATGTTTTAAAAGTAATTATGGGGATTATACATCCAATATGTGGTGGTGTCAAGAGGCATCTATACTATATATAGGCATCATTTAGACTGGAGAAAGTATTCTTAGCGGATCATGGTGTATATTTTTGCCGGTGTGCAGTTTGAAGCGCGATCGCATAAGCTGCGACCGCAGCAGCCGGAACAGGCTGCTGCGGGGCAGCTTAACTCTTTGATTTTACCTTGTCTGATTAGCGTTTCCATCATGCCGTCGAGGGCACTTCTTTCCACACCCAGACGCCGGCTCAGCTCGCTGAGGCTCATCACGCCGTTAAAATTGCGCAATTCTTCCAGTATCTTGGAAAGCACTTTTCTTATCCTTTAGTATCTGGTTATTAGATTATTCGGACTCATATCATATAAACAGACTGCCAATCTGGTATACGAGTACTGAAAGTACCCAGGCAACGACGGTAGTGTAGAGTGCGGTAAAGCCCGTCCATTTCCATGATTTGGTTTCACCGCGAATAGCTCCGAGCGCTGCCACGCATGGTACATAGAGCAGACAGAATACCATGAATGAGAGAGCAACGAGCGGTGTCCAACCCAACTGAGATGATATCGCCCCTCCGAGGATTCCTTCCTCCACCCCGAATAGTGTGCCCATAGTGCCTACAACCACCTCTTTTGCAAGGAAACCGAAGATAAGGCTGACTCCGGCCTGCCACTGCCCAAACCCGGCAGGGGAGAATATCGGGGCGATAAACGTTCCGATGCGCCCTATCCAGCTTTCAGCACTGGCATATTCTATTCCCCAGGGCATACTGCTTAAAAGCCATATCAATACAACCACGCCAAGGATGATGGTCCCTGCTTTGGTCAGGAATAAACGGCCTCTTTCCCACATGTGGATAATAATACCGGATAGGGTCGGAAGGCGGTAAGGTGGAAGTTCCATGACAAAATGGCCGCTGTCTCCTTTAAAAATGGTTTTGCGGAAGATCAGTGCGAATACAATAGCTACTATTACTCCGAGAAGGTACATGGAGAACATAACCAGTCCCTGGTGAGAGCTAAAAAATGCGCCGACAAGCAGCACGAAGATAGGCAGCCGTGCTCCGCATAACATGAAAGGATTAACCAGCATTGTGGTCAGTCTGTCACTGCGGTTTTCAATTGTACGGCAGGCCATTATACCGGGAATATTGCAGCCGAAGCCCAGGATCATGGGAATAAAGGAGCGCCCGTGAAGTCCTATTTTATGCATCAGACGGTCCATCACAAAAGCAGCGCGAGCCATGTATCCCGAATCCTCAAGAATGGAAATGGCTATAAAGAGCAGGAAAATCGGAGGTATGAAGATTAATACGGAACCGAGACCACCGATAATACCATCTGCCAGAAGCGAGCCCAACCATTCCGGCTGGACACCGGCAGCATACCCTCCCAGCCATACGAAAAAGGCGTCTATCCAGCCCGTAAACGGAACCGATAGTGAAAATACAAACTGAAATACGCCATACATAAGAACTAAGAAGAGCGGTATGCCAACCCAGCGGTTAATAACGAATCTGTCTATTTTGTCGGAGACGCTTATCCTCTCAACCGGAGGCTTTTTCAGAACGTCTTTGAGCAGGCCGCTGATAAAACCGTAGCGTGCATCGGCAACCGCTACTTCAGCTTCATCTCCATATATGCTTTTTAAGCGGTTCAGGCTTTCTTCCTGAACTTGCATGATATCCGTACTAGACACTTTTAGCCTCCTGAAATTTCTTGATAACCTCTTCGTCGCCCTCGAGAAGTTTTATTGCCAACCATCGGGATGAATATCTGCAAGCAAGAGGGTTCTCACTCATAGCTTGCTCCAGACGGTTAAGTTCATTATCGATCTCGCGGCCGTATTCTATTTTTACACCGCTTGCCTCCGTTTTATTTTCAGCGACATCCGTTATTTTAGCCAGCAGTTCTTTGGTACCTTCATTTTTATGAGCGATCATTGGAATGACAGGCACACACATTTCGCGGGATATGGTAGCGGTGTCGATCTTATATCTTTTTGCATTTGCCTCATCCATCATATTAAGGACGAGAATAAACGGTTTCCCCATTTCCATAATCTGAACCGCCAGGTAGAGATTTCTCTCCAGGTTCGATGCGTCAACGATGTCAACAACCACATCCGGGTTTTCATCGATTATGAAATTACGGGCTACAACTTCATCAGGGGAATATGCGGTAAGACTATAAACCCCCGGTAGGTCCACTATCTTTATATTGTAACCATTGCTGCTGCAGCTCCCTTCCTTTTTCTCAACTGTGACACCAGGCCAATTCCCTACGTGCTGTCGAGCTCCTGTTAAATTGTTGAATACAGTGGTTTTTCCCGAATTGGGATTACCGATAAGAGCTGCAACAATCTCTTTTTTAGCCATTTTCGGCCTCCTTTACCATTATCTTTTGTGCAATACCAAAACCAAGACCCAGCCTTGTTCCTCTCACATCGATAAGCAGCGGCCCCCGCATACAGCCGTTTACTACTGTTACCGGTGTACCCGGAGTTAGCCCCAGGTCTGCCAACCTGCGGCGTACTCCCCATCCTCCGATAACTCCGGTTACTGCCATCGGTTTACCGGCAGTAGCCATGGACAGAGGTATATCGCGGCCTCTCATTTACACCATCTCCACGGTAATAGATGATGCTTCGCTTTTCCGCAGAGTTAAATTGTACCCTTTAATTCTGATTTCGATAGGATCTCCCAGTGGGGCAACTCTCTGTATTTGAACCTCGCTGCCGGAGACAAGCCCCATATCCATCAGACGGCGCTGTATATTCCCTCTACCACCGACCCTGACCACTTTTCCCCGTTCACCTTTCTTTAGATCGCTTAGATTCTTTGACATTACGTATATAGCTCCTGTTACTGTTATTCTAAAATTTACGATTGGCTATTTCACTTTTCCCTTCCCTGAATAGACAAAGCCGATGACGACCGCTACTATCAGGGCACCGCTGAAAATGATTGCCCCCACGGGTGCAGGCTCTTCTGGCTCTTCAACACCGCTGTAAAGCTCCCACAGAGGTAAAGTAAGCAGGTTATTTAAGGTTTCTGTATAAGCAGCGGCATATCCTGCCTTCTCTTCGTCGGTAGGCGGATTTTGATGCCATCCCTTCTCAAAACCGTTGATCTCATAGCGGAGGTCGAAAAAGTCTGCAGCAATAATACCTTCGTTAATCTGTGTCTCGAACACCTGCCCCGTATCAAGACGGGTAAATGTATAGACCCAATGGTCCATGGTCATATGTTGGGGATTGCCCATTTTCTCATAGGTGACACACTCCGGCGTCAGAATAAGCTCGAAAGCTTGTTTATGTCCCTGACCGGGATGGTGGTATGCCAGAGTAATGTTTCCTTGTATCGGCAGTTCACCTTCATCGTAAAGGACGGAGATAGCTGCCTGCGTCACCCGGTAACCTCCGGCAACGCATGCGCATAAATCACCGTGTTTTTCAGCTACGTCATCGATGGAAATTTCAAGCAGATTACCGTCTTTGTCATATATTTGAATAGTTTCAATTTCAACGTCCGGTGCCTCACCGGCACCCTCGGGGGCGTGAGCTGATACCGGGGAGGGGTTGATAAATACTGCAAGAGATATCAGCACCAGTATTAACGTTATGCCAATGATCCCCTTAAATTTTCTATAACTTTGTGTATTGCGTGTGTTCAACATAAATCTCCCTCATATATTTCAATAAGTTATAGCGGACTAACTTTGCCGAATAAAAAAATTACCAGCGTTTCAGAAAATAACTTGCGCTGATGAAATACTGTTCATGCTATATTTTGTGTCGGTAGATTTTTTCATCTTTATTACCTCCTTTGTATAATATGGAATTATGTAAGTCCTGTCTAACAATATTCAATAAAAAAATATTACGATTCTCTGGAGAATCGGGACCGCAGAAGGCTGTCTTCTTTACCATAGGTAATATACCGGTTAAAGATATCGTCCCAGTCAGCCAGCCCCGGATGACACTCAAGGACGAATGAGATGAATTTCTCCAGTTTGCGAATGCTCTCGCGGCTCAGCACATGCTCCATACCGCAGGCATCTTTGTCTGCAATATCTGGCTGGACTTTCAATATCTCGGTTAGAAATTTGTAGAGAGACTTATGGCGGCGATATACTTCATTAGCAATGCGGCTGCCTTCCTGAGTTAACTCTATATCTCCATACTTTTCATGAATAACCAACCCGGCCTCACCGAGTTTTTTTAAAGCCCAATCAACACTGGGTTTTTTTACACCCATAGTCTTGCTCAGGGCAGTCACAGTGATTCGATCACCCTTTTCTGTGAGCATGACGGCTGCTTCCAGGTAATCTTCCATGCTGGCGGTCTGTTTATTTCCAATAATTTCCATAATGAAACTTTCTATAGTTAGGCAACGCTAACATAATAATAGACCCAGCCGGTGTTCGCTGTCAAGAGAAAGAAGGAAGCAATGAGTAATAAATCAGCGTTGCGTATTTTCCTGAGGTGGGAATCCGGCGCAGCAAGAGTTGAGTAAGAGAAACAGCACTATTGACAGCTACCCCTTTGTTAAGCTATTATTGCAAACTGATGCAAGAGGGAATAGTTGTATATTTCAAAAGGCATGAGCTACTATTAACCGATATTGCCTTCCAATAACTTGCTGTTGTATCCATGGAAATAAGGCTATCTCTTTTTTTGAACTGTAAATGCAAAATAATGCAAATGAAATAAGTAGCAATAAATGCAGTCAGGATTAGCTGCCGGACTAATGGATAGAAGACTCCTTTCCGTTAACAGATTATTCAAAAAGGAGGTGAAAAGGCATTATTACAGCAATTACCGGCGTTCAAATATAAACAATAAAAGGAGATATCAAGTTATGGCGTGTTTTTTAGTTCCCATGGGAGAGGCTGTTGTAACAACCATTATACAGAAGGTTATTGAGAACAAAGAAAAGAAAACTAGTGAGGAAAGCATCGTAAAAAATGGCGTAACCTGGAGCCGCAGATTGAGCTGGCTTAATAAATTGTTGTGGGGAGGGGTCATATTGCTTGCGCTGGAGCACGTATGGCATGGGGAAGTTGTTCCCTGGCCTCCGTTTTTAACGGCAATGGAGAATCCAGCGGATATAGCACCAATGCTGCATGAGATGGCGGTCATCGGCGGTACAATGGCAATCTTCGTGACGATTATATGGGCGATATTGATACTGATTGTTGAAATAAAATCGAAGGCCTCGTCCACAATCACCATCAGTGCTGCAGGCGGAGGTGAATAATGTGGTTCATTATCACCGCGCTGGCGGCGGTTATCACAACAGCGATATGGTATGCAAAGGCTCCCAACGATAAATATAAGCTAGGTTTGTTAAGTATGTTTTTCTGGGGTGCGACGCTCATGTGGTTAGTAGACCATGTGCTGGCATATATATTGGAGGGAGGAGAATTTCTGGAGGTGAACCTGGATGCGACGATGCTCGGTCTGGCCGTTATAGTGTTTGCTCTTTTGCTGTGGGTGCTAATATTACTTGCCAGTGATCCCAAAGGTATATTCAAAAAGGTATTGAATCCGAAACCGTAAAAGGTATCCACTTGCCTTTATTCACTATGGCCGGTGATATAATGCATTACCGCACTCATCCCGGCCATACTTATATGTGTTGAATGGCGTTACTCGTCCATGGTTTCCTTGATTTCAGAAGACTGTATGGTGAACTGTCCGTTAATGATCGGTTGATTATCCGTTATTAGCCGAGTAGCCTGATTTTCCCCACGCCTCCCCTATTACTTTGTTATTCCTAAAATATGCATCGATAACTGGTTTCGGTACCGTATTCAGGGGGCAGGAGAAATTTACACACTTAGAGCAATAGAAAGTGCGCAGCATGAGTAGAAAATAGACGCCGGCTGTAAGCGATGCTGATGTTATTCCTATTAAACCAATAAGTGGTATCGGATCATATGCCATGAGATGAGCCGTGATAAACCATATTCCGTACGCTTCGGCAGCAAGAGGTGCTAGAAAGAATATAACGAAAATGACAAGAAATATCATAAAAAATTTCTCTATCACGTTCATGGGGGTGGGGTGGTACCGCCATATTTTAGGATCACCGTGATTAGCCAGACAATGCAGTACTGTGCTGTCCTCTGCATAATACGGGCAGTGACTGCATAGAAACCGGGTTTCTATAAAACCGAGCATAAGTGGAATATAGACAGCATATGCAATTAGCGGCCACCATACTCCGGTTAGAATGCCGATAGACACCATTCCAGTAATAGCGATTATTAGAGGCGGCAGGCTGATAGCGTAGAACCCTGTCAGCAGTCTTCTGTCCCATTTACAGTGAAGTTTTCCCTTAATACTGCAGCCGGCACAATCAGCCTGTTTATTCCATGTACATATATTATAAGGATTGGAGCTTCGCATTCCTGTCATTTACGATTATTACATTAAACCAATGCTAGCACGTCATCGGATGATATTCAATACTTACTTGATACAGGCATAATTCCTCTTTTCTATGAATACAGAGTCAGGAAAATTCTTATTCAAACAGTAGCAGAACCTTCCTAATATTTTTAATGAACAGGCAGCAATGAAGAAGGGAACTTATTCGAATAATGGCTGGAACAATTTCTGAGTGAGGATTGACATGCGTTTTTTATGAGCTTTGCTCAGCTTATATTAAGGAATATACATAAATACCATCGATTATCTTTTTTGTTATATGTCCTCTTGCAAGCAGATAATCGAGATGGGATATTATTTCACCGGTAGCAAAGAATTTTTGCTGTGGCGGAAACTGATCCCAGTTTCCATCGTATGAGTCCCAACTGATAAAGGGTGCAATATCATACGCATTTCTAGCCCCTTTTCCCAGAATGGCGCGTATTTCATCCAGTCTCTGGCTGTGATGCTCTTTTAATTCAACTATCCGGTCTTTGAGTGATCGCCTTGGTGAACGGTGTCCCGGCAGTACGATACTTACATTCAGTTTATAGATCTTGTCCAGACTGGATAAGTAGCTTCCAAGCGAATCATGGAAATTCAGCCAGAATGTGATATTGGGGGAGATATCAAAGAGTATATGGTCTCCGCTTATAAGAATACCTTTATTCGCCTCGTAAAGACAGGTATGTCCGGGGCTATGGCCGGGTGTCTCGATACAAAGAAAATGATAGTCACCTGCATTTATACTATCGCCATCAGCTACATTAATATATTTTGTTGAGGAATTGACGCTGAAGAGACAAGATGGATGTACTGCGACAACTTTTGTTGAAAGGTCCGGTGGGAATCCGCATACAAGGTATTCTTCCATATTGCGCTCCCAGTAATGATTTTCGAACCCCTGATAGATAATGGCTTTATCGGCGTGGTGAAAATATGTCTTTGAGGATTGTCCCGCCAGCCTGCCCACCAGACCGAAATGATCCATGTGCAGATGCGTAATAAAATAGTCAGCCTTCTGTGGATTTACTCCGAGAGCGTCCAGTTGTGAGCTCAGAGCCTTCTCGCATTCCGGGTGGTTCATGCCTGTATCAATGATCAGACATTGATCCTGTCCCCTGACCAGATATGAGTTTACGATTTTGAGAGGACTGCCCGGCAGAGGTACCTCGAGTCTGTATAGATTTGGTGCTATTTGTTCCATCACTTATTCTCGTTTCTACTTTCAAATAGGATGCATAATAAGAAACAGAGAGTCAAATATGTCTCTGTGTTTCTTATTAATTATTTATCGTGTTAAATTATGGGCGCTCTATGTTCCGTAGCTGCTGCAGGCATAAACTTGATAGCTCCCGGATAATGATATCGGTTCATTTTCCTCTTAGTCAAACCTTTATGCTGATCAAGTCAATGAACAAATTATTACATTATGTCTGAAAACAATCTCCAATGTCAGTATAAAAATACACTGAACAGAACATTTCTGCTTAAAAGTACTCATTTAATAAATAATGCTTGTTTCGGTCTTGTTACGAGGAAAGACTATATACTCAGTCTTTTATTTTGATACTTCCTGCCTTTGATCTGAATCGGCGAATTTATTGCCATTATACTTCGTTCAGTTCCCTGCGATAGGACTGTGATAACCGGCACTGTTCTAAAATCAGGTTATCGGGCAAGGCGTTTGAGGAATAATGAAACAGCTATAATGGACAGCATCAGCAGAAAATTACAAAATAATGACTAAAATAATTCATAAAAGGCTGAAAAAATATTGACATCAGGTCACTACAGCAATATAATTCTAGTCAATAACAGTTTTGGTCGTCGTGGTTAACGATGTGTTCATGTACTTCGGACAAAGGACTCCAGTTTAATCAGACAGTATAAAGAGCGAGTAAATTGATCAACCGTAATAGTGTTGATTCGGCATAACGACGTATGTAAATGTCTTCAGGAGGAGTATATGAAACTAAAAAATAAAGTTGCCATTGTTACAGGCAGCAGCCGGGGTCTTGGTAAGGCTATTGCGCTTGGTTTTGCCAGGGAAGGGGCAGATCTTGTAATAGCGGCACGAACTGAAATTGAAAATGAGCAATTGCCGGGAACAATCCATAAGACAGCAGAGGAAGTAATTGCTTTGGGCCGAAAGGCATTACCCATTAAGTGTGATGTTACAAGTGAGGAAAGCGTTGCATCTCTGGTTGATCAAACGATGGCCACATTTGGGCATATCGATATTCTGGTTAATAATTCCGGAGTAGCCTTTTCCTATCCTGCACTCGATACCCCGCTGAAAAGATGGGAACTGGTCATTAAAGTTAATATCTCTGGTGCTTTTATTTGTTCAAAGGCAGTGTTACCGCACATGATAGCGCAGGGTAGCGGCAGCATAGTTAATATTTCATCTTTGGCCGGTGAAGAGAGAGGTGGAGGGCCTGTTTCTACTGGTTTAGCCTATGGTGTTGCTAAAGCAGGGTTGGACAGGTTTACGTTCGGTTTAGCCGCTGAAGTTGGCTGCTACAATATCGCCGTAAACGCTCTTAAGCCTAAGGGAGTTGTCAGCACAGAGGGAATGAGATTTGTAGGGCGTGATGAAGACCAATCCAATTGGAAGACGCCGGAGACCATGGTGCAATCATGTATTTTGTTAGCTGCTCAGGATGCCAGCGGTATTACCGGTACAGTATCTACGGATGAAGAACTATACGCGTGGCACGGATTATCATAAATAAATTAGTAAGCAAGATAAGGAAAGGAAAGAAAAATGGCAATCAGAACACCCCAGGAATATGTAAAAAGTTTAAAAGATGACAGGGTTGTTTATTGTATGGGTGAAAGGATCAAAGATGTAACGGAGCATCCCATCTTACGCATATGTATGAACTGGATGGCCATGGACTATGTTGTTGAAAATGACCCCAAATATCAGGATCTTGTCACTGTAAAGGACAATAAAGGAGAATTATATCCTTACTTCTTTACCTCACAGAAGAGCCGTGAAGATCTGCTTCGTTTGAGAGAAGTTGTGAAGCTTATGACCAGGATATGTTACGGCAAGCCATCGGGTGCCAAGTTTACCGGTAAAGACGGATTGAATGCTTTAACGGTTGTTACACCTCGAATAGATAAAAAATTCGGAACTAATTATGCACAGAGAGTTGAAGAATACAGAAAACTATTGCTCACTACTGATCCTACCGTAGCTTTAGGCATGACGGATGTTAAAGGTGACAGGAGCGCACGTCCTTCCAAGCAACAACCTCATCAGGACTATTATGTCCGAATAGTGGACCGGAAAAAAGACGGAATCGTGGTGCGAGGAGCCAAGGCACATATCAGCCAGTCTCCTATCTCCAATGAACTGCTCGTAGTTCCATGCAGGGCCATGAGCGAAGATGATAAGGACTATGCCGTCTCGTTTGCGACGCCTATTAATACCAAGGGTATTACCTATATTTCGGCAGAGCCTGAGATTAAAGAGCCCGAGAATGATTTTGATTACCCCATAAGCGCCAGCATATATCTGGACGATGCCTTTGTAATTTTCGATGATGTATTTATTCCTAATGAGCGGGTATTCCTTTCCGGCGAATGGCCTTTTGCGGGTGATATTGCATATATGTTCGGGAATTTTCATCGTCTGAGCGCTGAAACATACAAGGCTGCTGAGCTGGAGCTTATTGTGGGCTGTGCGGCTTTAATCGCTGAATATAATGGCATAGAAAAAGCTTCACATGTTCAGGAGAAGCTTACATGGCTAACCATGTACGCCGAGGCTGTCGAGGCATTAGGACGGTCAGCCTGCGAGAACTGTATATCTGAGCCGGACTCCGAGCTGGTATATCCCAATCCGATGTATGCCAATATCGCCAAGTTCTTTTATGCCGATAATTGGCATATTGCCTCCAAACATTTGCAGGATTTGACCGGAGGTATTTTAGGGACTGCTCCTTCAGCCAAGGACTTCTTCAATCCTGAAATACACGATATGCTCGATAAATATCTGGGTGGGAAAGCAGGAGTAAAAACAGAGCACAGGCTCAGGCTGATAAAACTGATCAGAGATCTGACTTCCTGTTATGAAGATGTTATTACCATGCATGCAGAGGGTTCAATGGCAGCCCAGAAGCTTTCTATTAGTACTCTTGCCGACATACCGCGTTATAAGGCTGCAGCGAAACGGGCAGCAAAAATCAATGATGGGACAACTCATCCGATTTACAGTGATCTGCCTGAATTTCCGCCCAAGTTTTAGTGTAATTGATAATGTAAAGGTAATAGCATTTACGGTTGCTTAAATTCATAATCGAGGATATAAAATGGAAATAAAAAGAGTTGGTGTTGTTGGTTGCGGCGCAATGGGTGCAGGTATAGCACAGGTTTGTGCTCAGGCCGGTTATAGTGTCATTGTATCTGAGGTAAATGCGGATCTTCTGAGGAATGGGCTGGCAGGTATTGATAGATTTCTTAACAAGAGTGTTGAAAAGGGTAAATTAGCTCAGGATACGAAGACTGAAATCAGAGAACGCATTACTGGTACGACGGATATGAAGAATTTCTCTGAATGTGACCTCGTAATTGAGGCTGTGCCTGAAAATATCGCGTTGAAAAAGAAGGTTTTTAAGGAGTTGTCCCAAATATGTTCGGACTCGATACTTGCCAGTAATACTTCAGGGCTCTCCATAATAGAAATGGCTATTATCACCGGCAGACCTGATCAGGTAGTCGGTCTGCATTTCTTTAATCCCCCGCCGATAATGAAGCTGCTTGAGGTGATAAGTACAATAGCTACACGTGATGACATTGTTAAAACTTGCCAGGAGTTTGGTAAATCATTGGGGAAAATCGTTGTTACGGTAAAAGATTCCCCCGGATTTATTGTCAATCGTTTATCTATTCCTTTTACATTAAATGCCATTCGCATATTGGAAAGTGGCATTGCAACCAGAGAAGATATAGATACTGCTGCAACTTCGGGATTAAATCATCCTATGGGTCCCTTGGAATTAGCGGATTTCCTGGGGATAGATACGCTGTATCATGCAGCATGCGATATGTATGAGAAGACCAAAGACCCGCAGTTTGCGCCTCCACTACTTCTTCAGCATATGATTGCCGCAGGTTGGGTGGGGAGAAAAGCAGGAAGAGGTTTCTATGAACATAAATAATATATCGGGAGGATATTGAGATATGGCAGGTATTGTGGCCTACGGAGCTTATATTCCGAAATACAGGCTGAGTAGAAGTTTAATTGCGCAGGCCTGGGGTAGTAGGGCTGCGAAAGGTGAAAAGGCCGTTGCCAACTTTGATGAGGACACTATTACCATGGCAACAGAAGCGGCGCTCGATTGCCTCGGCGGAATAGATACTAAAATGGTTGATGCCGTTTACTTTGCTTCAACGACAGCACCTTACAGGGAAAAACAGTGTGCCAGCCTTATAGCAACGGTTCTTGACTGCAGACGGGATATTCTCGCTTCTGATTTTTCAGGATCGATGCGTGCAGGCAGTAATGCGCTTAAGGCAGCGCTTGATGCAGTTATTAGCAAATCTGCAAAGCTGGTACTGGTTACTGTCTCAGATTGCCGACTGGGTACCGCTCAATCTAATTTCGAACAGGACCTTGGGGATGGTGCAGCTGCTTTTTTGATTGGCGATGATAATGTCATTGCTAAAGTAACAGGCGATTTTGCTGTGGCTGATGAATTTACCGATTTATGGCGTATGGAGGAGGATAAGTTCATCAAATACTGGGATGAAAGGTTCAATACTATTTATGGCTACATGAATAGTGTTACAGGAGCAGTAAAAGGTCTGTTGGAGAAATACAAGCTAAAGAAGGAGTATTTTAACAAAGCAGCAGTATATGCTCATACTGGCAGGCAATATAACGATATTGCCAAAAAGCTGGGCTTCGATATAAAGACTCAATTTCCTCCTTCTCTATACGATTCTGTAGGGAATACTGGTACTGCCACGGCACTGCTTACGCTTGCCTATGTTTTAGAACAGGCTCAGACGGGGGATAGAGTGCTCCTTGTAGACTATGGGGAAGGTGCTCAGGCGTTTGTCCTTGAGGTGACCGATGCTATAAAGAATCTGAGCGCCAGAAGGGGAGTAAGCAAGCACCTTGCTTCTAAAACTATGTTGCCTACCTATGAAAAGTATGTACAGTTTCGTAATCTCATAGTTGCCGAGGAGCCTAGGGTTTATCCGACTCCCAGTTCGGTGCCTCTTTTCTGGCGTGATCGAAAATCTATTTTTTCCTTTTATGGGAGTAAATGTAATCAGTGTTCATTGATACAACATCCTGTACAGCGGGTGTGTTTCCGCTGTCAGTCAAAGGATGATTTTACTGAGGTCAAGCTAGCCAGACGAGGCAAGATTTTTACTTATTCTGAGGACTATCTGGCGGATGTTCCTGTGTTGCCGCAGATATCAGCATCGATCGACCTGGATGACGGTGCCAGAGTGTTTCTGCGTTTGACGGAGACAGAACCACAGAATCCTGTAGACGGGCCTCAAAAAATAGATATGCCCGTAGAAATGACTTTTAGAAAAATGCATGACATTAGTGGTTTTCGTAATTATTATTGGAAAGCGAGACCACCGCGAGGAGGAATTTAATGCAAGGAGTTTTTGATAAAGTTGCAATAGTCGGTGCAGGCTGCTGTAAATTCGGTGAAAATTTCCAGCAAAGCCGTTATGATCTGATTATCGATGCCACTTACGAGGCATTGGAGGATGCGGGTATGGAGTTGAAAGATATCCAGGCTGTTTGGACCAGTACTCAGCATGAAATGGGTGGCGCTTCAATTGTCAGTGATGCACTGAAACTTCATAATGTACCCATCAGCCGTTGTGAGAATTTCTGTTCCAGCGGACTCGATGCCTTCAGAAACGCTTGCTTTGCCGTTGCTGCAGGAATGTATGACCGAGTCCTCGTTATTGGATATGAGAAAGTAAAAGACCTCTATACACGTGGTCTTCCCAATCCTCCTTTTGGTTGGGGAGGGCATCCGATTCTGTTTGCGGATACGCCGCCTGTTTCTTTTGCTATGGCGGCAACCAGATATTTTAAGAATTACGGTGTGGATAGGGTTCCTATGGCTAAAGTTTCAGTCAAAAGCCATCATAATGGGAGCCTTACATCGAGGGCAATGTTACAAAGGGAAATTACGGTTGAGCAGGTGCTTAATGCTCCTATCGTAGCCTGGCCATTCGGCCTCTTTGATTGCTGTGGTGTCGCCGATGGTGCTGCAGCTGCTATCATCTCCAGACGTGATATCGCTAAAAGCTTCAGGGATGATTTCATTACGGTACGCGGTATCGGTCTTTCTATGTCCTCATTGCGCCCTATGGAACGGCCTGATTTCGCTTACAAGGGATTTACGGAAACTGAAATGGCTGCTATGCAAGCGTATGAGCAGGCTGGAATCAAAGATCCCAGAAAAGAGATTGATTGTGCCGAAGTACATGACTGTTTCAGTATTACCGAGATACTCGATTATGAAGACCTGCATTTTTGTGAACGTGGTCAGGGCTGGAGGTTTATCGAGGAAGGGGTGGCAACACTTGAAGGCGATTTGCCGGTCAATATGGATGGTGGGCTGAAGTGTTTTGGGCATCCTGTAGGAGCTACAGGACTTCGTATGATCTATGAGGTTTATAAGCAGCTTCAGGGAAAATGCGGCCCCCGGCAGGTTAAGAACGCAAGTACCGGTCTTGCGCATACTCTCGGCGGAGTGCCCAGAAACTCATGTGTGGTTATCCTGAATAATCAATAGAACCGAAAAGTATGTGCAATTGCTGAAAATAACGTAAGAGGTAGTTATCATGATCGATTATACGAAAGAAGACAAAGTAGCGGTAATCACAATCAACCATCCTGAAGCATATGGGGCACTCACTGTTAAAGGGCATGATGAATTGCATAACGCGTTGGCGGATTATCGTGATGACGATGATTTACTGGTGTGTATTCTTACCGGTACCGGCGATAAGGCTTTTTGCAGCGGGGTGGACATAAAAGACATGTTGCCGTTTATTAAAAAGACTGCGCTGAAACCTTGGCTGCAGATATCCACTCTGATGCGCGGCATGGATATCTGGAAGCCTGTTATTGCAGCGATAAATGGATTAGCTCTTGGCGGTGGGTTGGAATTGACGCTTGGCTGTGATATCAGGATAGCTTCTGAGAATGCTAAATTCGGTTTTCCGGAGCCTAAAGTAGGAATGTTTCCAGGCGGAGGAGGAACCCAGCGGCTTCCCCGGCTCATTCCACGTGGTATAGCCTCCGAGATGATACTTGCGGGACGACAATTGAATGCAGAAGAGGCACTGCATTTCGGCCTTGTCAATAAAGTAGTTCCGCTGAGTGATTTAATAGCGGCAGCCCAGGAAATGGCTGGAAAGATATGCCAGATGGGGCCTCTGGCAATAAGGACCGCAAAAGAAGCAATGGTCAGAGGAATGAATTTGAGTCTTGAAGAGGGATTACGGCTTGAAACTACATTGACACCTGCTGTTGTCTTTTCACATGATTTTGAAGAGGGATTACGGGCCTTCAGTGAAAAGAGAAAACCCGAATTTGAAGGAAGATAGTACAGAAAATTCGGGTATTGTGATGCAAGCACCCTGCCAGACAGCAATGATAGTAAAAAGGGCATTTAAATCGACATATGACGCCCTTTTAATATATTCAAGCAGACTGAACTCTCAATTGATCTTAAGCCCTGTATGCGCGAAATCTCTTTTTCCATAAATTCCGAAAACTGATCGATTGATTCAAAAGCTCCTAACAGGAGAAGATCATATCTGCCTGTCGTGGTAGCAGCCCATTTAATATGTGGATTACCAGTTAACTTGCGGGCTTCCACATGTAAATGCTCATGGGCTATATCCATTGAAATGCCGACAAGCATGGATAGCCCGCATTTGAGTGGATCAGCCAGAGCGGAAAATCTCAGGATATTCTCTTTGGTCATTCTCTGAATTCTACGTCTGATAGTACTGGGACTCATTTTAGTTTGTTTTGCTAATTGCTCATGACTTAGCAATGCGTTCTTGGCCAGAGTGTGAATAATGTCCAAGTCGCGTTTATCTATCATAGGTAGTCTCCTTAAATTATCGTATTGTAGTCAAATTATACTGTAAATATGAAGAAATATGATACATTTGAATATTAACTGCCTCCATATTATAGAATAGTTGTGAGTAATAACC
>CAZFIM010000019.1:0-40956 GCA_964519615.1 uncultured Dehalococcoidales bacterium
ACTAGTATAAAATAAATAGTCTCACTGCGCCTGCTTGTGACGGTATATATTTATCCGGTTTTGTAAATGCGGTCCATTGTAAAATGGTGAAAGCGCGTTATTCTTTGCCCTGTAAAACGTATACGCAGTACAGTTAAAACTGACTACCGTTTTTTTGTCAGGCTGTTACGGGTACCGTTTCATATTTATAAATTCTGGTCAGGTGTTTAATACTAAATAGTGAGGAAGGGGGCATGCTTCAACACAGAGAGGCCGTACATACCGCGAACGTATGCGCAGACAGCAGTATTTGAGATTTGAGATCAGCAGCTTTCTATTATGCAGTAAACAGAGAAAAGTGCTCACCAGAGGCAAGAGCACGAAACCTGTCTATAGCGGTGTATGACAGTTATGCTGCATGCAAGGTGAATCCGTTTTTCTTATATAAAGAGAGTATTTTCAAGACAACTGCGTCTTTTACTGATAGCTCAAGCAGAATACAGTAAAACCTGCTTTGAATAATTATCGATAACTCATCAGCGGCTGCAGTGTATAAGGCACTTATAGTGCGTATTACCCCGTATTTGTCTGATTAGCGCGCAAATAGATGAACGCTGCGTCAGGGTAAAAACGGCGGTTTAAAACCCATTCCCAGTAAATCACGGGTTCTGGATTCCAGCTTTGTTAATACGGATTCCAGCTGCTTCTGTTCTTCTTCCGTAATAACTTCAAAAATCATATGCACCGATTGAGAGGCAACGGCACCATATAATGAACTGCCTTTTTCGGTTATTCTTACCGTTGTCTTTCTCGTACCGGCTCTGCGAGTTTTTTTTACGAGCCCTTTTTTCTCCATTTTATTGATCCGGATTAGAACAGAGTTTAGTTCTCTGTAATTCCATCGTGCTATTTCATCAAATGTCAGGTCTCGATTCTCGTGACTGAGAATGTAAAGGATCTCCGCCTCCGGTGGTGAAAGATGAAAATGTGTTATTTCTAAAGCCCTGGCCTTTCTTACCAGTGTTGTTACTTGATCCAGGTGTACCCATAGGTCCTTTAAGACTTCTATCTTCATCCGGTATCCGCCTTTACTTACTTATAGTTATTCAAATTGAATTATTCTATATTATAACCGTTGTTCACAGTATTATATACATTTCTGAAATAAATATCAGCTATATTATTCTGAATGAACCTGTGTAATCAAGGAATTCATTTTATCTGCGCCCGCCGGAGACTACGATGGTCTCCCCTACAATGTCACCGGAAACGTCGGAGGCAAAAAAAGCTACCGTATTAGCGATGTCCTGAGGGACTGTGAGTCTGCCTACGGGTGTTTCTTTCTTCTCGATTTCATCCATTCCCGGCGGCGGGCCGCCGGCAAAACCTGTTTTCACAAAACCGGGCGCGACTCCGTTTACATTGATTCCCAGCGGCGCTACTTCATAAGCCAGCGCCCTGGTAAAGGCGACAATTCCAGCTTTGGCTGCGCTGTAAACGGCAAGAACTCCTTGCGGATATATGCCGACAATTGACGAGACATTGATAATTTTGCCGGATCTACGTGCGATCATGTGGTCGATAACTGCTTTTGTGCATTTTATTGCACCTTTTAAAAGAACATCGACTTCGAAGTCCAGTTCCTCCTCAGTGTGTTCAAAAAAGACCCGCGGCTTTGAGGCAGAGCCGGCATTGTTAACCAGTATATCGATCTTGCCGAATTCTTCCAGCCCCTTCTTTACGGCAGCCTTCATTTGCGTGCTGCTTGTGATATCCGCTTTCACAGCTATCGCTTTGCGGCCGAGGGTCTTGATCGCTGCTGCAGTTTTTTCCGCTCCCGCGAGGTCGATATCGCTCACTATAACATCGCAGCCTTCCCGCGCGAGCGTCAATGCTATGGCTTTCCCCAGACCAATCTGGCTGCCTCCGCCGGTTACCAGTGCTACCTTATCCCCAAGATGATAGTCCAATGTCTCCTCCATTCACAATGGTATCGAATATTAAGTACGTGCCGCATACCATATCGACGGCGGTAGATGAAATCAGCTTAACTATCATGCAATTCGTCTGTGATACTGCTTAAGATCTTTCACTGCTTCTGTTCTTTTCCCGCTTTGCGAGTGAAGAGATGCTTTCAGAATATCTGCCACACTTTTTACTGAACATGTTAGTTGAGCTTTCACATTATAGTAATATAATATATGTCATGTCAATATTCAGGTTATATAATTAGTTCAAATCTCCACGGCGGCATGACCTGTATTCACTATGAAATCTGAATATGCAGGAGAACAATAGGAAGTAGTTTAAAGATGCAAAAGGCAGAGGATTGTGCAAATCAAGCGGCTGTTAGTTATCTTTATTTATCTATCCGTGGAATAGTGGAATAGCGGTGCAGGGACGTTAATAACCGGAGCCAGCGAAGGGATTCGAACCCCCGACCGGCGGTTTACGAAACCGCTGCTCTACCCCTGAGCTACGCTGGCACGCCACAATTATAGCCGAATGCCTGATATCAGAGCAATTTGTCCGCGGTCCGGCCCGCTAACGTGAAACCGTGATGCGCCTTAAGCGTTTTCTGAGTCTGTTTGCGGTCAGTACCACAGCGAATACGAACCCCACTCCGGCTACGATGATATTGAGAATAAAGGCGTCATGATAGCTTCCGGCGAGATCGTAAATATAGCCGAAGATGTACGGCCCCAGCGCGCATCCAAGCGTATAACCTATATCCATCACGCCCAGTATCAAACCCAGCGAGCCGAGACCGAAGATGTTGGCGATGAGGGGAGAACCGAGTATACCTACGCTCCAGGAAAGGGCGAATACAACGGCAAAAAGGTAAAACAGCCAGACGGCATCAACCTTCAGAAGCATGAGCAGTGCCAGCGCCGTCACGATGAAGCCTATCAGGAATGTTATATCGTTGCCTATTCTATCTGCCATATTGCCCGCAAGAATCCTTCCGCCTATTATCGCAATACCTATTACGGAAAGGACGCTTGCAGCGATGGTGGCGTCTATACCAAGATCGGTGATATACGGCACGATGTGTACAATGATCGCCTCCCCGCAAAATGCGATGCAGAAAAACATGGGCAGCGCCATCCAGAATTCTCTGGACGCTAATGCTTTGCTCAGTGAGTATCCGGCCTGAACAGGCTTCTCCTCACGATCTGACACCCTTGACTTATCGACGGGATAGACAAAACTCGCCGTCGGCTGCCTCAGGAACAGAGATGAAAGTATAATTACGGTCATGGTTATGATCCCCATGATAATATAGGATGTCTGCCAGCTATAGGCGGCGATAAGACGCTCTGCTGCCAGCGGCGATATCATCTGTCCGGCGCCAACCCCCGCCATGACCGTGCCTGTCAACAGGCTTTTCCTGTTGGTGAATCTCCTGTTGATGTAGGAGAGCACGGGTATATGAACCGAGCCGCCTATGCCGATTATCACGCCGTAGAACAGGTAGAGCTGCCAGATTTCCTGTGTCTGCGACATGAGTATATGGCCCGCACCCATAAATAAACCGCAGACAAGCAGCACCGCACCTGAGCTCAATTTGTCCGCCAATCGCCCCAGCACGATGCTGGCCAGCCCGTGAACTACCCAGGCAAGAGAGAATGCTGCGGAGACAGCCGCTCTGGTCCATCCGAATTCGTTCATGACGGGTTTAAAAAAGACGCCGAAAGACGCGCGGGCGCTGCCGAACATAGCCATAATAAGAAACGCCGCTGTTGCGACAACGAAGCCGTTTGAAGCCAGCCGCTCAATTGCCTGTAAAATACCGGTCTTGTAAGTAGACATAATACTGTAGAAGGAAGGGTCTATTCAAAGAATCATACTCTTCACACGACATTTATATCTTTGAAGAGCCGCTCAGCCAGCATACCCGCCAGCGGAGCAAAGAAAAAAGTACATGCTAAGCGTATGACCGTAAATCTCCAGCCCATTATACCTATTTCCAGAGGCAATCTGAATACTCCCGTTAGTGACCATGCTGTCAGCAGGGCGACCATTGTCCCGGCGCTGGACCCAATTCGCAGGAGCCCTGCCGCAATGGGAAGGCTGATATAGGGGCCGCCCGGCATCAGACATCCCACGGCGGTACCTATGAGAATACCCCGCCAGCCGGATTCGGCGCCCACCCATCCGGAGATCGTTTCTCTGGGTATAAGCAGGGGAAGCATTCCGGCGATAATAAAGGCAAAAATCAGCATGGGCAATATCGTTATCAATAACCAGCCGGCAGATTTCAATGCTTGAATATGAAGGTCTCCTCCCTTCCAGTAGCCGAATGCCAGTAGTGCGAAGGCGAGTATGCCCATGATTATTGTTGGAATCAACATTGCACTGAACCTCCCCTTTTTCTTCATTACGGCTCCCTGAACTGAATTTGAACCTGTTGAATAATAAAGTTGTTGCCTGATACGTCTATTGTATAGCATACTGAACGGGTGAAAAAGGGGGAGATGTACGCTGGAGCATAACTATGTGATTTCCCGTAGTGGCGGGCAAATACGCTTCCGCCGGATTGATTGAGATCCGGCGAAAGAGGTACAATGGATAGCGGCATATCACGTTCACTATATTTTTCCCTGTTGTACATATATTTAATAATAAAACAATCGATTCTTCCATAAAAAAGTACTTGAAAGGGGTGATAAATGAGTTTTAAGGACTGTATCGCATTCGCCAATGAAAACCCGCGGTGTTATCTGGCTACCATAGATGAGAAAGGACTGCCGAGAGTAAGGCCGATGGGCCAATGGTTTGCCGACGAGAAGGGATTTTATTTCTCTTCCCATGAATCCAAAATGCTCTATAAGCAGGTAAAGAACAATAACAGGGTCGAGGTCTGCTATTATAAACCGGACCCTGACGGCTCGTTGGGCACTGTGCTTCGTGTATCAGGTGAAATAGAGTTTCTCGATGATCTGCAGTTAAAGGAAAAACTTTTAGCAGACAGGCCTTTTATTAAAGATATGTATGGAATAAGAAGCGCACGCGATGCCGGCCCATGTATTTTCCGCATACATAAAGGTGAGGCCTATTTCTGGACGCATGATTATAACGTTCGGGAAGCGGACATTATTAAATACAAGTTTTAACCGGGATACGGCAGTCTTTTATTTGCCTGCGCGTCTTGCATATTTTCAGCAGGTGTGTGTACATCGGCATAGTTTACTTCCTTTCCAAAGTGGGGAATGATAAAGTGATGCATAGGGAGTATTAGTAAGGAGGTTGGGATCATGGCTGTGACTAAGATACGCAGAGCGGGTATTATAGCCTTCTTTATCTCAGTATTTTTCCTGACCGGTTGTACGGCAGATATCGGTTCTGCTGAGCCGGTGAAACTCGGAAGTCCGCCGGAAACTTCATCACATCAATCTCAGGGTTGGTGGACTGGCACATGGGAATCAGCACAATGGGGTACCATGGAGCTTGTACAGGACGGCGATATGGTAACCGGTACATATACATGGGAAGAGGGTAAAATTGCAGGCATGACAAACGGCCGCATGCTTACCGGGACATGGTCCGAGTCTCCCACCTACCAGCCGCCTGATGATGCCGGTGATTTTAAATTCACCATATCCGATGACGGCACTTCCTTTACAGGCCAATGGCGCTACGGCTCTTCAGGAGACTGGCAGGGAAGTTGGAGTGGGGAAAAGGTGCAGCGCGACTCCCGTCTATTGATAATAGAGTGATTTGCCTGTGTTTCTAATGTGATGAAGGAGGCAAACTCACCTCACCGGGCAACGCCTTGCGCAGCGATACGACTCCGCATTTGGGGCACTTGGCCTCTTTCACCATGGTGCCTCTGGGAATTTTCGCCAGCCCTTTAAAATCGCAGTTATCGCACACTACCGCCAATTCATAGGTATCTTCTGACATGGGAATATCTCCTGTATGATGCAATAGGTAATTATAACAGGACTTGCGGTAAAAGGTTCGCCGCAAGTCCTTTCGTGTACACATTCCTGTCGCTTGCTGTTGCTTTGGTATTGCGGACGGCATTAAAGCAATATTCTGTTAAGCCAGACTGAAGGGCGGATATTTATCCGTTGTCAGTATAAAGGCATAGATCGTCACGCGCAGCGACCAGCGGAACACTCCCTCTACAAAGTCGAAAATCGAACGTGGGTAATTCCCGGTAAAGAGAATAGCAAACCATGCGATTATAGTCACCACGATAACTGCAATGCCGAGAAAGAAGAGCACGATGTAGTGCGGTATTGCCAGGAACCATTTCACCAGCGGCATACCCCGTTTAAGCTCTGTCTGTACATCAGGATATCTGATATCGATATGTACATACTGCTCCTCATCTGTCGAGGGGTAGATATCGTTGAGCAGGAGCAAATAAGCATCGATACGGGTAATGAACTTATAGAGATTGACATTCCAGTCGAACCACCAGAGAGGATATTTCTTGCGGAAAAGGATCATGAGTATCAACGGCAGAACAAGGATTCCTCCTCCCGCTGCCATCTGGTAGTTTGTTCCCGGGGTCGCCTTGCCATCCGGTTGAACCTCCGATAATAAGTCCCAGAATGATGGCAATCGGTATCACCGTAAATATCCTGAAAAAGGTAGTCAGCCGGTTCAGTTTGCGGTCAGGATAATCGATGGAGAGAGTGGCAGGATAGGAACTGGGCATTTCAGACATTCTTTTCCTCCTTGATGAAAGTCAGAGTTTTGCCATACTGCGTGGAAACATTATATCATCAGCTATGATACTTGCCTAGAACCGGCACCACTACAGGCAATTGTCCGGTAGTGCGGGCGCGGTGTCCTCTTTGAATCATGGGCAGGCAGGTTCTTAACTTGACACTACCAATATAAAAGGGATAAAATTTTGCGTTCGTGTATCACGTATAGTGTTAACGAGCCGGCAAGTGTTATTATAAAGGAGTGATGCTATTTGGCAAACGTAAAGCTGCAGAGCGGAGAGAGCTTTGAAAGCTTAATCAGGCGATTTACAAAAAAGGTAGAACAGGCGGGTATCATCAGTGAGACCCGGCGCCGCGGATTTTACGAAAAACCCAGTATCAAAAGAAAGCGGAAAGAAGCAGCAAAGAGAAGAAAGAGCCGCAGGAGTACCAGGTCGTGACCCTGGTTGCGAAATTAAAAACTGACCTTACGCAAGCAATGAAACAGGGCGATACAATACGTCGTTCTACGTTGCGTCTTTTGCTGGCAAGTATTAAAAATGCCGAGATCGATAAGCACGGTGAACTGGATGATCCGGAAGTGCTGGTCTTATTGGGCAAAGAGGCTAAAAAACGCCGCGAGAGTATCGAGTATTTTGAAAAAGGCGAGCGTATGGACCTGGTAGCTCAGGAGAATGCAGAACTTAAGATAATAACTGAGTATCTTCCTGAGCAAATGGGACATGACCAGATAGAAGCAATAGCGCGCAAAGCAATAGCAGAAGCGGGCGCAGTGGGGCCGGCTGACAAAGGCAAGGTGATGTCAAAGCTTATGCCTCAAATGAAAGGGAAAGCAGACGGTAAAGAGATTAACGATATTGTCACCGGGCTGCTCAATGCCCTTTAACCTGTAGTGTGTTTGTGTGTGTTTGTGACCATTCCTATAAGTAGATTCTTATGGCGGCATAGACCGCCTTTTTTTTTAGACAGTAGTGTGAAATAACAGACATTTCGGTGCCGGGATAGCGTTCATACATCCGCCGGCGCTATCAGGAGGTATGCAGGTGGCAGAGATATCACCATTTCAGGGTATACGTTTTAATAAAAGCAAGGCAGGAGACCTGGCGCAGGTTATCTGTCCTCCGTATGACGTTATATCGCCGGACGAACAAAAAGCCTATCATGAACGCAGCGAATACAACATTATCCGTATAGAAGCAGGTTTTGATCAGCCGGACGATACCCCGGTTTCAAACCGTTACACTCGAGCCCGCGATGTACTGGACAAATGGCTTACTGAGGGCGTATTTGAGATAGATACTGCCGAGACATACTATATCTATGAGCAGTGCTTCACCTACAGAGATACCAGGAAAAGGCGTATGGCGCTCATTGCTTTTGTCATGCTTGAGCCGTGGGAGAAGAAGATAATTCTTCCACATGAGCGTACTGCCATGGGAGTAAAGATAGAAAGGCTGGAGCTCATGCGTGCCTGCCGTGCTGATATCAGCCCCATTTTTGGCCTCTATGATGATCCAGGACACAGGGTGGGCAAACTTATGCAGGTGAAAATGCTGCCCAGCAAGCTCCTTATTGACATCACGCTGCGCGATGAGACGCATAAAGTGTGGAAAGCAAATGAACCTGAATTCGTTCAGCGCGTGAGCCATTTTATGAGTCCAAAACCTGTCTATATAGCTGATGGTCATCACCGTTATGAGACCGCGCTGGCTTACCGCGATGAGCGGAGAAAGATGTCGCCCACGTATTCGGACTACGATGCCTTCAATTTCGTTATGATGGCTCTGGTGCCGTTTTCAGATCCCGGATTGATTATGCTGCCTATTCACCGGCTGGTCAAAGGTCTCTCAGATGATGTTCTGTCAGGTTTGCAGGCGAAGCTTGCTGAATATTTCGACATCACCGAATCACCTGTTGACGGTATGGAGCTTGATGAAAGCAAAGTAACCACTATACGTATAGCGGGTCTGAAAGAAGGCGTGCTTTTAAACCTGCATCTCAAGCGTGGATTATCGCTCGATAATCTGATGCCCGGACACAGCAGCGCCTATCAGCGGCTGAATGTCAGCGCTGTGGAAAACATCATCATGGAGAAGCTTCTCGATAGTCCTTTTGAGCGGGGAGACGTTATTTATAGTGCGGATATCCGCGAGGCCCTGAAGCTGGTTGAAAACGGAGAATATCAATTTGCAATTCTGGTCAACCAGATGCCGGTATCAGCCATAAAGTCTATAGCCGATGCACAGGACCGTATGCCGCGCAAGTCCACCTATTTCTATCCCAAACTTCCCACGGGTCTGGTGCTAAGCAGGCTCGATGGAAGATTATAATAGTGCAATAGTGACGCTGAATATACAACATTCATGTGTCAGCCGATGCTGATAAGCTTGATGCGCACTATCTTGTAGCCTGTGGGGCTTTCCGGATCTTCCGTTACCTTCCAGAGTTCATACAGGCCTGAGATGCGGTCGCCTTTACTGCTGAATGTAATGATACCGCTGGCGCCTTCATATTTCTGGCCTACTTCCAGCAGGGCCGTTTTGATGCTTTTGCCGTCGTACGTCCCTGCTTTCTCAATAGCTTGAGCGATGAGGTGTATGGCATCATAGGATGTATCGCTATATACTCCCGGCTCTTTGCCGGTAAAGCTGATATAGCTTTCTGAAAAACGTTCAAACGCGGGCCCCCAGGAGCTTGCCGAGCGCGTGCCGGCGATAACCGCTTTAGCCATGAATTCGGCGCTGTCCGGATCCTGGAGCATGCTTTCGCTGTAGTTGCCGTCGCAGGTGAGCCAGGCGATATTATCCATGCCCAGCCGGAATGCCTGTTTGAAGAGTATAATACCGTCTTCCACATATGATACGGCAAGCACCACATCGGGAGCGCTGTCTTCTATATTGATCAGAGAACTGCGGAAGTTTTTTTCCGCAGGATTGAAGTAGACTGCAACCACCTGTTTGCCTTCCCACCCCGTTTTGCGCAGCTCGTCCATAAGTGCCTGTTCAAGGCCACTGCCGTAGGCGTTGGCCTGCACGATCGTAGCAAGACGCGTAAAACCCTGTTCCATAACTACCTTGGCCAGTATCCTGCCCTGAAAAGCGTCATTTGGCGTTGTACGGAAAAACCAGTCTGACCATGGCTGCTCCGTGAGCTCGGGCGCAGTAGCCGATGAGGACACCATCACCACGGTTTTTTCTGCCAGAAGAGGGCCTGATTCCATGACTGCATCGCTGCTCATCCCGCCGAGCACTACCTGTATGTGATCGCTTTTTATGAGCTTCTGAAGGACTTTACGGCTCTCCTGAGGATTGGTTTCATCGTCACGTATGAGCAGCTCGACAGGTTTACCGAGCACGCCGCCGGCCTGATTGACCTCTTCTACCGCCAGTATTGCTGCATCCAGCCTGTCATGACCTTTCGGTCCCAGCAGGCCGCTTAATGATAGTACGCATCCTATTTTGATTGAGTCCTGCTCCTGTGTTCGCGGCGAGCAGCCGACGAGCGGGAGAAGGAGGGAAGCAGCCAGAAGCAAAAACCAGTATTTATATTTCATTGAAGCTCTCAACCGGCAGATGGTATTGTTATTTTCGGTATTTTTTCTGCCGTCAGTTCACAATGTAGCATTCATTACATAGCTATGTCAATAAAAAGAAGCTAAAGACGGGGCGGGTTTGAGGCTGGAAGAACCTGGTTCAATTGTATCATGCGGCTATCAATACCTGATCTGAGATACAGCAGGCTGCGCGGGAAGATGACCCTGGCAGCCTGCTGTACGAGTCACTGCTATCCTATAAATACTTCTACTTTTGCAGGGCCCGTGAGCTCATTGAGCCCGTTGGTGAATTCAGCCCAGTCCAGGTTGTGTGTGCGGCGGTACTGAAACTGCAGGCTTACTCTTTCGTCAAGGATCGACATTGTCACCTGTCGCAGCCCCTGCAATTTTTGTGCCAGAAAACTGTTCAGCTTTTTCTCAATGCCGGGAAATGACTGCTGATCAACGGAGATCATAAGCTGGCCTCTGGAAAAAGGAGAGAACCGGTTCCTTAAATACCATTGTACGGCCAGGGCAATGAATACCACCACGAACAGCAGGATTGTGATAAGGTAGTTGCCGGTGGCAGCTCCGATGGAAGTTGCAATCAGCAGGAGAAGAAAGCCTATCTCGGCAGGGTCTTTTACCGGAGTGCGGAAACGGACAAAGGAGAGCGCACCTAGGAGGCCGAGCGAGAGCGGTATGGAAGTCTGTATGCCCAGAAACAGGGCGGTGATTGCCGGTCCTCCGATAATGAATGTGCGGTGTACCCCCGCTCCTATGTGCCGGGAGCCGTAAAAGAACTGGTAGGTAAAGTAGACCGCTATCGAAGCCAGCAAAGAAAAACCGACTGCGATCAGCGCTTCAACCAGGCTAACAGGTGATTGAAGCGATGTGAAATAGTTAATAAATTCTTCCGACATGGAAATTTCCCCTTTCAAACAGGATTATTTTTACCGGATGGCCACGTCTGTTCTGCGGATTCTACTCCGGAAAGATGAGAATCTATGCATGATGAATATTTTGAAAACCTGCCCCAGTCAATATCCAGTAAATGCATTCTTCTAAGAGTCAACGGTAGTTCCAGGGAGCAGCCTTTGATTTCAATTACTCCTCCTGCGAGCTTTAAATCTGCCGTTGTGCCATATGAACGGCCTATCATCGTAGAATGTATGTGGTAATCCAGCGCAACCCGCTGCCGGCTTGCAGGCTCGATAAATCTTTCCCTCCTATAGGAGATGACAATAACCGGCTGCAGCGGTTTTTGAGGATAATGGCCGAATTCAGCCAGTATGTCCAGTAACTCGCTTCCCGGTATGACGCCTTTATGAAGGTTTCGATTGTTGAGAAGGTCCGGTGTTATATGCATCAGCTTGCGCTGTTTGGTGCCGGCAAAACCGTTTCTGGACTTGAGCTCTATAAAAACTGGGACCGAATCATTATAACAGTCGAGAGTATTATACCAGCGTATACGTATTTTTCGCTTTTGCATTTCTCCCGCATTGGATGCCTCATGCTCGTCCAGGTCAGCCGTATCAAAGTAGAGGCTGTTTATCTGCTCTTTGCGGTAAAGATTGTCCGGTAAGCAAAGGTGCCTGAGCAAAACCCTTGCCCGGTCGATAGTATACGGAGGTATAAAAAATTTCTGCTCCATGCGCTCAGGGGCATTTTTATGGCCGTTTGAATGGATTATGTTTATCATCGTTTATAGCTTCCCGCCGATCGCAGTATGTTGTTTGTTGTTTGTTACCGTTGTTTCTCTCATCAGGTTCAGTCTTTTTGTTAACTATTTGTTGATGTGTCGGTTTATCCTGTTTATGGTCTCTTTACTCGTCAGTACGTTCATTATTATACGTTTATTGTACAAATAAAATATGGAGAAAATATGGAAAACTCATGATGTTACTATGTGATGTATTTATTATGCTTGAAAAGCAGAAGGATATTGCCTATAACGGGCTCCCGAACCGGAGCCCGTTATAGGCAGGAAGAGTGAGAGATGGAATATATATTATTCAGACCTTAGTGCATCGATAGGATTCAGACGGGATGCCTGCCAGGCCGGGTAGAAGCCGAAGAATACGCCGATGCCCACGGATACGGACAGTGCCAGAATGATGATATCCGCCGATACAAGCGTAGTCATGCCGCCGAATTTGCTCATAAGTATAGATACTACCCAGCCCATAACTATGCCGATAATTCCGCCCGTGAGCGTGAGCATAGCCGCTTCTATCAGGAACTGCATCCAGATATCGCGCTCTTGCGCACCCAGCGCTTTACGTATGCCTATTTCCCTTGTCCGCTCTATTACCGATACCAGCATGATATTCATAACGCCGATTCCACCGACGAGGAGCGATATCGCGGCGATAGCGCCCAGCAGCAGCGTCATGCTGCCGGTTGCCTCTTTTATTGTAGCGACAAGGTCCTCCTGCGAGGTTATGCTGAAATCATCTTCGTCGTCACCCGCCAGACGGTGATTGGCGCGCAGTAAAGAGGTTATCGAACTGGTGACTGTATCCGTATGTTCCGTATCCTCCATGCTGATGAGTATCTGGCTGACAGAATAGGAGCCGCTTGAGGTGCGGGTGGCGGAGATTGCCTGTCTGAACGTGGTCATGGGGATAAAAATAGAATCATCGATACGTCCGACCATGGATTGCCCTTTGCTCTCCATGACGCCGATAACGGTCACGATTACGCTGCCGATGCGCAATTGCTGTCCCACAGCGTCGCTGTTTTCAAAAAGCGTTTCTTTAGCATCGGAGCCGATAACGGCTACTTTCTGCGCCCTCTCGTTCTGGTATTCGTTGATAAAAGAACCCTCCGCCATTTGCAGATTCAGCACCTGCTGGTATTCCGGTGTAATGCCGTAAATAGAGGCGTTGGTATTGGTCGCTCCGGCTATTACCTGTGAGCGGGAGCTGTTAACAGGGGCAACAGAAACGATATACTGCACTTTCTCAGTGATTGAATTCGTATCATCCATTGAAAGCGTGCTGGCGCTGCCCGTACCGCCTCGTACACCGCCAACGGTAGTGCTGCCGGGGGAAATAAAGAGCAGATTGGAGCCCAGTCCCTGCACACTTGAGACGATATTAGCCTGAGTACCTCTACCGATGGACATCAGGCTTATCACCGCGCCAACTCCGATAACAACGCCGAGAATGGTAAGTGAGCTTCTCAGTTTATGCGTTTTCACTCCCATCCATGCGGTATAAACGGGCTGCAGCCATTTTTGTATAAGGGTGTTGCGTTTTACTGCCGTTTCCCCGTTCTGGCCGCGCAGGATATGATACGCGCCTTTAAGCCGGTTTATTAGTGAGATAGAAGATTTTTCTTTCATAGCTGCTCATTCCCGATTACCAATCCATCCTTTACGCGAATGGTACGTTGGCAATACTCCGCGATATCCGCATCGTGAGTAATCATCACCAGGGTGACATCATGATCCTGATGCAAATTGGTGAGGATGGACATAATCTCTGTGCCGGATTTGCTGTCGAGATTTCCGGTAGGTTCATCAGCCAGGATAAGCGGCGGCATCTTGGCCAGGGTACGGGCAATGGCAACGCGCTGCTGTTCACCGCCGGAAAGCTCTCGAGGACGGTGATGTACACGATCCGTCAACCCCACTTTATCCAGTGCTTCCAGTGCAAGCTTGCGGTCCACACCTACGGAGTACTGCATCCCAAGCTCTACGTTTGCCAGTGCTGAAAGCTGCGGCAGCAGGTTGAACTGCTGGAAAATAAACCCTATTTGAAGGCTGCGGACACGGGCCAGTTCCTGGCGGCTCAGCCTGCTTACCTCTCTCTCTTTCAAATAGTATTTACCTGAGCTGGGTACATCCAGACAACCGAGGATGTTAAGCAGCGTCGATTTTCCCGAACCTGAAGCGCCCATAATGGCAACCATCTCGCCCGTATCGATCTGTAAATCGATGCCTTTGAGCACATGGAGCTCTCTGTCCCCGATAGGATATGTTTTTGTTATATTCTCAAGTTTTATCACGGCATCATCCCACCCGGAGGTCCTCCTCCCATGCCTCCCATCATCCCACCCGGGGAGCCTCCTTGCTGCTGTTGTGAACTACTGGAAGAGCTGGTGCTTGTGGATGTTGTGGAAGTCACCACCAGTTCACCTTCGCTTAATCCATCGGTAATCTCTGTATTTTGATAATCGCTAATGCCGGTTGTGACCCTGCGGATTTCAACCGTGTCGCCTTTCATTACCTGGACGCTGCTCATCTTGCCCCGCGTGGTTATCGCGCTTGCCGGGACAAGTAAAACGTCAGAGGCTTCTTCAGTCACAATAGTTATGGTTACGGTCAGACCCTCTTTCAAGTCGCTGAGTTCCCATTGTTCTTCTTCTACAGCAAAGGGGAATTGCGCTCCTTCCGGCATTTGCCCTTGCCCGGGGAAAAATCCCCCTTCCTGCGCTGACTGGCCTTCAGGTAGTGATTGGCCTTCAGATGGTGACGGGGGCATTTGCGTATTATCTCCCGCAGGCATTTGTCCTGTTTGTGCTGTACCGGTTTGTTCGATAGACTCAGGTTCAAGTAACTGGACCCTTACCGAATAGCTGACCACGCCGCTCTGGTTGGTGGCTGTCGGTGCGATCTTGGTTACTTCAGCCGGGAAGCTGACACCTGTGTATGACATTAATTCCACCGTAGCAGGCATGCCAAGTTCAATATCATAGATATCCATCTCGCTGACGTAGATATCAGCTTCAAATTGAGAGGGATCGGCAATGGAAACGGCAAGTGAACCTTTGT
Source organism: uncultured Dehalococcoidales bacterium (assembly GCA_964519615.1). GTDB lineage: Bacteria > Chloroflexota > Dehalococcoidia > GIF9 > UBA5629 > CAZFIM01. The sequence goes on from CAZFIM010000019.1 coordinate 14,978, forward strand.
ATATTTCATCACCGCCTTCCACATGAACAGCAGTGATAAATCCATCGAAAGGCGCAATTACCTGGTAGCTTGTCTCCAGAAACTCATCATATTCCTTTTGCGCGGAGGCAAGGTTCAGCTTGGCTGATTCAAGCTGAAGTTCCTTTGATTCTACTTCCAGCGGATCGGGTGCGGAAGATGTTCCGGATGTCACGCTTGTACCGGTAAAGCTTGATAACGTATCTTCCAGACTTATTTGAGCGCTATTAACACTGACTCTGGCGGATAGAAGTGCGCGTTCCAAAGAGCCCTTCTTTTCTTCCCAATCCGAAGCGGAGGCTTCTGCCAGCAGGTCTCCCTCCGATACATGATCTCCTTCCTCTACCAGCACCCTGTATACATATCCCTCTACTTCAAAGGCAAGGTCTTCTGACTTGGATAGAGCCAGGTTGCCGCTGGCCGAGACCTCAAGAGAAATATTGCCCCGCTGGACGGCGGTTGTCTGTATATCTCCTTCAGAACCTCCTTTCTTCTTGCAGCCGAAAGAAAAGCTTGTTATTAACAGTAGCACCAGCATCAGAATAACACTATTCCTGACTTTCATTTTATCCTACCTGTTCCTCTCATTAATGAGATTATTAACATCGTTGCTGCGATGATAAAAGCGATACACATGGCGATGATTACCCACGCGAAGAGCGGCGTGGTTCTATTAGATACGGAAGATGATGTAGATGAGCTTGATTGAACTTGATCAGGGGCAATATTAAATGTAAAAACTGTGCTCCACTCACTCGGCGCGGGCTCCAGCGCCGATACTCTCCAAAAGTAACTGGTATTACAGTTTAGCTGCCCGTCATACTGATATGCCGTTGTTGTAACGTCGGTAGATACCAGAGGGCTGTTCATATCGGCATTGTCGGCGAGCTCGAACCTGTATAAAGTTGTTTCCTTAAATGGCGACCATGAGAAACACACCGGTGCGCTACAACTGCATCCGCACGCGTTTTCAGGCGCAAGGAGCTGAGGGCCGTAATAAGGCGTGGTAACGAGAAACCCGGCTTTAATGGTAAATGCATGCGTATCGGACCACGGGCTCCTGATAATATCGCCGGTTACGGCAGCCCGTGCGCGGACGCGCCAGTAGTAGGTATGCCCGCATTCCAGCGTCGGTGAGGCGATCCCTGCCAGAGCAGGAGAAGTGGTTCCTTCAAAATAGACCAGAGATGGAGACTCTATATCGGCGGGCAACAGGAAGGGCATAGCATCGCCGGAATCGAAAACGATCTCACTGAAAACGGTATCTTTCGAGATCTGGAGCTGATAGCGGTTATCCGCGCAGATATCATCCCATGCAAAGTTTACCTCCTGGGCACGACCGGTTGCCGGATCGCAGCCTATAACAGCCTCGTCCGCCAGTATCTGATGAGGATTTTGCCAGGCAAGACAATCAAAATAGACCATGATTTCATCACTCACCGTATCGATCGCCCATAAAATAACGCATGTCTCTGTTTCCGTATAACGGAGTGCTGTAGGGCTGATATTGAAAAGAGCGTTCTCTGCACCAACCTGTAAAGAGTCCCATTCCAATTCGGTAAAAGTAAGAGACGGCTCAAGCGAACGTTCCGCTCCGCTTAAGGAGCTCGTGCCGTTATACCAGAGGGCATAGAGTATACCTTCCGGTATGACGAAGCCGCTTATTTGTTCACCATTGGCCGCTGCTCTTACCTTTTCCCAGTCACTACTCTGTCCTATCACCCAACGATAGATGGTATTTGTAGTTCCTGCGTAGATAAGGTTGTTGTCCTTATAGGCGTTGTCTGCGATAACCTGCACAGTGCTGTCATACCCGGCAATCTTGGGTATACGTGTAAAGCTTTCTGCACCATCCGTTGTATACGATACGTCGCCGTGATTGCCGGCTGCCAGCAGAGTATCGCTGTCAACAAATAATATCATCGCAATCTCCGCAAGCTCACTGAAAATTCCTTTTTGCCAGTAATTTCCGTTGGTAGTGCTCTTGCATATTTTGCCATCCGTTAGAGCCAGATATACGGTTTCATCACCGGCCGGAGCCATATCGATAACGCCGATTGGAGCAGTATCCTGAACCCATCTGTTTCCCCTGTCTGTGGAGAACCAGAATTGGCTGTTATCAACAGTCGAATTCACCTCGCAAACGTAGACTGTGTAATCCTCGCGGTAGTCAGGGCTGAGCCTGATAATGATTTGACTTGACGGAACAGTAATGGCAAGAATTCTACCCCAGGTCCTGCCCAGCGGTGTGCCGGCGCTGCGCCAGACTGATTGAACATTGGTTGTGCTTTTGGAGACTAAAAAAATGCTCTGCGGGCTGGAAGCTACAGCTATATCCTGAAGTAATAGATCGGTATCGATCAGGCTGATTTGAAACCAGTTTCCGCCGTTATCGTCGCTGACGGAGAAGCCGCTCTCATCAGGACTTGCTGGTGCAGTGGGATGTTGTCCTGTGCTGCAATAGGCGGCACTGCCGCTGCAGGCAACCAGCGCATTCCCTGCACCGTATGGATAGCTGGTGTTATTGAATTGGGGTGGAGAAGCGCCCGGATCATTACATAACTGCACGGGAACACTTAGTAGATGATCGGGCTCCGTTGATGGGAATATTTCTCCTGCCAGCAGCTTGCCGCCGCAGAGGGCGATACTGCAGTAGCGCTTTGTACCGGTGGCGGTAGGTCTGAATGCTGTTGCATAAGGCAGGGTGGAATCAGTGATCTTATAGGCATTGCTGGTATCGTTGGCAGGAGGTACTGCGGCTGGCGGATTCACGGTATAAAATGCATAAAATTCGCGCGAGGAACCTGAAGATCCAGAAGCTGAGAATGAAGAAGGGAGTTCTATTCCCCCTGCAATAGAAGGTAGACCGATGTCATCTCCAAGTGATTGGGTAAGGGTCGTATAATACGATGAGTCAAAAATCTCTATAGGATAACCGAACCTGTTATTCCATACCGCTTCATGTGTGGACAGGTCTACCTCTGCCATGCAGGCATAGGTGCGGTTTTGATATCCTGCTGCGACATCTACGTTGGTTGAGGCTACGGTGAGTATTGTCTGATCGTCATCATAGTGTGGGGAAAAAGCAACGGCCGATACTTCTCCTCCGACATGTGCGGGGTCAACGGTTATGTACAGATTACGCCATACCGGAAAGTCGCTTCCCAGATGGAGCAAATGCACCTGCCCGGTTGTAGCGGCATCGCCGAAGACCGCCGTTCCTACCAGTATATCCCTTTGTTCATTTTCCTCTCCAAAGGTTTTCGAAATTGCGATGGACTGAATAGTGCCCGTGATGCCGCTCAAGTATACGTTGCCCCAGGTGATACCGCCGTCAACCGATAGATAGAGCCCGCTGTTAGTGGCCGCAGCTACGATGCTGGACTGGTCTGGCGCCACCGCAAGTTTAATGTCCGGTGTTAGTGCGGCGCCCACCTCGGCGGCCAGATAGCTGGTGATATCTTCCCAGAAATAACCGTGGTTCAGGGAACGGAAAAGTCGCGTCGTTGGGGTATTTATTACGCCCGCATAGGCTACCGATGACCCAATAGCAATTTCAGCCACATCCGAGGGGCTGAACACGGTAAAGCCCGTGGTCCCGGGCTTATCGATCTGTGTCCACTGTAATTCACGTGCCGGCTCCTGCGTATCTGCTGATACAGAGGATATAGTCGGGAGAATACCGGAGAGAGCAGCAACGGCGGCAATGGTTATCAGCAATGTACGCGGTAGTGAAAAACCTCTTCTCATAACTATTGTTTCATACTATACCGGCTGGTTTTGGGCGCAATCGTCCGGATATCAGCCGCATGTAAACGAACCGGGTACAGACCCGGGCTGATTTATGTTTTACCTTCTGCAGTACCACCGCTTTTCTGGATATCCATAATTGCGGTGGTACATATCATTGAAGGTATTACGGAGATTGTGTTCACTTAGCTCCATTATTCCTTTATGTCCCGTGCTTTATTATCTCACGGTCCCGAATATGTTTAAGGAGGGAGCGCCGGTAAATATTTTTTACACCTTGATTGTTCCTTTTGTGTACTTTATCGTATTTATTTTCATGCTCATTCTATCGTACAAATGTGTGATTATTGTGGAGAAAGTATGCTTTAATTATGTGCTTTCCCGTTCTCTTAAACATGGGTATTATCTTTTTTTGATTTCACGGCGGACAATCAATTTTCCTCTTGCGGAGGTTCACCCGGCGGTCCGCCGCCCGGTCCGTTCATCGGCCCCTGGTACATTCCGGACTCGATCATCTCCTGCATGCGCTCAAGCATTTCATCCGCCTGTTCCTGTGTAATTTCCCCATCGCTTACCTGCTGCTGGACCTTTTCTGTCATGGCTGCAAGAAGAGCATTCTCGAACTCCTCTTCGCTCAATCCCTGCTCTGAGACGATATCTGCAAGCGATGTGCCTTCCTGCATTTTCTCCATAAATTTATCCTGCGTGAGTCCCAGAATATTGCAGGCAATTTCCATAATATTGAATTCGCCTTGTCTGAGAGCCTGACCGTCAGGAGGAGACTGGCCATCCATACCCTGGCCTCCCGGGCCTCCCGGTCTACCCTGCCCGGGTGTATTTGCCTCACTCTGCTTCATGGCAGTATCATCTGGGGCAGATGTTTGGCTCGGGCTTGTTGTACTACATCCTGCTATACAGAGCAACGCTGCAGCGGTGAGCACGATCACTACCAATACTCTTACAAACCGTGGTATTTTCATGTTTATAGTTTCCTTTCGCTGGTGATCTTTTCGGGAGGGGTGAAATAGATCGCCCCTCCCCGATTACCTGCGGATTAATATGTTTGTGATGTCGATGTGAACGGTTGATTATTGTTGGGAGCATGATCTTTCATGCCCTTGCTGTGCGGAGGCCCGAAGAACAATTTCCCGTCCTGCAGTCTTTCCAGCATTTTATCGGCCTGCTCCTGAGTGAGAGAGCCGTCAGCTACTTTCTCTGCGAGCTTTGCTGCCATAGCTGTATAGAGTGCTTCCTGCAGTTGTTCCTCGCTGATGCCCTGTGCGGCAGCGATCTCGGTTATAGTCTTGCCTTCTTTGAGTTGAGCTTTAATTTCGTCGGAAGTAAGCCCGATAATTTCACTGAGGGTATCAAATGAGGTGCCCGCGCCACCGCGGTGACCTCCCTCACCGCCGCCTGCGGGCGGGCAGGCAAAGAGTTTCCCGTCCTGCAGTCTTTCCAGCATTTTATCGGCCTGCTCCTGAGTGAGAGAGCCGTCAGCTACTTTCTCTGCGAGCTTTGCTGCCATAGCTGTATAGAGTGCTTCCTGCAGTTGTTCCTCGCTGATGCCCTGTGCGGCAGCGATCTCGGTTATAGTCTTGCCTTCTTTGAGTTGAGCTTTAATTTCGTCGGAAGTAAGCCCGAGTATTTGCCCGAGAATGTCAAATGATGGGCCCGGACCTTTGTGCGGGTGTTCTACGCGTGGTTGATTTTGCGAATCATCTGCTTTGACGATACCGCTTAAGGCAACGCCGCTGATTGCCAGTGCCAGGATAAAAACGGCACTTAGAGCAACCGTGAGTATTCTCATTCTTTTGGTCATAGATCATCTCCTTATGCAGTTATTTTGTTCAGACTTATTCAGTCTGCTCAGAATACATCTTAAACTGCTATTATGGAGGGATTGTGTAGAAGCATAGGATAAATTGTGAAATTGAATTTTAATGCAGGCTGTGGTTTGCTGGCATATCAAGTCATGGTGATGTACCATGTTATTGTAGATTTGACGTTCCATATATCATTGTTGAAATAAGGGGTTCACAATTCTATGAAGGAAAAGGTGATTAACGCCCAGACACTGCAGGCTTTGCAGCGTGCGCAGAGAAACGAGATTACCGAATATTTTATCTATGACCGGCTTGGGCGGTTTACAAAGGACAGCGGCAACAGGACAGTCTTGCGGCGGATTGCCAGGGAAGAGATGGCTCATTACTTTTTTTGGAAGAGTTATACCCATAAGAGTATGAGACCGGATACTATTAAAATAGTCAGATTTGTACTTATTGCCAGGCTGCTGGGAATTACTTTTGCCATAAAGCTCATGGAAAAAGGTGAGGAGCAGGCACAGGTGGACTACGGCAAACTGGCGGAAAGTATCCCCCATGCAAAGGAAATAGCCCTCGCGGAAGATGAGCATGAGCTTGAACTGATCAATATGATCGATGAGGAGCGGCTAGCCTATGTGGGCTCTATTGTTTTGGGGCTCAATGATGCGCTGGTAGAATTGACCGGCGCACTGGCAGGTTTTACGCTTGCACTGCAAAATACGCAACTTATCGCTGTTATCGGTTTGATCACCGGTATTGCCGCTTCACTCTCTATGGCGGCATCCGAATACCTTTCGACCAGATCGGAAGGAGGCAAAAAGGAGCCGTTTAAGGCATCAATCTATACCGGAGCAGCCTATATAGTTACGGTAATTCTCCTCATTATGCCGTATTTCTTGCTGTCCGATTATCTACTCTGTCTGGGTATTACTGTCTCGGTAGCAGTGCTGATAATACTATGTTTCACCTACTATATTTCGGTAGCAAAAGACCTTCATTTTAAAAGGAGATTTGCCGAGATGGCGGTTATCAGTCTCGGTATTGCGGCAATTTCCTTTGGCATTGGTTATTTGATACGGACCTTTATCGGGGTTGAGATATAGATCGGGGACTGGTATGCCGCTTTATTATAGATAGCATGTTGTTGCATACTGCATGTGCCTTTATTAATGCGGCTGTGCATGTGAAATAGGGAATAACGGGGGTATGAATAATGAAAACGTACGATATTATCGTTATCGGTTCGGGAAGCGGTATGGCAGTCGTCGATGAAGCGGTATCTGACGGGCTGAAGGTAGCGCTCGTAGACAAAGGACCGCTGGGTGGTACATGTCCTAATCTGGGCTGCATACCGTCCAAGGTACTTATTTACGCTGCCGATAGAGTGCTTGAGATAAAAAATGCGAAAAAACTGGGTATCGAAGCAGAGATTTCACATATCGATTTCGCTGCAATAATGAACCGCATGCGTACAGGGGTCAGGCAGACTCAACAAAATATGAGGCAGGGTATTCACGAATTAAAGATTGATTATTATGAAGGCGAAGGCCGGTTTGAAAGCGAGCATACGCTTGAGGTCAACGGACAGAAATTGCGAGGTGAGAAAATAGTAATTGCCTGCGGCAGCAGGCCTTTTATTCCTCCCATCAAAGGTCTCGATACTATTGATTATTTGACCAATGAATCTGCACTGCAGCTCAAAGAGAAACCTGACAGCCTGATTATCATAGGCGGTGGCTATATCGCTGTTGAGTTCGGCCATTTCTTCTCGGCCATGGGGACAGAGGTGACGATTTTGGAGATGATGGACAGACTGGTCCTTGCCGAGGAGCCCGAGATAGCCGAGCTGTTGAAGGCAGAACTGGGAAAGCGCATGGGGGTATATACGGGAATGGGGGTAGAGGAAGTCCTGCCGTCAGCCGACGGATGCAAAGTAATATGCAAGGAGCAAGCTACAGGGAAACGTCAAGAGTTTGGCGCTGCCCGTGTAATGGTAGCGGTAGGAAGGCGTTCCAATGCTGATACGTTGGCACTTGATAAGACAGGGGTAGAGCAAAATGAAAAAGGCTTTATTAAGGTAGACAGGTATCTCCAGACAAGTAAAGAAGGAATATATGCTATAGGAGACGCCAACGGGCAGCAGATGTTCACTCATATAGCTAATAAAGAAGCTGCTATAGCGGCTGAGAATATTTTACATAATACGGAAATGGAGATCGGTTATACAGCGGCGCCCCATGCCGTGTACTCATATCCTCAAATTGCTTCAGTGGGTATGAGGGAAGAGGATGCCAGAAAACAGTATCAGGAACAGGTGACAATAGGGAAAGGCATGTACGCCGATACCGCCAAGGGTGAGGCAATGATGGAGGATAAGGGTTTTGCCAAGGTCATTATCCATAAAGAGAGCGGCAAGATACTTGGTTTCCATATTATCGGTCCGGCAGCTCCCATCCTGATACAGGAAGTCGTCAATGCTATGGAGAGCGAAGGGCATTTGGATGAGCTTTTTCATGCAGTACATATTCATCCTGCGCTTTCGGAATTGATACAGCTAACACTATCAAATATCGAGTACTCATAAAATAGAGATATTGCCGCTGTTCTGGGCCGGCTGCGGATCGGTCTTTATGTGAGTATAGCTAATCAGTGCTATACTGCCTTTTATAACAAAGCAGCATGTTTTGCATAGCGTGCAGATATGTTATCACAGTAACAACGTTGATTTTAACCGCTCTGTTTGGAGCAGATTGAAGTAACAGGCAGGCGGTATTTGCGTTTTCCATCTGTTTAATGGAAAAACAGATAGAGTATTCAGTGTATTGAGTGTATAATAAGCAACAGTATTTCAAAGAAGAGGCATATTTTATGGAAGTATCAGCCAATTTATTTGAAGGAGTAATGAACTGGTTGCGCAATAATTACCGCAATTACCATTTCTTTACCGAACGCGATATAGTCTGGCTAGTTCAGACGAGTATGCTGAAAATAATTGAGACGAAAAAACTACGCTACCGTGTGCGCAATGACTATTCCATCGTACATTTGGGATTGCGGCGCTCTTCTATAGACCTGGTAATACTTGATGATTCCGACAATATTGTTGTTGCCATCGAATTCAGCTATGAACCCTCTCATCGCCGTGATGATATTCTGTCGGAGAACTTACCGATGGTAAAGTACGATAAAAACGGTGTAGGCCGGGAAATTGAGTGTGTCAAGGAATATGTCCAGCGGGGAGCAGCTAAAATAGCCTATGCCGTGCTTATAGATGAAAACAGTCTCTTCCGCAAACGCAATCCATTCCCGGGCAGCGAATGGAGGGACTGGGAGCCCCTCAATAAAGACGCAAAACCTGTAGCCATTCTCTGGGCGAAAGTGGTTGCGGAAGAGAAACAAGCGTAGGCATTATTGTACTTGTTTTCTTTTGCAGTACAATCGGTCTCTATTTGCTCTCACTATTTTAAATTATTGGTGCCGGAATTTACTACCCGGCATTGTTATATCCTTTACCGCTGTTCTTATTCTGAGGGCAATTATCATTTTCTAAATAATCAGGGATAGCGATCTTATTTTGCTGTCCGGGCGCCGTCTCAGTACCGCTATGCTGCCCGGATTTTATCTGCTTCTTTATGTGATATTGCTGCGGGACGGTGGCATTATCGGAATGTACCCTGGTCCGTTCTTTTATCATGAACTTTTCCCCGCAACTGATATTATCGCTTTGCGAGGAATTCTTCTGCTGATATTTGATCATTGTCATATTGCGGTTTGTGATACGCCAGAATTTTACTTTTATGCTGTCGCTTACGTTATCGCTTGCCAACATGGCTCTTTCCCGATATTTAAGCAGTTCTTTATTGCCCATTGTATTAAGCATTAACTGCTCAATATGGTGATGTGAGTGCTCCATTGCGTGAATAACCTTTTCCTCTGCATCCGGACATGCTTCCAGTAGTTGCGCCATCAGGTCTTGAAAACGGAGTTGAATTTCTTCCACCTGTGCAAGCAACAGGTCTATATCCTCTTCTGTATTGGCGGCAGCATTTTCAAGGCTTGTTGTCACCTGCTCAAGGTATTTCTGGTAGCGTTCGCAGTGCACAAAAGCGTTTTCGTAGCGGTCGTTCTCATAGAGTTCTTCGATTGTCTCTATTTCTTCATGCGCATAGCTAACGGCAAGCCTTGCCCTTTCAGCAGCGTCTGGCTGGAACATGAGCTTTGCATCTTTATACCAGTATTTGAAGAACTGGAAATGTGATTGTTGTTCGTTTTCTGATTGGTTGTTACCGTTCTGTGCAAGCTGCTGCCCGTCATGTGCCAGCACCGGCAGGGGAGCAATAGCCGCTACAATAATAAAAGTTACAGCGGTAAGTATAGTGAGCGTTCTCTTAAACATAACCAGCTCCTGCAAGCGATCTTCTTTATTAAGAACGAAAAATAAGATGAGAATGTTTAAGCGTGTATTTTAAGACTGAGAAGATAGAGCACTTTGTATGCTGTTTCAGTGAAAGCCGCAAGTCAGGCATTTAATTGCTGCCGACCAGCAGGGATGGATTTATCTCATAGAGCATAGTTCCGGCTTTGGTTGCCTCGTTTAATGCACCAAGCTTGTGGCTCAGTATGCCGCATGCCTTAAGTTCTGAGACGAGAGGATCCACTCTTTCCGCCAGTCCGAGCTCTTTGCATACCTGTACCACAGCCAGCCCGGTTACACGATGGCCTCTGGTGTGCGACGCGATCCCTTCTACCAGAGGTACCATTTTATCGATATCCGGCTCACCGATGGCTCTGAAAACCTCCCTGATAGCTTTCTCAGGGTCCCACAGGCCGCAAGCTGCGGCATTCTTTATCAGATGCCGGGCGACGTTGGGCAGATGATAGGTTTCTCCCGGCTGCGGCAGCATCATACGGTCTTCCCAGTCACCGGCTTTAGCGGCTCTTATAGGTAGAAGCAGCCTCCATTGATAGCTCAGAATAAGCATATCCTCAGGGTCTTCTCCCAGAAGATCCTGAGCTTCTTTATGTGTGATTGTACCCTTATGCAGCGTTTGTGAAAGCAAAGGAGCAAGTTTAACAGCGTCATCCTCTTTTAAAAAAGTCTGAAGTGCTTTTTGTAAGTTATAGCGGTTGCGGCCTGCGTTCAATTCTATTCCCATATTTTCTAAATGTCCCAATTGTTTTTACGCACCTCTTCAGATGCCTGGGCCATCAGACGGCTCAATAGTTGAGCTCCGTCTACTTTCATGGCGATGGCGTAGCTTGCTACTTTGTTGCCGAAATTGCTCATGCAGGAACCGCCTCCCCGCTGGCAATACAGAGCAAACTGCGCCTCTTCCAGCAGCCCCTTCAGGGTTGCTTTTGACTGCTCCGTAAGCTTGCCCTGTTCGTTGAGCCATGTTTCGAGATCGTTCAATTGGTGAATCCTCCCTTTTTATTATACATGCTCCGCGAAAACAGGACCGATCAATATGTTCAGGTGCTCTGCTGCTGAGCCATACATGTGCTCAGCGACAGTTTCTTTGCCAGCCGCTGGAGCCGTTTCTCAAGACCTTTATGTTGTGCCGCGTCGCCAGGATTTTTTGCCAGCGCAGTCACGCTGCCCGCCCAGCGCATGTTGCACAGTGCGGCATATGTCCTCAAATTTTGCACCGCCTGGCCTATGCCTTCCTCAGCTACGGCAAGGCCGGCAATGCTTTTGCCTTTCAGCTTAGGCCAGATCGGTCCTGTCCGGTCAAGAAAGTTCTTGAGCAGTCCGGACAGCATCTCGAAATAAACGGGTGTAGCCAGTATGATGGCATCGGCAGCAAGCAATTTGGGGTAGATATTTACCATATCATCCTTTATTTTACAAATGCCTTTTCGCTGTGTACCCCCTGCTTCACAGGAAAGGCAGCCCAGACACATGTGGACGTCTGTTTTTCTCAGGAGTAAAAGCTCGACTTCAGATCCCTCAATGGAAGCTGCTTCCAGCACTTTCCGCAGCATCCATTCAGTGTTACCTCTACGCGGTGAACCGCAAATACCCAATACTTTCATGCCTGCAAATCCTATATTCATTTTTTCATCGTATACGCAGCCGACCGGCACGTATTATATCACAGGAGTGGGAAGCTAAAGATATGGAGAAGGTTACTGATAGATATAATCACGAAGATATTGAAGCTGATTGTGAAATTGGGATCATGATGTTATATTATATCTGACGGTCCGCGTTACCGCCAGTTGCCTGTTCAATGAGTTCCAGCACGTTATCTATATTGGAAAGTGAGAGAGAAAGTCCCCTGTCTCTGAGGTCCTGGTAGCCCATACCCTTGAATAGTCCTCTCCCTGCGACGCTGGTCATCTCATCATAGAGCGCTGGCCACCGTTTACCGCGCCGCTGTATACAGAAGAGGATAAAATCTCGAAGTTCAGAATCCATAATTAGCATTGAAATGTCAATTCTTAAAACGGTGAAGTATATAGTAAAGTTTACGCCGGGGGATATGGGTTGAGGTTCTCAAACGGTAAAAAAATCAGAGAAGCAGTGGTGAGTAGATGAAGCCGGAAAAAACGTAGGCTATTTCAATAAAGCGCTTGCGTATGCATGCTCCTGCAATCTGGACCAAATCCAGACCTCTGAGTAATTCGCTATATCTATACTGGAAGGTATTTCATAGTAACGCGGGCCGGAGTTTGCGCCCAGCACAGAGATGAGCGTACTGGGTGAATAGCGGCCGTTCTTGCCCAGATAGACATACAACTCCGGACCGTCATCTACAGTAAAGTTACTGGCGAATCTGAGATAATATGTAATTTTTGTTCTGATTATTTCTACATCTCCGGCAGCGTTGTGGTTAGCTGCTCCGGCAAAAGTTCCACGGGAAACGATTTCTTCTATCTCTGCAAGATCGCGTCCAAACTTGTCCGAATGGTCTGAACAGCTGCAGCCGGGTATGGCCAGAGCTATAGAGGTAAACAAAAACAATATAGGAACCATGCTATTCAGTGTCAAATGAGGCATATACTTACACCGCAATTGAGTTGCGTTATTAATGCGTTCTATCTTAAAAGAATTGTGTATGTAACGCAACAAACCATATTGACACTAATGTGTCAAATATGCCTTACAGGGATGGCAAATAATAGATATATGATACTGCTGCCGGTTTCGCCGCTGGAGCTTGCATCAATAGCATACGTTCATTTCCGGTCTGCTACAATGCTCTTTTTTATTACCACAGATGTAGCCTGATAACGGTTTACCACATTGAGCTTATCGTATATTTTATTCAGATGTGCTTTGACAGTTATTTCCGTAATCGATAAAGCTCGTGAAATCTCGTTATTCGTTGCTCCGCGCAGTAAAAGTTGAAGGATCTCTATCTCCCTGGGATCAAGATTATATTCCTGAGCGGCTTTGCGTAGATGTTCAGGAATTTTTGGCTTAAGAAGGTCTTTGCTGAGTTTCTGTGACATTGCCGGCGAGAGGATTATTTCACTGGAGTATTCATTTTCAATGGTGGTTATTATGGTCTCTATACTTGTATCCATAACCATACATGATTTGTTCTCATTCCGGATCACGTGACTTAGTGTTCCATTGCCATTTTCAGGGCGGCTCATGATGATAATCCTTGCGAGGGGATACCTGTCTCTAATAGATGATATCGCCGGGGAAAGATCGTAATCCGATGATTCCATATCGATAATGACGATATCAGGTTCTAAAGAAAGTAAATCCTCTATAATCCGGTCGCAGATTGCGGCTTGGTCATTACCTTCAATAGACCGCTCGGATTCCGTGAGTTGCTTTTTCTGGAACTCATGCCCGGTGGCTATCAATACCTTTTTTTTCTTCAATGGCTCCTCTACAAGTCCTGCATCACACAACTAGAGGAAATGCTAAAAAGTTTTAATAGAAGGCTGAAGAAATTATACTATTTACAGACAGCATATTAAAGCGCTGTGTTTGATTGCATGGTTATGCGGATTGGTTGCCGCTGGCGGTACCTGCAGAACCGTAGTTAAAGAGTATACTGAAATATTGTGTGTTAGTACTTGTTATCTGAAAGTATCTTTTATGGCGTCATGTTTCTACCGTTAGTGCGCTCGAAACATATATATTTATCGTCTGCTAAAGAAAGGAAATTATACTATGGCAAGTAAAGTTCTGGTGATTATCAGCAGTGCTGACAGGGAGGTAGCACTGGAGGTGGGCCTTCCGTATCCACTTAATGCGGCTAAAAATCAGTGGCTGGACGAAGTGAAAGTTGTTTTCTTCGGTCCGTCCGAGAAACTGGCCGGCAGCGATATGGAAGTGCAGTTGAAGATAAAGGAATTACAGGAACATGGTGTGGAGGTTATGGCCTGTAAATATTGCTCTGATAGGATGGACATAAGCAAGTTGCTTGAAAAGCAGGGAATAAAGGTTATTTATGTTGGGCCTGTTATATCGCAGCTGATTAAAGACGGCTGGGCTACGTTGTCTTTTTAGTACAGTCCGATTTCCCTGCAAGGGATGAGGCCATTTTTCAGTTAATGGTGGTAACTACCCGTTCCTTATTCAGATGGCGTACCAGAAAGGCGGCAATTACCAGCAGTATCAGGGAAAGTGCAAACGGTATCAGTACCTGCAGCCATGAGACTGTAAAGCTGCTGCCGAGAGCATAACCGGAGCCGTAGAGCAGGCCGAAAACAGGTGCGAAGATGACGAAATTCAATATCCTGTTTTCCCGCATTCCCAACAGCAGTTGAATGAAGCCCAGTAATCCGGCGATAGCTGTTATGAAGAAAAAAATACCCGGCAGTATATGAAATATCACTGCAGCCCCGGGCAATGTGAAATAGCCATCGGCTATAAAGGGAACTGCAACTGCTATAACGGACGAAAGAAGTGCAAAACCGTATGAAACCCCTGCCACCGCAATTACCTTTCCCAACCATATGTGCCGAAGGTTTACCGGTGCGCACAAAAGCGTTTCAATTACTTTATCGGACTTTTCACGCAGAAATACTTGTCCGGTTGAGATATAGGCCATAAAAAATCCGATTGCTGCGGCCAGGAAGAAGAGAGTACTGTCTATAGGCATAATATTCGTACCTCCAGAGTTAACGGAGCGCAAAGAATACATAATGCCAAAGAAAAAGGCAAATACCACTCCCAAGCCGATGGTCCGTTTATCATGGAGCAATTCCCTGATTTCTTTTGCCGCAATGATTATTATTTTATTCATCTTTTTGCTCAGTATGTATAATCTCCAGGTAGAGATCTTCCAGTGAACGGGTAGTACGTTTTATTTCCTCAACACCAAGTCCCCGTTCCATGAGGTACGCGATAACAGATGATGGTGTTTTACTGCTGTCCATAGTGGCGGTAATTTCACATCGCTTACGGCTGAAATTCGATAGATAGTCCAGTGACCTCAACAGGGAGAATGCTTTCTCAGCTGTCTCGTTACTGGACATGACTATCTGTAAAGCATCGGTTACAAGCCGGCTTCTCAGGGCATCCATGCTTTCATGAATTTTAATCTCACCCCTTTGAAGGATGGCGATACTTGAACATATTCGTTCTACTTCATCGAGGTCATGCGAGTTAAGAAAGATAGTTATTTTCTGTCCTGATAAATGGACTATCAGGTCCCTGACCATTTTCTGCGCTTCCGGGTCCAATCCTGCTGAGGGTTCGTCAAGGAAAAGAACATCCGGTTGATGTATGATAGCGCGTGCCAGCCCCAGCTTGCGCCTCATCCCGCGTGAAAAAGTTCCAACCAGGTCATTTTTTCGCTCCCTTAGACCGGTGAATTCCAGCAGTTCCTGAACCTTATGGGTATAATCTTTAACATCATAGAGACGGGCAAAGTATTCCAGATTTTGCTGAGCGGACATACGCTCGTATAAACCGTCATATTCCAGTAAAACGCCTGTTCTCCTTCTCAATTCATCATCATTGCCGAGGTCATGCCCCCATACCAGCGCCTCGCCTTCCGTAGCACACAACAAGCCTAAAATAATTCTCATGGTGGTGGTCTTTCCCGCTCCGTTGGGGCCGAGAAAACCGAATATCTCACCTTCTTTTACACTAAAATTTATGCTGTTGAGCACAGTGTTCGGCCCAAACTTCTTGATTAAATTTTTTACTTCGATCATAAGTTTTATATAACGATAGCGGTTGATTTCATTAATGCCGAATTATATAACGTACATTTGATTACTATTTCCTGCCCTTTTTTATCCATGTCAGCCCCCGTCATTTTAGCACAGGGATAGAGTGAAGGTTGAATCTTAATAGAAGTGTACTCGCTTCATGTGGTGATATTGCCCGGAACGGGATTGTACTGAAAATGTGAATGTCAGGGACCGGTTTTTGTTGAATCAGCAAGTAATGTGAACTCCTCTTGTCCTGTGGTTATGAATATTACGGCCACTATACCGCAGGGGAAAAAAGTTATCAGGCTGGCAATCGCGCCTGAAAGCGCCAGTCCCCACAGCTTCTTTTTAAGTGCATATATGCCTCCGGCTATTCCCAGTGCACCGAGAATGCAGAATACTACCGCCATCGATATATATATATTGCGCATCATGGCCATAAACAGCGGTTCGGATATGCCGTAGCCAAACCCACCGAACTGACGCATAAACGGTTTAAACATCGTAAAAAGGAAAACAACTATCCACGCGGACGAGAAAATCCCCCATGCCCCCGCAATAATCGTGAATATTCCCGCTATCATGGCCTTCTTTTTCATGTTATATTCTTCAGTTTATCCTGTATCTTTTGGGGTGACGATTTCTACAGTTCTTCGCCTGCAGCCTCGGCATAGCCCTATTCTACCATTGCTGAAATAATTATCATACAGGAGCGTCGAATAACAAGTATAGCGCATATCTGGTGAAATTGGAAAGGATGTGGGTGACTTCGTTTCTGGAATATTAACTACTATTGCAGCAAGAGTTCCATAATCATATAATGGCATAACTATGATATTCGGATGTCGCACGGCATAGTAACTGCGGCAGGAGAGGTGAACCAGTGCAGCTTTCAGCGGAAGAACGGCGGAAAATCTACGAGGAAGAAAAAGCGAGAATTGAGGCCGAGGAAAAAGCAAAACGCGAGACAGCTATGCCACAGGGTCTGGGGCTTGTACCAAATGTTGCTGCTCTGCTCTGCTACTTGGGCGCATGGGTAACAGGTATTATCTTTCTTGTGCTGGAGCAGCACGACAATAATGTCCGTTATCATGCTCTACAGTCCATTATCGTATTTGGTACTCTCACCGTAGCCGGTATCCTGCTTTCTCAAATCCCCTTGCTGGGGTCTTTTCTGGGGGCTATAGTGGGGATACTGGCTTTTGTGTTGTGGATTGTGTTGATGGTAAAAGCCTATCAGGGTGAACGCTATCACCTGCCTGTAGCGGGAGATATCGCTGAAAAATCCTTCCCATCTGGTCCGATTGGGGACGATCATAGCAGCGGGACAATATCAGCCAGTGAGAGTAAACCGTCTGCTATAGATAACGATACAGTCCGGGAGACAACCGCTGAGGAAAAAGTGAAGAATACACGTGGATATTCCCGCGGTTCGCGTGCGCTGAGAGCTACAGCATCGGGGTTTGCTATTGCATGGAGCCTGATACTGCTTATCTTTTTTTCTTTTTTCAGTGGTTATATAGCCTACTACCAGCCTGTCACAAGAGGGGGCGTCACAATCTGGAACAGATATCCGCTCCTTACCAGTGACTATTATCAGTGGCTTCCTATAATGGTTACTACGCTGATACTCGCTATTGCGGGGCATATCATATTGCTTATCTATGATAGATATTGGCTTAGACAGATGGTGCGCATAATTCTCTATGTACTGGGCACAGCCACAGTGGTCAGCTTTATTAGCATCGCGCCGTATAATTTTGGAGTCATTCCCGGCATCAATACCAGTACGGCTGTTGCCATCTCTATTATCTTAACAATTGTTCTTATTGCCATTGCCATTGGTCTGGGTATCAGCGCGCTGGTGATTCTAATCAGGCTGGTCGTTCATACGTCCAGGCATCCCTCCAGCAAGCTGTCCATGCTGTAAACCAGGCCAGGATAGCTTCTCATCAGTTTTTTAAGTCTATTTACAGAAATTGGCTTTAGCCTTATTATGCGTTCTTTGTATCTCTTGCATTATGCATGCTGAATTTTTCTCCACAATAGTATAACGTTTCAGGTAATTTACACATTGCCGCTGAATGCTGCAGCAATTAGAATACTATTCGGCGTAGCGTGAGAAAATGAAAAATATTACTGCAGGAGTCGCGCAGGTGATAAAAACGCTCGTCGTTTATGAGTCCAGGTATGGTAATACACGAACAGCAGCGGAGGCTATTATCGAAGGGATGAGGCAGGCTGCCGAGGTCAAAGCGGTACTCACTGAAATCAGCAAATTGGATCTCGAACACATAGACTGGTACGATTGTATTCTCATTGGCTCTCCCAACCATATTGGCGGTCCTACGCGCAGTATTAAGAAATTACTGGATAAAATGGAGACACTTGGCCTGGATGAGAAAAAAGGGGCATTCTTCGATACCTGTTTTGCCAAGGATTTTGGAAAAGCAGTTCGCAAAATGGAAAAACAACTGCTGAAAAAAGCGCCTCAGGTAGAGCTGCTGCTGCCCGGGCTGTCCTTGAAAGTGGAGGGGATGAAAGGGCCGCTCTCGGCCGGGGAGATGGATAAATGCCGGGCTTTCGGCAGAGAAATAATTGTGCGTATAAACGTATGTGAAAGTATATAAACGGTTCTAGCATCAATGAGGTATTCTATGTTCCTGCGGTTCTGTTCAAATGGCCGTTTATGATGATGCCCTGCAGGCATTTAATCACGAAGCTGTTAATGGATAGGGGGAGCAGGTTTCCTGCCCATCGCCCAATGGCCTATATCTGTTCCGGGCACTACACTTTCATCCATTATCTCGAAGCCGAAATGCTGGTAAATCGGCACATTTATTTCTGCGTGTGTCTCCACAAAGCAGGGCAAGCGCTTTCTATCCAGACGGTCGAGCATAGGGGCAAGCAATCTGGTGCTAAACCTGCCGCCCTGAAAAGCCGGATCTATTCCTAATATCCACAGGTACATATGCGGTTGTGGCATAAGTCGCTGATGCATGGGAATGGCGTAGTCATTAAATAGTTTTTCTTTTCTGGTTGATTCTCTCTTTTCCTTAAATGCATGACCCATCTTGCCGCAACGCAGCATTTGCCAGAAAGTCAGCCTGACGCGGCTGGATGGCAGCCACAGCACTATACCTTCCAGATATGGTGATGTTGCATAACCCTCACCAAATAGCAGACAGCGCTTGATACCGCACTGAAACGTGGAGGGCATATGACGCTCTCTCTCGCTGATTTCAGGATAAAAGTATGTGAAAAGAGAATAATTATAAAAAGCATGTACGAGCGTCTCAGAAGCAGGCTTGATATGCGATGAATTCAGTTTGATTAGTTCTTTAAAAGAAATACTCATAATTAGGGCATATAATTAATTTTAATATGATAAATGGTAAATGCCCATTTAATCCGATGTCAAGTATTACGTGGGCAATCCCTCAGTCTGTTTTTACGTTAATCACCGAAACAGGTACCTATAGACCTGGCGCTGGCGATGAGAGGATTATCGAGGGATACGTTCCTTGCTCCTCCTGCCACTTCGCTCAAGGGGACTTCAACAAGTTCATCTCCTTTAACTCCTACCATATGGCCGAACTTATCTTGCATAATCATGGTGACTGCCCTTGTCCCGAGTCTGGTTGCCAGTACTCTGTCAAAGGGTGTCGGCACTCCACCGCGCTGCAGGTGCCCTAATACTACGGTGCGCGTTTCTATACCTGTTTCGTGCTCTATCTGTGAGCCCAGTACCATTCCAACCCCGCCGAGCCTTATGGGGTCTGTACTTTTCTCGATCACACGCTGAACCACCACATCACCGCCTTTTGGTTTTGCTCCTTCTGCTACAACTATAATACTGAACCTGTTTCCGGCTTTGTTCCTGGCTATAACTTTCTCAATGACAGCATGGAGATCGTAGGGAATTTCCGGAATAAGGATAATGTCTCCGCCCCCCGCAACGCCTGAATGAAGGGCAATCCATCCCGCGTGTCTTCCCATAACCTCGACGATCATTACGCGGTGATGCGACTGCGCTGTACTGTGAATCCGGTCGATACCCTCGGTGGCGACAGCTACAGCAGAATCAAAGCCGAATGTTATATCCGTGCCCCGCAGGTCATTATCTATTGTTTTTGGAATACCTACAACAGGAATCCCGTCCTTTGCAAGACGGGAGGCTATCGTTAATGTTCCGTCTCCTCCGATGCAGGCAAGACAGTCTATATTCAGCGCTTTAATGTTTGCTATGGCGTGTGTAGAAACGTCCTCGAAGACCATTTTTCCGTTTTTGATTACTCCCTGCCGATAAGGATTATCGATATTGGAAGTGCCTAAAATGGTTCCACCCATGGTAAGAATACCGGAAACATCCGCAAAATCAAGGCAGCGGTAACGATTGTGGATTATGCCGTAGTAGCCGTCCTCTATGCCGATAACCTCCATGCCGTATTCCGCTATAGCCTTTTTTGTTACTGCGCGTATCACGGCATTAATACCCGGACAGTCTCCTCCTCCGGTAAGAATAGCTATTCTCCGTGGTCTGGTCATTATTATCCTCCGTTGTCTGTTTGAATCCCGGCTAATTATGGAGATGCATTTGCTTTTAGACGATATTGTATCATCTTCTCTCCGCAGGTTGTTGATGTTATAATCCTGTTATGATAAGTATTTTTACGAATCTGTATGTGGGGTGCGAAGATACACGAGATATCCTGCTGTCTCCGGAGACACAAAATGGCAAGTGAAGAACAGGCTGATTATACAGAGCTGTGGAAACGGCTGATATCTGTTATCGATAAACAACTGCAAATGAACACACGCCAAAAACAGCTCGCACAGGACGTTATCGACAGGTACAATAGAAAGCAAAATATCGTTCTCGATAAAAATAACATCAACGAGATGGTCGAGCGCTTCGTGGAGGTGGAAGCTCTTTTGGCCGAGCAGCGAGCTATTTACGATGCTCTCTTCGGGCTTGAGGACTGAATGTCAGTATGGTGCTACTTGCGGTCCAGAGCGGAACGGATACCGCAAATAAAATCGCGCAAGGAGGCATGCCAGTCATCGTGTTCCATAAGTTGAATAATGCGGCTGCCGATGATAACACCATCGGCAACATCGGCGATCCGACTTGCCTGCTCCGGGCTTGAGATGCCGAAGCCCACGCAAAGCGGCTGAGATGCAGCCGCCCGTACGTTTCCGACAAATGCTTCCAAATCAGTAGAAAGCACATTACGTGCGCCGGTAACTCCGGTAACGGATACGAGATAGATAAAGCCGCGGGACCTGCGGGCAACTAATCTGATACGCTCTTCCGTGCTCGAAGGGGCCAGCAAATAGATGATCTCCGGCCCAAGGGTGCCGCAGGCATTTTCCAGCTCTTCTCCTTCATCCGGTGGAAGGTCAGGTATTATCAGCCCGTCCACACCGGCATCACGGCAGCTCTTGCAGAAGCGGTCCAACCCGTATGCATAGACAGGGTTATAGTATGTCATGAATACCAGAGGGATATCCGTTGAGCGCCTGAGAAACGCTGCTGTTTGAATGCAGATATCGGGTGTGACCCCGTTCAAAAGTGCACGATAACTGGCGTTCTGAATGGTCACGCCGTCAGCCATGGGATCAGAGAAAGGAATACCCAGCTCAACTATATCACAGCCGCATTCCGCAAGCATTGGAACTACCTCCAGTGTAGCCTCCAACGAGGGATATCCTGTGGTGATGTATGATATTAATGCAGTATGTCCGGGTTTGTTAAAAACAGCAGAAAGTCTGTTCACGGCGCTACTCCCATCTCACGAGTAATGATATCCATATCTTTATCACCGCGGCCGGATAGATTTACCACGATAATGCGGCCTTTATGCAGCGTCCCGGCCAGCTTGACCGCGTAGGCGATCGCGTGCGCAGATTCCAGCGCAGGCGCAATTCCCTCTATACGGCACAGCAAACTGAACGCGTCGAGCGCTTCACTGTCAGTTGCAGACTTATAGAGAGCTCTGCCGCTGTCTTTAAGATAGCTGTGCTCAGGTCCTACACCGGGATAGTCAAGCCCTGCGGAAACGCTGTGAGTTTCCTGTACTTGACCATATTTATCCTGAAGAAGGTAGGATTTCGATCCGTGCAGAACACCGAGCCGCCCGGCAGCAAGCGGGGCACTGTGAAGAGAAGTATCAAGCCCTTTCCCTGCTGCCTCTACTCCTATCAGTTTAACGTCACTATCTTTCATGAAAGGATAGAAGATCCCCATAGCGTTACTGCCGCCTCCGACACAGGCAACGATATAATCAGGAAGCCTGCCGCACATCTCCATGACCTGGAGGCGGGTTTCATCGCCGATAACGGATTGGAAATCGCGTACTAGTGCGGGGTAGGGGTGGGGACCGACCACAGAACCAAGCAGATAATAGCTGTCCGCGACATTGGTGACCCAGTCCCGCATAGCTTCGTTAATAGCATCTTTAAGTGTGCGGCTGCCGCTGGAAACTTCCCTTACCTCCGCCCCCATAAGACGCATGCGGAAAACATTGAGGGCCTGACGCATCATGTCTTCTTCGCCCATATAGACCACACAATCAAGGCCAAGCATAGCACATACGGCAGCGGTAGCAACTCCGTGCTGCCCGGCACCTGTCTCAGCGATAATTCGTTTTTTACCCATTCTCTGCGCTAAAAGACCCTGCCCCAGTGCGTTATTGATTTTATGTGCTCCTGTATGTGCCAGATCCTCACGCTTAAGATAGATACCGGCACCGCAGCAGTGTGCGCTCAGCCGCTGTGCATAATAGAGCGGTGTAGGCCGGCCCGTATAGTGTCTGGAAAGGTTATGGAAAATATCCCAGAACCCCCTGTCATTTTTGATCTCATAATAGGCGGAAGAAAGCTGTTTTAGCGCCGGAACCAGCGTTTCAGGAACGAACCTGCCGCCGTAATTGCCAAAATAGCCCTTTTCATCAGGCAACATGGAATACCTCCTTGGCGCAAATCGGTATATTATTTCTGTAATATTTCATTATATGTTCTGTTTGCTGCATCAGTTGATGGAACTGCTCAGGATACAACGACTGCATGCCGTCCGAAAGCGCCCTGGGAGGGTCGTGATGTACCTCGACAAGCAGCCCGTCAGCGCCAACGGCAAGCGCTCCTCTGGAGAGAGGAATAACATAGTCCCGCAGGCCGGCGGCGTGACTGGGATCAACCACCACTGGTAGATGACTGGCTTCTTTAATAGCAGGTATAGCGCTCAAATCCAGCGTGTTTCTGGTGTTATTAGCGAATGTGCGTATTCCTCTCTCACAGAGGATGATACGAGAGTTGCCTTCAGACATAATATATTCGGCTGACATGAGCAGCTCTTCTATAGTGGCAGCCATGCCGCGTTTGAGCAGCACCGGCTTAGAGGACTTCCCCGCCCGGCGCAGAAGTGAATAATTCTGCATATTGCGTGCCCCGATCTGGATGATATCGGCATATTCTTCGACAATGTTGATATTGGTGTGGTCCGTTGCCTCGGTTATAATGGCAAGCCCCGTTTCTTTACGTACTTTCTCCAAAATTTTAAGCCCATTCTTTCCCAGCCCCTGAAAACTGTATGGAGATGTCCGGGGTTTATACGCTCCGGCGCGGAAAACGTGAGCGCCCATCTTTTTGACCAGATGGGCAATAGTAATGGCCTGGTCCTCACTTTCAACCGCACATGGCCCGGCCATAATAACGGGTTCGTGACCGCCGATTTCTACACCGTCTACGGTGATTACTGTGGCTTCAGGATGCGTCTCGCGGCTGACCAGCTTGTACGGCCGGGTTACCCGAACCGTTTCTTTAACGCCTTCCATTGCCAGCAGCAGGGCATCTTCGACCTGACCTTTATTGCCGACTATACAGACAGCGGTACGCTGTGCACCCGGTATGGGAATGCCATAGTATCCCATTTCCGCTATCGCAGCTATAACAGAGCAGATTTGCTCTTCAGTAGCATTGTTCTTCATAACGACCAGCATACTATAATTACTCCTTTTCGGATGATTTAACGGCTTTGATAAAAGCGTCAATTGTTCCGCCGTCTTTGCGCCCGTTTATCTCTACGCCTGACGAGACGTCTACTCCCCATGGGCTGAACTTTTTAACCAGATCTGCGACGTTTTCCGGATTCAAACCGCCTGCAATAATGACCGGGTAGTGCGCGATGATCTCCCTTGCCCTATCCCAGTTGAATTTTACTCCTGTTCCCCCGTATGCATTCTTTATCCCTGTATCAAGTAAAAACAACAGCCGCTCTCTTCCTACAATCCGGCAGCCCTTCTCGGCGATAGTAAGTACTTTTTCTGCTGTCATCTCAGAAAATATGTGAATAGCTTTGATAATTGGCCTTTCAATAAGACTGCAGTATTCCCAGTCCTCATCTCCGCTCAGCTGTACCCAATCAAGACGGCATCTGTCTGCGATACTGTTAACCTCATCAGCAGCACTGTTTACGAAGACACCGGCTACAAGCAGATGAGGCTTGAACGTGCGGACAGCTTCGATTATCTCGGTAGCCTTTTGTTCGCTTATCTGTCTTGTACTCGGGGCAAAGACAATCCCGATAAAATCAGCTCCGCTATATGCGGCGGCAAGCGCGTGCTCGGCTGTGGTCATGCCGCATATTTTAATCCTGGTCATATTAACTCCTTCAATTGAGCAGCTATATTCGGCGCTCTCATGAGTAATTCCCCTACCAGTACAGCATTAATGCCAAGCACATGCATTTTTTCTATGTCCTGCCTGCTCTTAATTCCGCTTTCGCTTACCTTTATTAATTCAGCAGGTATGAGGGGACAGAGCCGTTGGGTAACGGCCAGGTCAACGTAAAAAGTAGTCAAATCACGATTGTTGATGCCGATAATTTCAGCACCCGCTTCAAGCGCGCAGGCAAGCTCATCCTCATTATGTACTTCTACCAGAGAGCTCATTCCTAATTCTCTGCTTAGATGTAGAAGCTCCTGCAGTAAATTCGCATCCAATAAAGCCGCAATGAGCAATATGCAGTCGGCACCATACGCACGAGATTGATATACCTGATACGGCTCCAGTAGAAAATCTTTTCTGAGTACAGGCAGGGTGTGTCCCTTTAGTGCGGATTTCACAGCTGCCAGATCATCAAGGCTGCCTTTAAAATAGGCTGGTTCCGTAAGTACCGATATAGCGCTTGCGCCGTTGCCGGCGTAGATAACCGCTGTCTCCGCCGGACTGCAGTCGGGGCGTATAGAGCCGCAGGAGGGAGATGCCCGTTTGATCTCCGCGATGATTTTTACCTGTTCTCCTTTCAAGGCCGCTGCAAAGTCCAGCGGAGCTGTCTGACCAGAAGCGAGTCGTTTAAGCTCGGATAGCGGCACAGCATTCTTTATATCAAATAATGCCTTTTTCGTATCGGCAGCAATTCGTTCCAGAATATTCATGATTAAGAAAAACTCCTGCTTAACGATATCAACTCATTCAGCTTATCTACTGCTTTACCGCTGTCTATCATTATTGCAGCCAGAGTAACACCTTCAGTGAAACAGGGTACTCTGTCTGCAATAATAAAGGCTGCTGCCGCATTCATAAGAACGGCATCGCGGCGTGGACCTTTTTTCCCTGATAAAACATCCAGAAATATACGGGCATTTTCAGCACTATCGCCGCCCTTGAGGCTATCTTTTTCGGCACGCGAAAGGCCGCATTCCTCCGGGGTAATCGAATGTGTTGTAATAGCGTTATCCTTAATCTGACAGATGCGTGTTTTCGCACAGACCGTTATTTCATCCAGCCCGTCTTCGCCGTATACTACCATCGAATGCCGGCAGCCCAGGCCTTTCAGAACACAGGCGAGTTTCTCGAGCTGCAGGCTGTCGGCTACTCCGAGCAAGTACGAAGTGGCAGCGGCCGGATTGGTAAGGGGCCCGAGTATATTAAATACCGTGCGTATACCGATCTCGCGCCTAGTTGGAGCGGCATATTTCATGGCGGGGTGGAAATGAGGAGCGAACATAAATCCTATACTGATACGGTTAATACATTCTGCTACTTTTTCCGCATCGAGACCGATATTCACTCCCAACACCTCAAGTACGTCTGCGCTGCCGCACTTGCCGGTAGCCGCGCGGTTGCCGTGTTTGGCTACTTTTATTCCCCCGGCGGCAACGATAAAGGCGGTGAGGGTTGATATATTGAACGTTCCCGCGTTATCGCCGCCCGTACCCACTATATCCAGAAGATTATCACCGGCATGTACTGAAA
>CAZFIM010000020.1:0-38991 GCA_964519615.1 uncultured Dehalococcoidales bacterium
ACCCTCTGCGACTTCGCTGTAGAGCTTGTTGAGTTTTTCTTTTTCCAGCATTGCCAGGTCTCTTTGCGTATCTCTGGGATAAGTGCTGAAGTCTTCAGCGGGCCCGAATTGAGTGGGATTAACAAAAATACTCACCACGACATGGTCATTGCTTTGGCGTGCTTCTCTTACGAGCGATAAATGTCCTTCATGAAGATATCCCATTGTTGGAACGAAACCGATGCTTCCCTTGAGTTTTGTTCTTAGTTTTTTGAAACTGGAAATGCTCTCAGATGTTTCCATATCCCTCTACCTCAATTTCCCAGACCATCAAGCAGGCTTTCATCAATTGATGAGGTATGCTGCATGGTAGGGAATATACCTGTTTTTACCTCTGCTACATAGGTGCTCAAAGCTTCTTTCATTGTGTCTGCCAGTCTGGCATATTGTTTGGAGTGTTTGGGGATAAAATCGGTAAAAAGACCAAGTACGTCGTGAATAACCTGTACCTGTCCATCACAATAAGGACCTGCTCCGATGCCGATAGTCGGAATAGTTAGCTTCTGTGTAATGAGACGGGATACTTCTGCGGGGACCAGCTCAAGTACAACTGCAAAAGCTCCTGCCTGCTCAAGAGCGATGGCGTCGTTGAGTAATTGGCCGGCTGCATCACGTGTTTTACCCTGTACTTTTATGCCACCAAGCTGATGGATAAATTGAGGAGTAAGCCCCAGGTGCCCCATAACCGGGATTCCGCATGAAGTAATGCGTTTAACGGTTTCAGCAACTACCTCTCCACCTTCAAGTTTGACCGCCTGAGCTCCTGCTTCCTGCAGAAAGCGGGCAGCGTTGCGCATGGCATCATCTGTGCTGATATGATAGGTCATAAAAGGAAGATCGCCGATTATCAGAGCTTTTTTTGTTCCTCTTACGACTGCTTTTGTATGATGGAGCATCATGTCAAGTGTGACCGGTATGGTGGAATCGTAGCCCAGCATTACCATACCGAGGCTGTCTCCTACCAGAATAAGGGGAATACCGGCTTCATCCACCAGTTTGGCCGTGGAATAATCATAAGCCGTGATCATAACTATTTTTTCATTTTTAACCTTCATGTCCCTGATATTGCTGATAGTTGTACGCATCATTTTCCCCCTTATTCCTATATATGCGAAAGAAGAGTTGCTGTCGCATCTACATTTTTTATTCCGGTAATCCTGTTTTCTGAGTTTACATAGACGAGACGTGGGGTAGCACTGCGTGCCTTTTCTTCTGGAACGTCATGATAGGTAAGAATAATGACTATGTCATCAGGAGCAGCCAGCCTGGCGGCGGCACCGTTCAAACATATGACTCCGGAATCCCGGGCACCTTCGATGGCATAGGTACTGAAGCGTGCTCCGTTATTGACATTGAGCACGTCCACACGTTCATATTCGATAATATCGGCAGCTTCCATCAACGTTTTATCGATGGTTATGCTCCCCTCATAAGATAAATTAGCCTCGGTGACCCGTGCTCTGTGCAGTTTGCTTTTTAGCATATTTCTCATGGTGTTGCTCCTTGGGCTTTATTGCAGCAGAGCATATAATTCATCTGCTCTGGCTGAGTTTATTTTTCCTTTTTTCAGGGCAATGGGGATGGTCTGTTGTCCCAAAAGCTTATAACTATTTAGTAATTCCGGTTCCTTCTTTTTCAATGCATCCAGGTGTTTACTTATTGTACCCAGATCGCCCCGGGCGATAGGGCCTGTTAGGCAATCGGGCAGGCCGATATTTTCAATATTGCTTAATGTCCCTCTAAGCAGGGGAATGAGCGATTTAACGGAATGATCTTGCGATATATCAAACCCTTTCCAGAGATCGGTAGCCAATTTGACCAGAGTTACAAGATAGTTGCAAGCGAAAACTGCTGCTGCATGATAAAGAACTTTATCTTCTGCTGTCAGCACCACAAAGCTTCCACCCAGCGCAAGCGCCATCTTTTTCAGTATCGCTAGCAACGAAGGGGCTGCCTCAATGGCAAAAGTTGAGCCGGGCAGGTTATTGATGGCCTGATCCACACTGGCAAAGGTCTGTAAAGGGTGAATACAACCCGTATTTACACCGCGTACTTTTGCCGCTTCAAGTATGTCGGTTGAATGGGCACCGCTGCAGTGAACGACGTTTTGCTCCTTATGCCATTCTATCTGTGACGCAACTATAGAGATACTATCATCAGGAGTAGTGATAAATATGAATTCTGCGCTATCTGCAACATCCTGAGCATGATCAAATGCCTTGCAGTTCTGGATTCTGGCCGCCAGTTTATCAGCCGATTTGCGGGAGCGACTCGCAACCGCAACTACGTTATAGCCAGCTTTTGTTAATTGAACAGCCAGTGCCGTTCCCGTAGTTCCTGCCCCTATAAATCCGATTGTGATCATCTTTCTATATTAAATGAAAGTTCATTTATTGATGGTATGCCGGCAACGGTTGTTGCCTTTAAAACCGCTCTTTCTATAGCACAGGAAACGGTCTCCGCTGCCAGAGCACCGAGCATAGAAAGATCACAATTAAAATCACCTGCTGAGATGCTGAATATAGTATCACCGTCGTGCATAGTATGGCATGGATTGATTGAACGGGACAGTCCATCATGCGCCATTTGAGCCAGTTTGTTTGCCTGCTCTTTGGTAAGCACGGCGTTTGTAGCAACTACTCCAATGGTGGTATTCTCAGGAAGTGGCTTATTATGAGGTATTCCCTCTTTCATGATCTCGATGCTGCTTAGAAAACCTCCCTTTCGCTCATCGCGCGGACCGGCTATTATCCTGCCTGTCTTATGATCCAAGATATCTCCTACAGCATTTACCGCTATGAGTGCTGCTACGATTACTCCGTCCTGTGTCGTAAGAGATGCGCTTCCAATTCCGCTTTTTACAGATTTATGAATTCCCAGGAATTTGCCTACAGTAGCTCCTGTGCCTGCGCCGACGCTTCCTTCTGCTATGCTGCCGTCGTGCCCATTCAGACATGCTTGATAGCCTGCATCAGCTCCCGGTCTTATTAATGAGCTCCCAATATTCAGATCAAAGAGAACAGCAGCGGGAACGATCGGTACAATCCCAAAACCAGTATTAAAGCCGCAGCCCTGTTCTGCAAGATAGCGCATGACTCCGCTTGCGGCATCCAGGCCGAAAGCACTCCCGCCGCTGAGAAGTATAGCATGGACCTGCTGAATTAAATTCATAGGACGAAGAAGATCTGTCTCTCTGGTACCCGGTGCCGAACCTCGTACATCGACTCCGGCAATTGCACCGGATTGACAGAGGACCACAGTACATCCGGTAGCAGCATCAAGGTCGGTATAATGACCGACCTTCAATCCGTGTATATCAGTTATGTTTCCTGACATCTTCAAAAAAAACCTTCTCAGCAATAACTGAGAAGGTCCATAGAAGCGCTCTACCTATGTACCGTCTCGGTCATCACTGATCCAAGCGGATATTATTTACATAAAGTCTATCTGCTCACCGCCTATTGGTCGATGGCTACATGTAATTATAGTACAAAATCGCTGCTGTGGTCAATTTTTTACATTCACCTTGCTGAATTATGCTATTCTGATTCTTCTGTCTGCATTTGCAGGTGTACTGTCGAGATACATTGATCCATTTCATTGTCAAATTCAGGGCTGCTGGATATCTGCTGCGCTTTTCTAAAATACGCAATTGCATCGTCATAACGTCCCATGTTGGCAGAGGCAATCCCGAGATTCTTATAAATGAAATGAGATTGCATGCCCATGTCTAAGGTTGTAAGACAATCTGTAATAGCCTCCTCATATTGACGATTGTGAATATATGCGGTACTACGCTGCCAGTAAGCGAGAGTATTTTCCGGGTCCAGTTCGATAACACGACTGTAGTCTTCTATCCCCTTGTCATACATGCCCTTTTCTACATATGCCGTTCCACGATTAAAGAGTGCTTCAAGAAGGTCCGGGTTAACTTCCAGAGCGCTGTTATATTCGGTAATAGCATTATCCCACTGACCTTTTTCAGAATATTTGTCTCCTTTATTAAGGTGTTGATATTCCGGACTGAGGCAGGCAATGGTCGAAAACAAAACTGCTGCCAAAACTACCAGAATAATCCATTTCTTCATTATTACTTTGCCCTCCGCTTTCCTTATTATGCAATATAGCGTCTTATCACCATTTATTAAACTGCATTGAGCGAAATTGGTTATTCGATTATACAACGAAATAACATAATAAATCATTTCCCTTAAATCCTAAAAGAGCTTATGGTATTTGAGTTATTGGACGGGGTATAAAAAGTGTAATTCTATCGGGATGCATAAAAAAACTTTTTATGCTATGGTAAGTATACATGTGTCCGATTCATTGCTATTAAAGCCTATGTGTGTCCTCTGATTACATATTGCTAATTATTGATCAAGTGGCTTTGATTTGGGAAGGAGTATACTATGAAATCCAGACTGATATTCATTGTCAGTGCACTTGCAGCATTGCTGTTTTTAGGTGCATGTAATAGCTACGGTGTCTCCAGTGAAGAATATACGGCCTTGGAAGAGAAGTATCATAACCTGCAGGCTGATTATGATGCGCTTCAAAAGGAAAATGTACAGCTTGTAAATGATCTTCAAACTATACTTCCTATCGTTGAAAACCTAGAGCTGCGGCTTAACGGGGCATACGGCTATTCGCAGTTCTTCGATATTTATGCTGATATATTTAGATTTGCGTCGGGGCAGCCTACGAAATATCATTACCAGGGTGCTGAACCAGGAGAAGAATATCTGAATTTATTCTATGAATATGCTTACTATGCGGGGGGAGATGAACTTGTTGCTCATGTGGATGCTGCGTTCCATTTGCCTAAAGGAGAAGAAAAGGATAAAGCCTTTGCCGAGTTACAAATATACCTTGCTGAAGCATTGATGAATGCTACTTATCCTGAAGCACCAGCAGAATAAATAGTGTAGTTTTCACTATATTGGCAATCAGCTCATACCGGGGACTGAATCATTAAAATTGGTACTGATGCTTCATGAAGAATGTGATCCGCAACGCTCCCGCGTACCCATCTGCTGATCCCGGAGCGCCCATGAGTGGCTATTATTATCAGATCAACCTTGTGAGATAAAGCATAATCAATAAGGCTTTCTGCCGCTCTACCCTGAAGCAGCTTTGCCTCAATCGCTATCTTCCCATAATTGACCTTCTCTTTTAATTCGTCAAGATAGCTTTGTGCGCTGGAGGTCTCAAATTCCTCCATTTCAGTCATTACCTGAGCATTGAAATATTCGCCTCCGATACCGACAGGCAGGACAACTGGTTCGACAACGCGTATAAATGTAATTTTTTCAGTACCGCATCCATTAGCAATTAAGTCAACATGCGGCAATACACATTCCGCCAGTTTGGAGCCATCCATTGGAACCATGATATTTTTATACATATACCCTCCTTGTCCTGATGAAATAAAGGATGACTTTTATTGTAACTCGTATAGCATTATATGTCACCTGTCAAGTGAAAAAATAATACTGTTTAAAGCATATTACGGGCTGGACCGCTTATATCTTGAACGATAAAGAGCATCTAGCAACCATACAAAAGCATGAAGTTGGCGGATCGATAAATCCATGTTGATGCTGCTAGCCTGAATTTTATTGGAAATATGAGACAGCGTTCTGGAAAATTTTCAGTCCCTCGCCGGTTTCCGGTAAATTCTCCCGTGTCCAGCGCGGATGGTTAGTTCGAAAAAGATAAGCCTCAGGATGCGGCATCAGACCAAAAACTCGTCCTGTCTGGTCGCATATTCCGGCAATATTGCCGATAGAGCCGTTAGGGTTCCATGGATACGAAGCTTCGCAGTCTCCTTTTTCATCACAGTACTTGAGTGCAATCTGTCCGTTCTTATTAAGTTTTGGAAGAAGAGCACTATCTTCAACGGTGAACTTCCCTTCACCGTGTCTAATGGGAAGATAGAGCTTTTCTATGTCTCTGGTGAAGATCGCTTTTGAAGGCAGAACGGTAAGATAAACCCATCTGTCTTCAAATCTGCCGGAGTCATTGAATGTTATGGTAGCTGATTGTGTATGGTAATCTCCTTCAAAACCCGGCAGTATGCCCATTTTAATCATTACCTGGAAGCCGTTACAGATTCCTATTATGAGTTTGTCGTCGTCAATGAATTGTTCAAGGGGCTCGTTAAGATTGTATTTGATCTTATTGGCAAGTACTTTGCCGGCGCCTATATCATCTGCAAATGAAAAACCGCCTGGAAAGGCCAGTATTTGATAATCGGCCAGTTTTTTTTCGCCATGGATAAGTTCATTAATATGCACTCTTTCCGCAATTGCACCGCCCAGTTCAAAAGCATATTGCGTTTCGTAATCACAATTTATTCCATATCCATACAGGACAAGTACTCTTGGTTTCATTAGAATCCTCTGAATGTGCTTTGCCATGAGTCTTTTAAGCTATCAAGTTCTGTTTCAATAACAGCATTCCCATCAAGGCCTGCTACTGTAAGAATATTGCTTTCATTGACATAGCCAATATGAGCGCATACATTATTTTTAAGCAGGTCTTCAAATGCCTCTTTATTTTCGGGTGGTATGGTCACTATCAGCCTGCCGGTTGATTCTGAGTATAACAGCATCTCATTCGTAGTTTTTCCTTCAGCAGGTACTTTTCTCAGATCTATTTGTATTCCATACCCACCAGCAAATGCTTTTTGTGCTAGAGCCACACCCATGCCTCCTTTATAGCAGCCGTGTGCCGAGTGAAGTAATTTTTGCTCAATGGCAGACGTGAGTGCGTAATAAAGACTTTTTGCCACTGAAGCATTGACGCGCGGTACATTGAATCCTGTGATGCCTTTCATCTCATAATACTCAGACCCGCCCAACTCATCACGAGTTATTCCTAAAATATAGACCAGGTCTCCCGGTTGTTTTACATCCAGCGTAATACAGGAGGTTACGTCGTTTATCTTACCTGCTGCTGAAAACTGCAGTGTGGGAAGAGCGGATATTCTGTGATAATTTCCCCCGATATCTGCGACAGTCCCATCCATAGACATGCTGTCTTTCCCTGAAATACAGGGGGTTTCAAAAGCGAGAGTATAATCATAGAGCGCGCTATTGGCTCTCACCAGTTGTGCCAGTTTATAGGATGCGTCGGGGTTATTGGGGGCGGGTAGAGGGCTCGGCCAACAGAAGTTATCGTTAAGGGCAATATGTTTAAGACTACCTCCAACGGCAATAATTCTACGTATGGCCTCATCGATAGCACAGGCGGTCATATGGTAGGTATCGATAATTCCATATTTAGGATTAAAGCCTACGGAGATTGCTATACCCTCTTTACACCCTAGAACAGGCCGTATTACTGCGGCGTCCGTATAGACATCGCTGTATTTACCTATCAGAGGTTTGATTACGCTGGTTCCCTGAACCTCGTGGTCATATTGACGAACGATATACTCTTTGCTGCAGATATTCTCTCGGGCAAGCATCTCTTTAAGCAGCAATGTGTGGTCTGTTATCTGTCCAAGCTCCGGTTCCGCAAGGCCTCGTTTTTCCGGTTCAATCCACTGTGCCTCAAGCTCCATTTGCGGGAGTCCTTTGTGAACGAATTCCATATCGAGATATGTGACGGTGCGGCTGTTATAGAGAGTATGGAATTTGCCGGAATCCGTAAATTTGCCCAATACGCTTATTTCCACATCGTGCTTGAGCGCCAATTCGGTAAGTTTCCCCAGTGTATCCGGAGGGACGGCAAGAGTCATCCTCTCCTGTGATTCCGATACAAGTATCTGCCAGGGATCGAGGCCGCTGTATTTAAGAGGGACCCGGTCGAGATGCATTTCAAAACCGTTGCTGTATTGGCCCATCTCTCCGACGGAGGAAGAAAGCCCGCCTGCACCGTTGTCTGTAATGCAGCGGTAAAGTCCTTCATCACGAGCTTCGTTCAGGAAATCATGCATTTTTTTCTGAGTAAAAGGGTCGCCGATCTGAACATGTCCGGCGGTAATCCATTCACCTGCTTCCATTGATGATTCAGTGGCGCCGTGTATACCATCGATTCCCACTCTTCCGCCACACATAACAATAAGATCACCTGCTATAGCGCTCTTTTCATAACCGGCCTTGCCGTGTAATTGCGCAGGTATCAGCCCGGCAGCGAGCACAAAAATGGCCGGCTTACCCATGTAACCATCGTCAAAAAACGTGATGCCGTATGGCGTGGGAACGCCATGTTTATTGCCGCCATGCTCAACACCTTTGCGGACGTTTTCCAGCAAACGGCGGGGGTGAATCTTGGGCCGCAGAGGTCCCTGATAATGCGGATTGCCGGTGCAAAATCCATAAGTACCGTATATAAGTTTACATCCCTGCCCCGTTCCCATTGGATCGCGGTAGACACCAACGATGCCGGTCAGAGCTCCGCCGTAAGGTTCTTCATTTGAAGGGCTGTTATGCGTTTCGCATTTAAGTGCGATAAGCCATTCATCATTGAAACGCATTACACCGGAGTTGTCCCACAGCGTAGAAACCACCCAATCGTGTTTTTCCTGTAGTTTTTTGGTGGAGCTCTTAATATAGCTGTCAAAAA
Source organism: uncultured Dehalococcoidales bacterium (assembly GCA_964519615.1). Lineage (GTDB taxonomy): Bacteria > Chloroflexota > Dehalococcoidia > GIF9 > UBA5629 > CAZFIM01. Next base: position 8,614 of record CAZFIM010000020.1, read on the forward strand.
GACTTTTGATTGTGTAATTACCTTTTTCATCGGAATATTGTATTAGCGCGTTGAAAATTTTATGTTTGCAGTGCTCCGACCATGATTGACCGAGAACTTCCAGTTCGGCATCTGTTGGGCTTCCATCAAGCCCCATCTGTCTTCTGTCTTCTATGACTTGTTTTTGCCGGAAATACGATTTTATTTTCTGCATCTCCACCAGATTAAGGGCAAGCTTTCTTGTATTGCTTGTTGCCATTAGTGTTTCATCCGTCTGTCCCAGGTCGATACGTTCGATTGCTGGTGTATGTTGTAGGCGAACTTTTGGAACAGGTAGATGATAGTCTGTCCCAGAGATATTCCTACGGTTTACTATGGTCCAGCGTTGAACCATATCATTTGCCAGCAAATCGCGGGCAATCTTGACAAGGTCGTCCTCTTTGAGCTCGCTGCCTTTTATGAGATACTTGCGGGTAGTGTAGACAGCTTCACCTGGCTCGAATGTACAGGTTAGCATTTCCTGAATTGCTGTTGCAGCAGTTTTTCCTACATTATCGGTGACACCCGGCTTAAAACCTACTTCAATAAGCCAGTCGAAATCATTACTAACCGGTTCGCTGCATGAAAATAGTTGGGTAATGGGATCAGCGAAAAGTTCTCTCCCTAAAAACTCAAGCTGTTGGGGGTGCAATTCCTTATCGATAGTATAGACATCTACAATCATAACTGATTGGACACGGATTTTAAGGTCATCCGTGATGCGCTTTTTAGTACCCTCGGCAAGCGCATCGGTCTGATTCTCTTTGAAAGCAACTTCGATTCTGTGAGGCATGGTATCTTTCAAGCCTTGAAATACTATCTTATAATGACACCGGTATTCAATAAGATAAAATCGGCTGTTATCAATAAAATCTATAACGAGCGCGAAAAATCTTGTTTAGTATGGCATAGAAAGAGCTTGTTGCGCAAGGTGGAATACATGTTTGCCGCCGGTCATCGCAGCGCGTTCAAAGATTAGCTTTCACGTAGTCTTTCATCTCAAATTTTCGTTCAAGCCCGCGATCGTTCATGTATCTTATACTGCCGAAAACGGGACGCTCTCTCCAGGGGCGGTCATGTTTGCCGAAGCACCACGCGATTCCTGCGTAGCTATTGGGGTCTCTTCCATCAAGGTGGTACTTGTTGTTGAGATAGAGAGCGGTATCGAAGGCTTCCTGCGGTGAACCACTCCACTCTATTATTTTTTTACCCCAGTACATGCGCATGTAGTTATGCATCGTACCGGTTTTAACCATTTGCCGTTGGGCAGCGTTCCAGTAGTTGTCATGGGTGATTGCGTTTTCTAATTCTTTACGGCTGTAAAGATAAGGTCTCTTGTCATGGGCATGCCGGAAAAGAGCTTGCTGTGCCCACTGGGGCAGACATTTAATCGAATCATATCGGCTATTATAATAGACAAAGTTGACGGCGAGTTCTCTCCTGATAATAAGCTGCTCAAGATAATCCTGCGCGGCAGGATAACCACTTTTGCTTACCTCATGCATTATAAAAAGCGGGGATATTTGCCCGAAATGGAGGTAAGGACTGAGGTGTGATGAGCAGTCTTTCGCGGGATCATTGCGCAGGTCTCTGTAATCTTGGAGTACTGAATCCAGGAAATGTGCCAGCAGCTTTTTTGCTGTCTCTGTACCTCCCCGCTGTTCTAATACAGGTTTTACACTGCTGTCAAGAGATAATCTTGATATCACAGCCTCCGGATGGGATAGATCGATAGAATCGGTCTGAATATCGAGCAGTCCGGCATTTGATGATTGTTCCCGGACAGGTGAAATATAATCCGGTAAAGCTCGCGTTATCTTTGGTCGAAGTGTAGCTGCAGAGTACTCTTCTTTTTGAGTAGCAACCTGTACCGGTACTATAACGTCGCTTTCCACCTGTATTAAAGGGCAATCGATATGTGCTGCGGTGTATCGGCGCCAGTCCCGCTGGATTTTAAGATATCCCCTATCTGTAATGACCATTGAAGCCGCAGATGCAAGAGGAATAATGCCTTTTTGAGGAGATTCATGTTTGATAACCATCATAATATTCCTGTTGTGAAGTGCCTGCTGAGCTTCCTTTAGCCCCTGAAGCATAAAGTAATAATGTCTTTGATTGGCAGCAAGGTATGTTACGCTTAGACCGAAGAATACAAGTACGGGTTGCTGTAGCAGGTTGGCCTGTTCAACCGCGTATTCCAGGGCATGATTATACTCGGCCCTCTGTGAGGCCTGCATCCAGTAGAGGACAAATCGACCCTTCCTGATTTTATTATCATTTAGCGGTTGAATCCTTTCTTTATGGATCATTTTTATTGCCTCTAATTGGTTATCTCCGGTAGTATTGCGGCATTTGCCACGGCATTTTCGCTCTGGTAATCTCCGCATACACCCCGATTTTCAATCAGGTTATAACGCGGCAGAGTGGAGTGGAAGTGTATTTCGATACGTGAACGTTCCAATTCAGGATGAGCAGAAAAAAGGGCGCTATCACCGTATCTAAATGATTCCAGGGCCAGAGGTAATTCTTGAGAAAAAATTCTGTATCTTAAAGAAGCCCAACCGAAGACGAACCCCCCGCTTACATGACAATATACCGCAAGTACTGTTTGTCCCTCCAATTCTTGCCATTCGGCTAGTACTTCATCTCTCATAAAATGTGTATACCACTTTTTTAGTTTACCATGGTCATAGGTTTTACCTATCGTCAGAAAAAGCCGGCCTGTTATATCCGAATGAGTAAGCGTGTATTTTCGTGGGATAATGCTCGTATCGTAAACTGACAGGTCAGAATATGTTATAAGTAATCGATCCGGATGTAACCGGCTCATTACCTGTTCCACCTCCCGCTTTTCTTCCTGCCTAAGATATCACTGTTTTTATGATAACAGAAACGGTATGGAACTGTCAGGATATGCAAGGCTGCCTTTTCAGAATACTCGTGGGAAAAATCAGCGGTGTGATAGTATTGCGCGTATTCGTTGAAGCAGCGGCGGGTGAGAATAGTGAAGAAATACATAGAAAGGATGCGGTGTAAGATTGGAAAGATTGTCCGACGACAGTTTTTTTAAAGCGGTTACCATGGTTTGGCGGTCATCTATTGTCCGTGCCGCAAAAGCGTCAGCTTCATATTCGTTTTTCCGGGAGAGCATATTCATGCCGATGGACAGGACTAGCTCGATCGGCGTATAGAGCAGGCTGAAAAATAAAAGGCCAGTATAGATTGACTGCTGCTCCGTGAAAAATGCATTGTATAATCCCGGAGCATCAAGGAAAAGCGACAACAGAAAGAGGACAATTCCTGAATGTACAATACTTATTGTCATCCCTTGAAGGATATGCTTTTTCTTATAGTGGCCTATCTCGTGGGCAAGAACTGCGACTATTTCATCTATCGTATTGTTGGCGATGAAGGTATCGAAAAGAGCGACCCTTTTATTACGTCCGAAACCTGTGAAAAAAGCATTAGACTTACTGGAACGTCTGGACCCATCTATTACAAATATATTTTTCAGCGGGAAATTTGTTGATGCTGCATATTGCATAATAGCTTTTTTCAGTTCACTATCTTCAATGGGAGTAAACTTATTGAAGAGCGGCATAATCCATGTGGGCAGGACATGCTGGAGAGCCAGGGAGTACAGCGTGATAATAATCCAGCAGTATATCCATGCATATGTTCCGATATAGTAAAAAAGGCTGATAATGCCTAACAGCAAAGGTACGCCAAGTAAAATGCTCAGAGCCAGCCCTTTGATATGGTCTATGATGAAAGTTCGCAATGTGGCACGGTTGAATCCGAACCGCTCCTCTATTACAAATGTCGAGTAAATGCTGAATGGTAAAGAAAGCACTGAATATGCAAGAAAAAGTATTCCCAGATACAGGACTCCGGTTAAGGGTACAATCAGTCCCCATGAGCGTACTATCTGATCAAGGAGATTGAATCCGCCGACAAACCAGAAAACGAGCAGTACGAGTAGTTGAAATGATTCCGTGATAATACCGAAGCGAGTACAGACACGAGTATACTCCTGTGATTTGTGATATTTATCAGCTTCATAAATGCCCTTGAGTTCAGGAGAAACCTGATATTTAAGTGCGCTTAAGTTTAACAGGTCTGCTATTAATCCTGTGATGAATTCGATGAGTATAGCTGCCAGAATGATGATGGAGTAAACATTGATCATTAAATCAGATTATAGCGCAATGAGTTTATCCAGGTAAAAATGTATATTCAGCAATCACAAAAAAACATCTTCAGGAAGGCATACATGAAGATGAAATCGTTTGTTCCTAAGTTAAGGTTTGGGCTAAAGCGAAGGCTGCGACTGTGTCTGGAAGCTGCTGAACCTTTTAACCTGTTCGTCCAGATCCTCTATAGTAACATCTTTAAGCTTGCCTTTGGTTGAACAATAGCGGATAACAGCCTTCGTCTTATGTGTATGAATATGTACTCTGACCAGGTTTTCATCACCAACGACCAGAACGGCTTCTCCCATACCGTTAATGTGTTCCCTCATTTCCTCAACGGGCAGAGCTGTGCCTTCGATTAAGAATTGAAGGTCGAAGCCGTACTTGCTTCTGGTCCGAGATATCCTCGCCTTTTCTGCATGTTTGGCAATAGCGGTAGTAGCAGCCGCCGTCTCTTTAGCCGTTGCATTTTTCATGCCCTGAAAAACGTAAAGAAGTCCTTTGCCACCCGCATCTACTACGCCAGCCTCCTCCAGTTGCGGCAGGAGCAGCGGTGTCTTTTTGACTGTCCTGCGAGCCTGCGTGGTAATTGCTGACATTATCTGTTTTAAATTCGCACCACTTTCTACACGTTTCATGGCGGCTTCGGCAGCTTCCCTGATAACGGTAAGAATGGTGCCTTCTACAGGTTGAGCAATCGCTTTATAGGCAGTATCCGAGGCGCAGCGTAAAGCCTGGGCAAAATCAAAACTGGTGAAGCGTTCCTTCATCTCCATACCTTTAGCTATGCCGCGAAGTATCTGTGAAAGGATAACGCCTGAATTACCCCTTGCTCCTATCAGAGCGCCTCGCGCCGCCTTAGCTGCAATCTCCGCTGCCGAGTCTGTAAAAACGTTTTCAATTGCAGCAGTAGCGGCCTGCATTGTGAGATACATATTTATTCCGGTATCCCCATCCGGTACCGGGAAAACATTGAGCGCATTTATTTCATCTATTTGTTTTTCAAGAATTCTCTCAGCAGATTTCAGAGCTTTTTTTAAAGTATGGCCGTCATACATATTCCGCTACTCCTGATATTCAATTGTCCTGAAAATGATGCGTTTCGTGCAACAACCGGCTTATTCATGTACACTGCTTTATTAACAAGTTTCTCACTGCTACTGTAACTGTTCATATTGTACAACAGAATAGCAACTATATTCACTATGAAATTAGATATCTGGTGTATTTAATCCCAAATATGTGCTTTTTCAGAAATAGTCTCTCTGGAAATAGTTACCGTTATCTGTTAGAAAATTGTAGAAAATGGCATTTTAGGATAGTGCGATATTGAGTCTATTCTCCTGCGTCTTACGTTGAGAAGGTTGTATGGCTATTTAGCTTGTGACTATTCAGCCGCTGCTTTCGCTGGAACAATTGCTATGTAAAATCATGCTTTAGCGCATATCGGCATCACTTTAATCAAAGCGGAGTGCTAGTATTGCCGCTCATCTGAGATTATTTTACAGTCCTCTACGATGTCACCTTTTTCCACAAACTCAACGCTATCAAGTTTAATCCGTATCGCTTCTGTTACCTGCCTGATTATGGCGGTACCAAGATTATTTGTATCTGCACTATAATCATCAGCAAGCTGGATTCTCAGGGTGAGCCGGTCACGAAATCCTTCACGTGTAACGACAGCCTGATATCTGACTATCTCCTCATAAGATGTAAGCACTCTTTGTAATTGTCTGGGATGGATGAGCATTCCCCGCGTCCGCACAGCCTCTCCTGTCCTGCCCAGAATGTGAGTTATACGGAGGGCTGTCCGGCCGCATGGGCAGGGGTCATGTATCCAGCCTACCAGGTCGCCCGTACCGAAACGCAGCAGCGGGTATGATTCGTCTATGGCTGTAATAACCAGCTCACCTGTCTCATCCTCCCTTACCGGATTGCCCGTATCCGGATTGAGTATTTCAACAATAACATCTTCTGCAATATGTAACCCTCTTTTTTCACGGCATTCATATGCCATGAGTCCTACATCACCTGTGCCGTATACATCGCGCGTGGTGATACCGTATTTCTCCTCTACCAGTTTTCTGATAGGTCCGCCGCCCATCTCTCCTCCTATGCATGCCAGTTTCAAATTAAAATCCCTGACAATATTAAAGCCCATTTCTTCTGCTTTGCTTATAATATTCATAAAAAAGCTGGCGGCACCGAAAAAGCCCGTCGCCTGCAGTTGTTTCATGACCTGTACTTGAAGCTCGGTGTTGCCTACTCCCGTGGGTATAACGGTTGCGCCTACGCGTCTGAGGGCTTCGTCTACCATTAGCCCTGCCGGAACCATATGATATGACCAGGCATTGAGTACGATATCATCACTGCCGAAACCGATCTCACACATAAGCTGAGCCATCCATCGCCAGAAGGTGATGCTTTGATGATAGGGATCGAAGATAGGTCCGGGCGAGACATAAATGCGCTCAAGCTCATGTACAGGAACTGTCGCGAGCCCACCAAAGGGAGGATTAGTTTTGTACAAATCGATCAGATCGTCTTTACGCAGGACCGGAAGTTCAGACAGATCACCAATCCCGTGAACGTCAGATGGTTTAATGCCTGCCTGCTCAAGCCGTGCTCTTGTAGCCGCTGATTTCTTACAAGCATATTTAACCAGCTCTTGCAGCCTGCCGTCGAGATATTGTTTTCTCTCTTCCCGGGTAAATTTCGTTAACTTTTCGATCGGAACGGTGGACTCTTTAAATTTCATAGCGCTCCTCTATTACACATGGTCATAGATATGACGCGGATATTTACATAAGGATTATATTGGCCCGCTTACCACTTATATGCCTTGTTCCATCTTTCGTGGTAGCAGATTTCCTTAAGGCTTTTTCTTGTCCGCTCTCCCAGCTTTTCCTGTGCTGCGGCATCGTAGTTATCACCTTCAGGATACGATATCGGAGTACAGGCCACAACTCTTGTCTCCTCGGGAATGCCGAGAATATTCTTTATTACCGATTCTTCGAAACCTGTCATGAGATGGGATGCCAGACCCATATCCGTTGCTGCCAGGACCATGTTTTCCATTGCCAATCCTACATCAAAAAGGTAATATTCCTTACCATCTCTGATGATGTCATCGGACGGTGCGGCGCATGCAAAAATAAGTACCGGAGCATTTTTGAAAGGCTGATTTACGTCTGAGAACGATTTACTCACTACTTCATCTATAGTTTTTTTATCTTCCACGATGATAAAACGCCAGGGCTGTTTGTTCCGCGCTGAAGGAGCTACCTGCCCCGCTTTCAATATCTTAACTATTTTTTCCTGTTCGACAGGACGGGGAATAAGCCGAAGCTTCAAGCTTGCTCTTTTGTGAATGACCTCCAATGTTTCCATATTACTCCTTTCCTGTAAATGCTATTTATATTGCAAGGGCAGGTCTATAGGATATCATGGAATACCGGCCGTGTTAAACCAGTAGTTGAGGTAAAGAGTTTTATAATAATAAGAGTGATTATGGAAACCTGTTGCTAGGACACAACTTCAGGCATGGGGTATAATGGGCAAATGAAAGAGAAAGCTCCGCCGATGACAAAAGAGGATACCATACTTGAGCAATTAAAGCAGCAGGTTATTGCTCGGGTTGATTTTTACAGAAATGAGCTTATCGAGTTAAGCGATCGTATTCATAGCAATCCGGAAGTGGCCTTCAAAGAAGAAAAGGCATATGCATGGCTTACTGAATATCTAAAGAAAAATTCATTTGATGTCCAAAAAGGCAGTAAAAAGCTAAAAACTGCATTTAAGGCTGTATATGGGGTTGAAAGACCGGCTGTCGGCTTGCTGGCCGAATATGATGCCTTGCCTGAAATGGGGCATGCCTGTGGTCATAATCTGATAGGGGCATCTGCAGTTGGAGCAGGTATTGCATCCAAATTGGTGGTCGATGCCTGCGGCGGTTCTGTAGCAGTAATAGGTACACCGGCTGAAGAATTTTATGCCGGAAAGGCGATCATGGTGGATGAAGGTACTTTTTCGGATATCGATGCGGTGTTGATCGTTCATCCTGCTTCAAGAAACATCTCGACGGTAGAAAGTCTGGCATGTATTAGTCTGCATATAGAGTTTCACGGCAAGGCTTCACATGCCGCAGCACATCCGGAACAGGGCATTAATGCGCTTGATGCTATGATACTTGCCTTCAATGCTGTTAATGCCTTGCGGCAGCATATAGTGGATAAAGCAAGAATCCATGGAATAATTACCCGGGGTGGGGAGGCTGCAAATATCGTGCCTGAATATACGGAGGCTGATTTTATCGTGCGGGCTCCTGATGGTGCGTATTTAAGAAAACTGATGCCGAGGGTGCTCGCATGTTTTTCCGGCGCTGCCACCTCTACCGGCGCCGTCTTGAAATATAAGTGGGCTGAATTGGCCTATGACGCCATGAAAAATAACCGTATTCTGGAAAAATTGTTTGCAGATAATCTTACCAGTCTGGGACGGGAAGTTTTGCCCTATAATGAAAGCTGCTCGATCGGAAGTACCGATACCGGTAATGTCAGCCAGGTTGTACCCGCCATTCATCCTTCGATCGCAATAGTTGCTCCGGGTATTTCAATCCATACCCATGAATTTGCACAGGCAGCTGCATCTGAAAGCGGCCACAAGGGACTTATCGACGCTGCCAAGGCAATGGCAATGACGGTCGTTGATCTCCTCGGCAATCCAAAACTGCTTAATAAAGTCAGGAACGATTTTACCGGTGCAGCTGATGCTTCGGCAAAGTAGTTTATGCCGCTGCCGACGTCGCAATAATAGTAAACACTGATTTTACAAAGTGATTTATATAGCATAAATGGAGGTAAGATGAAAGTAATATTTCTGGAAGATGTATCAGCCAAAGGGAAAAAAGGTGAGATGAAAGAGGTAGCTGACGGCTATGCCAAGAACTATCTCATACCTCGTGGCCTGGCTATGATTGCCACAAAACCGGCAGTCAAGGCTTATGAGCAGAAAGTGAAGTCTGATGCCAAACGCCAGGAACAGAAACTGGAAGATATGAAGGCATTGGCACAAAAGCTCAATGGTACGGAAATCAAGTTCAAGGCAAAAGCCGGGGATAAAGAACGTATTCACGGCTCAATTACTGCTGCTGATATTGCTTCTGAGCTTACAAAGGTAAGTGGTATTGAGATAGATAAGAAAAAAGTAGAATTATCTGAACCTCTGCGTACCCTTGGGACACACGAGGTTGAACTTGTTTTGATCCGCGATATCAAAGCAAACGTGAGTGTAACGATTGAAGAGGAATAGCCGGAATGGTTGACGGCAGACTGCCCCCCAATGATACAGATGCAGAGGAAGCGGTATTAGGTTCACTGCTGATAGATGAAGATGCCATCTTTATGGTCACTTCCACCATAAAACCGGAGGATTTTTTTTCTCAGGCAAACAGATGGATCTACGAGGTGTGTGAGACGCTATTTGAGCGTCATGAAGGCATTAACCAGATAACGGTTGCACGTGAACTGGCTCAGCGAGGAAGGCTGGAAGAAACCGGCGGTGCCGCCTATTTAAGCCATCTTGTCGCCAATGTCCCAACATCACTACATATAGAGTATTACGCTCAGATCGTTGCCCGGCTGGCAACGATGCGCAGGCTCATCAGCGCAGCAGACCGTATTGCGGCGATAGGATATGAAGCCGATGCGGATGTTGAAGCTGCCATAGGAAGGGCAGAGGACCAGTTATTTAAAGTCAGGGAGAGGAGAGGGCATGGTGAATTTATTTCTATCAGCAACATACTGGGTGACTACTTTAAGGAGACGGAGCCTTTAACGGAAGAAAGCCAGTCGCCCTTTATTATGACCGGACTTTCCTTTTTGGATGATCTGATCATGGGCCTGCAGCGCTCATCATTGGTTGTGCTCGGTGCGCGCACCAGTATGGGAAAAACCAGTCTGGCATTGACAATCGCCCGCAATGCTGCTATTGAACAAAAAGCCTGTGTGGCAGTATTCAGTCTGGAAATGTCCAGACAGGAAATAGGACAAAGGCTTCTTTCCAGTGAGTCTGGAGTTAACTCAGCCAGGATACGAAGAGCGCATTTTTCGGAAGGCGATGAACAGGCTGTGATGGAAGCAGCCGCGGTGCTTTCAGAGGCTCCTCTTTTTATTGACGATACAGCACAGATGCGCGTAGTAGAAATGCGCAGCAAATCACGCCGGCTTGATTTTGAACATCCCCTTGATTTAATAATTGTTGATTATTTGCAGTTGATCCGCGGGGATACGAGGACGGAAAATCGGTATCAGGAACTCAGTGAGATTACACGCTCACTGAAATTCATGGCGCGCGATCTTAATGTTCCCGTATTGGCTCTGTCGCAGCTCAGGAGACCGGACCATTCCGGCCCGGTGCGCAGGCCGGGGCTTTCTGATCTAAGGGACAGCGGTAGTATTGAACAAGATGCCGATGTGGTTATGTTTCTTCATCGTGAGGAAAGGGATAAATCGCTTGAGCCCTGGGGCGATATACAGGCTGATGAAGCTTATGACAAAGGTATTACAGAAATTATCGTGGCCAAGAACCGTAATGGTCCAATAGGTGAAGGGAAGCTTCGTTTTGATTCCAAAACAACCAGATTTTTTAATCTCGATGCGGAATCGATTCAATCAGTTCAGACAAAATTTGGCAAATAAGACAAATGACAGAGCATGATTTTAACGGTTTTCCTGATAAGGCAGAGGTAACTCCTGTCCCTAATCTCTTTTTTTCTGCCTGCTTGCCCAAGATTAAGGATATTTCAGAGCTAAAAGTGACCCTTTATATATTATGGGTACTCAGCAAAAGGCGGGGATATCCACGGATGATCACACATTCGGAATTAGTCACAGAGCCGGTGCTGAAGGTTGGTCTTGTTAATGATGGACAGCCTTTTGAACCAGTACTGGAGCATGCGTTAGAATTGGCGCTTGAGCGTGGAACGCTGCTGGTTATTAATCTGGAAAAAAGAGGAAAGAAAGAAAAGGCGTATTTAATTAATTCGGAGTCAGAAAGAAGGGCTGTCAGGCGAATCGAATGTGGTGAACTTGCATTACCTGATTGGGCAGTGCATTCTGCTAAAGATAAAGGCACCGCTGCGGTTTCAAATATCTTTACATTATATGAACAGAATATCGGGATGATTACACCTCTTATTGCGGAGGAGCTTAAGGAAGCTGAAAGTCTTTATCCTGCCGATTGGATTGCAGAAGCGATGAAAGAAGCTGTCACTATGAACAAGAGAAACTGGAAATATATATCCAGAATACTGGAGCGCTGGAAAACTGAAGGAAAAGCTGATGGAGAGCCTGGAACATATTCTAAAAAGCAAAGCGATACCGGAAAATATATCCGCGGAAGATACGGACATCTTATCGAACACTGAGAATGCGGCTGAGCTTTCTGCTTGCTCGCTCTGCCATGGGGCTCGTTTTGTACATCCGCTGCAGGAGGATGGAAAACCTGATTACAGCACGGTTGTACCCTGCCGGTGTGTAAAGGGAGTATTGCGCGGCAAACGGCTGGCATATCTTCAGCAGTTCAGTAATCTTGGCGCGCTTTCCCGTTTAACTTTCGAAAACTTGCAGCCTCAGGGTAGACCGGGTAAAGAACCTGTTGCCAATTTCCCTCGTGCTTTTGAAGCGGCTCGTGAATATGCGGAACAGCCTGAAGGCTGGCTGATTCTGGTAGGGCCGAATGGATGCGGAAAAACTCATTTAGCCTGTGCAATCGCTAATCTACGACTGCAGAAGGCAGAGCCGGTATTCTATATAGTTACAGCCGATCTTCTGGACCATTTACGAGCAGCATTCCATCCCAACAGCGATACCGAACATGACAGTCTCTTTGAACAGGTTAAAAACGTGCCGCTGCTTATTCTCGATGATCTTACTATGACGGTGAACACTCCCTGGGCAAAGGGTAAACTTGAGCAACTTCTCAATCACAGATATAATCTACAGCTTCCCACCGTAATAACGACCTATGTTCCGGTAGATGAGATTGATGATAGTATCAGCGGTCACTTGCTGGATCAGAATCTCTGCAACATATATATTATAGGAAAATCAAAGTCTAACGCACTTGACCGGCTCGACGGTATGCAATTGCAATTGCTGCGCGATATGACCTTTCAGAATTTTGATTCGCGGAGGATGAACCTGAGCAGCGAGGAGCGCGATAATCTGGGTAATGCTTTTAAGGTCGCGAAAAACTTTGCAGAATACCCGCAGGGGTGGCTGGTTTTTTTAGGAGTGAACGGTTGCGGTAAGACTCACCTGGCTGCGTCTATCGCAAATCACCTGAGAGCTCGGGGTGAACCGCCGTTATTTATTGTAGTACCTGACCTGCTCGATCATCTTCGCTCAGCTTTTAGTCCAGATAGCAAGAATTCATATGATAGTCTCTTCGAAATGATTCGTAAAGCGCCCGTACTTTTACTCGACGATTTTGGTGAACAATGTACCACTCCATGGGCACAGGAAAAATTATATCAACTTATCAATTACCGCTATAACGCACGGCTGGCGACGGTTATTACTACAAGTTATCCTCTGGAAGATATAGAAGCACGTATCAGTTCACGATTGGTGGATCCCAGTATCAGTCTGGTATTTAATATTCGGGTTCCTGATTACCGGGGTGACATAGGGAAAAAGACCAGGAGTGCGAAAACGCGTCCCAATTCTTCCGGCAAGAGTACGTAAATATTCCGGGCGTAAATATCCGGTTCTTTCCTGCAAAATATATCCGCTGCTCAGTTCATAGACGTATATGATGTGCATGTCAGCCGGGATATTGTTGTTCGAATTGATGTTTCTTGTTACAATATTTTAGGTTTAGCATGGACGGGTCCGTAATAAACTTACCTGTGCTGGTTCTTAACCAGAATTATGAGCCGCTCAATGTGTGTCGGGTCAGACGTGCCATGGTGTTGTTGTTACGTGGAAAGGCCGAGGTCATTGAGAACGGGCGGGGAATGATGCGGTCTATCGAAGGCGCTTTCGATATTCCTTCAGTAATTCGTGTAGTCTATTTTATCAAGCGTCCACTCCTGCAGCGTAAAATGACAAAAGTTGAAGTTTTCAGCCGGGATAAATACATTTGCCAATACTGCGGTACTGTGGTGAAAGACCTTACCATCGACCATGTGATACCCAAACGTTCAGGTGGACTGCACTGCTGGGAGAATGTGGTAACTGCCTGTATTCCCTGCAATCGCAGGAAAGCCGGACGTACACCCGGTGAAGCCGGTATGCCTTTATTGAAAGAACCCCGGGCTCCCTTTAAAAAGAATTACTATATACCATTCTATTATTTGCATACCCACGTGGAGTGGAATAAGTATTTTCGCCAATAGTCGATTACGAATTCTTCTTTTTCTCGTGAGAGTGTTTACTTTTCCACGATATATCCGTAAGGGCAATCTCCACGCTGGCACCACTCTCAAGCTGGACAGTCACCGCTTCTTTAATAGCGTTGGTGAAAAGAACCTTGGCAGGGCCAAGAGGGCTCTGGACGTCCTGGCCTGGCGACGGCATTTTTTCCCTCATGTTGCGATAGTGCTCGCATTCATAAGCGAGACAGCATAGCAGCCTGCCGCATAAACCGGATGTTTTCATAGGATTCAGTGTTATATTCTGATCTTTAGCCATCCTGATAGAGACAGGATTGAATTCGCTTAGAAAGGTGACGCAGCATAAGGGGTACCCACATCGGCCCAGACCGCCGATCATTTTGGCTTCATCTCTGGCACCCAGTTGTCTGAGCTCGACATGTGTCTTGAGACTACGGCTGAGTTCCTTCACGAGTTCACGGAAGTCCACCCTTTTCTCCGCACTAAAAAAAACGGTAAGATGACTGCCGTCGAGATTGTACTGGGCAGCAATGGGTTTCATGGGCAGATTAAGCTTATTAATAAATTCCTCACTTTTTGAAAAAGCCTTCTCGTTTTTGGTTGCCCGTTGATTTGCCTGGTCGAAATCATCTTCCGCTGCTATGCGCAGGACGGGTTTATATGGTTCTGCCGATTCTTCAATTTCAACTTCATGGGAGCCGATAACAATTTTCCCCAGTTCTTTGCCTCGATTAGTCTCAACCACAACACTATCTCCGATTGAAAGCTGAAGATTATTGGTGTGGAAATAGTATATTTTATTGGCAGGGTGGAACCGTATTCCTACTATTTCAATCATATTAAAACCTTATTATGTGATCGTTATTTGACCGCTGTGATCTTTGTTGCCCGGCATATTCAGCATCATGACCTCCAGTACCAGACGCGCATTGGCATTGGCCTTTAAACGGTCTGCTGATATTTCGATAGCCTGTATGAAGCTTCTTATTTCCGTCAGTTGCAGGTGTTCTGCCCATGATTGCAGTAAAGATTTATAATCAATATTAATTATCTTATCGTCAAGTCCACATTTTATTAACAGGAGGTCGCGCCACCAGCTCAACCATAATGTCAGAGTTGCATCGATACGCTCTCTGTCCTGTTCTAGCCGCGATACATAGTCGAATCTCTCAGTATAGGTAGAGCTGAACAGAGGGGCCATTTCAGAGAACGCTTCAGCGCGTTTTTGTAAAAAACCTTCATCCGCCGAAGCGCTAATTGCCCATCCGATACAACCACCTGACAGCAGGGCCAGGAGCTTTGCCTGATTTTCATCAAGACCGGGTGACGTAAGCAGGACGCTTTCTATTTCCTTAATTGAGACGGGCTTAAGCTCGATTTTCTGACAGCGTGAAATAATAGTTGGTATAAGCTGTCCCGGTTCAGTGGTTAGCAGGACCATTATCACATTGGGAGGAGGTTCTTCGAGCGTTTTCAAAAAGCAGTTGGCAGCTTCTCCTGATAGGTCCTCGGCTCCATCGATAATATATACTCTGTAATTACCCTCATACGGTGAAAGATTGGCACTGTGCTCAATCTCTCTGACGTCTTCGATGCTGATTTTTGACCTCAACTTTTCTCCTGAGGATGCAGCTTTACTGCTTCTTCCGATTACTATCACGTCTGCATGTTTGCCTTCCGCTATCCTAACACAGGACGTGCAGCGGCCGCACGGCGGTTTACTTCCCGAGCAATTGACCGCCTGGGCCAGTTCCAGTGCTAGTTTTGCTTTACCGACATGCGCAGGGCCGGCAAACAGGTATGCATGCGCGAGTGATCCCCTCTTTATCGCACGGTCAAGAAGCGCAACGGCGTCAGGTTGTCCTATCGTACTCCACATATAGTTCTCGGATTATATCGGATCTTATGGATACTTAAAATTTTAACCTATTATACCATTATGAGAAATTTAATCACCGTATACAGAAATTTACAATTACACGAGGATATAAAATAACGACATGAGTAAGATTGACTGACTCACAGGCGAAGGATACAATAGTAGAACTTTGTATCAAAAAATTTTTCTTGATAATGGACTTAGAATATTGCTGTCTAACACACCCGGCGCCAGATCGGTATCCATCGTACTCTTTATAGGTGTCGGCGGTTGTTATGAAGTGGAAGCCCAGTCAGGTATTTCGCATTTCATTGAACACCTTTGTTTTAAGGGAACGGCTAAAAGACAGACAGCCAAGGAAATCAGCGAAGCTATTGAAAGTATAGGCGGCGTGCTTAACGGTGGTACCGATAAGGAGATGACCGTATATTGGGCTAGAGTTGCAGGACAGCATTTTGCCCGGGCACTTGATGTGCTGGTTGACCTTGTCCGATTTCCTCGTTTCGGTGCCGATGATATGGAGAAGGAACGCCGCGTTATACTCGAGGAAATCAACATGACGCTGGATAACCCGCGTCAACAGGTAGAGATGCTTTTTGATGAATTGATGTGGCCGGCGCAGCCTCTGGGGCGTGATGTTGCAGGTCGAAAAGAGACCGTTGAAAGCATAACCGGCCGGCAGATAGTGGATTATTACAACAAACATTATTTGCCCAACAATGCGGTACTGGCAATAGCCGGTGATTTCAAACAGGACAGTATTATAGATAATGTTAATTCAATATTGAGCGATTGGCAGATGATGCCTGCTGCGCCCCGTTTTGCTGTTATATCCGGTCAAACAGGGGCACGCGTACATATAGAGACAAGAGATATAGAACAGGCACAGATCAGCCTCGGGGTACAGGGGGTTTCCATATTTGATGATGATCGTTTTGCCGTAGATTTGCTCAGTACTATACTGGGAGAAGGAATGAGCAGCCGTTTGTTCGTGGAGCTGAGAGAAAAACTGGGGCTTGCTTATGAAATAGGCAGCAGTATCGATCATTTTATTGATTCAGGCAGTCTCATCATACATGCCGGTATCGATCCTTCTTGTCTAGAAGAGGCTCTTTGCAAGATTATAGATCAGCTTATGAAGATAAAAGAGGATGTTACGGAGGAAGAACTAGCCCGCGCCGGGGAAATGGCGAAGGGTAGATTACTCATGGCACTGGAGAATAGTCGTAATGTGGCCAACTGGCTGGGTGCACAGGAGATATTAACGGGAAAAATTATGACAGTGGAGGAAATCGCTGCACGGATTGATGCAGTGACCATCAAGGATATTAGCCGCGTAGCGGATACTTTACTGCGTTCAGAGAAACTGAACCTGGCAGTGGTTGGACCGCTTAATAAACGGGAAGACAGGTTTTTAAATTTGCTCCATTTTTAGAGCGCAATAGAGAATAAAAAGGGGCTGCCCAATAGAGCAGCCCCTTTTTATTCTTGCGAATTCTGCGTTTCAGGTATTAATACTCCGGCATGGGTGGCATAGGTGGAGTCTTCTCTTTCTCGGGTATATCAGTAACCAGTGACTCTGTGGTCAGAATCATATTGGCTACGCTGGATGAATTCTCAAGAGCAGTCCTTGTAACCTTAAGCGGGTCTATGATGCCTTTTTCTACCATGTTGCCGTAGGTATCGTTGGCGGCATCATACCCCTCGCCCTTCTTGCTGCGTTTTACCTTGTCGACAACAACTGAGCCATCCTGCCCGGCGTTGATCGCAATCAGACGAATCGGTTCTTCAACTGCTTTCCTGATAATGGACAGGCCGGTCGATTCATCACCGCTGAGTTTGACCTTGCTCAGAATAGCGCTGGCATTAAGCAGGGCTACGCCGCCTCCGGGTAGGATACCTTCCTCCACAGCGGCTCTAGTAGCAGAGAGAGCATCTTCAACTCTGTGTTTTTTCTCTTTAAGCTCTATCTCCGTCGCGGCACCGACTTTAATAACCGCAACTCCGCCGGCCAGTTTTGCCAGACGTTCCTGTAGTTTTTCCCGGTCATAGTCGGAGCTTGTCTCATCGATTTGAGCTTTAATCTGTTTGATACGGGCCTGAATAGCGGCCTCATTGCCTTTGCCTTCGACGATGGTAGTATTATCTTTATCAGCAACCACTCTGCGCGCTCTACCAAGGTCGGCGACGGTAGTCGCATCCAGCTTTCTGCCGACATCCTCTGAAATAACATTACCGCCAGTGAGAATAGCGATATCTTCCAGCATCGCTTTACGCCTGTCACCAAATCCCGGCGCTTTTACTGCCAGACAGTTCATAGTGCCTCTGAGTTTGTTGACGACCAGAGTGGCCAGAGCTTCACCTTCGATGTCCTCGGCAATAATGACAATGTTCTTGGTGACCTGGAGTACTTTCTCCAGCACAGGAAGAATATCTGCTATAGCTGAAATCTTTTTATCAGTAATCAGAATATAGGGGTCCTCCAGTTCTGCTTTCATAAGCTCTGTATTGCTGATGAAATAAGGGCTGATATAGCCGCGGTCGAACTCCATGCCGTCAACATAATCAGTCTCGAACAGCAGTCCTTTGGACTCTTCAACGGTTATAACACCGTCTTTGCCGACTTTTTCCATAACCTCGGCTATAAGAGTGCCTATCTCTTTATCAGCGGCAGAGATGGTGGCTACCTGAGCAACCTGCTCTTTGGTGGTTACCGGTATTGCCATCTTCTTCAGCTCTTCAACGATCGCTTCTACACCGGCCTCGATGCCGCGCTTGAGCGCCATAGCATCGGCTCCTGCAGCGATATTTTTAAAGCCTTCGGTCACCATGGCCTGTGAGAGAATGGTGGCAGTGGTAGTGCCGTCTCCGCATTTATCATTGGTTTTGCTGGAAGCTTCTTTTACCAACTGTGCGCCCATGTTCTCGAAAGGATCGGGTAAATCGATCTCTTTTGCGATGGTAACGCCGTCATTGATTACATTGGGTGCTCCGAATTTCTTGTCCAGTGCTACCGGGCGTCCTTTGGGGCCCAGTGTGACTTTAACTGCATTGGTAAGTGCGTCGATTCCTGCTTTCAGGGCTCGACGGGCA
The DNA here is from genome assembly GCA_964519615.1 of uncultured Dehalococcoidales bacterium. GTDB lineage: Bacteria > Chloroflexota > Dehalococcoidia > GIF9 > UBA5629 > CAZFIM01. The sequence goes on from CAZFIM010000020.1 coordinate 27,194, forward strand.
TCTTCGCCATATAAAATCTGTTTTGCCATTCCTTAATATCCTCCTTTTAAGAATTCAGCCCCTGGGGCTATTTCTTGCCTTTCTTTGCCAGAATATCGCTTTCCCTGAGTATGATCAGCTCTTCGCCGTCTTCTTTAAACTCTGTGCCGGCGTATTTGGCATAAATAACTATATCGCCCACTTTTACATCCATCTCAATCCTTTTTCCATCCTCGGTCATTCTGCCGGGACCTGCTGCGATGATCTCCCCTTCCTGGGGCTTCTCTTTGACGGTGTCGGGCAGGACGATTCCGCCCTTTGTCACTTCCTCTCTTGCGATCGGTTTAATGACTACTCTGTCACCTAACGGTTGAAGTTTAGATGCCATCTGTACCTCCTATTTAAAAATTTCATTTTTTAGCACTCAACGGTCTAGAGTGCTAATTATCTTAACACAAAAAAAAAATGATGTAAAGTGCTCTCCGGCATGAAGAGCACTGATATTCACTTAAATGGATTTCAGTTATAAACCGGTACACCGGTTTATATTTCTTCCGGCAATGAGTTGCAGGTATGGATTCGATAGTTGAATGCGATGTACAATATAATATTATGATATCAGAAAAGCTGGTATGCGGTATTTGGCAGAGCCCTATTTCTACGGATTTGCTCACTGATCAAGGAGAGCATTTCCGTAAGATCTATGCTGGAAGACCAGTATCCGGTCCCGGTTGTGATTTTCAGGACGCAATTTTTGCTATCGACGGGCGGCTGATGCTTGGGGATGTAGAATTGCATGTCGATGCGCGAGAATGGTATATGCACGGACATCACAGAGACAACCGCTATAACAATGTAGCCCTGCATGTGGTTATGTGGCATTCCGGAGATATTCCCACCGTCCTTGAGAACGGTCGTATGATACCGACTGTAAGTTTACGAACGCTTATGGAAACGACCGGCGATAGCGGGTGTCAGGTAAATCAGAACCAGCCGCTACTACCGGCACGTACTTGTCCGGCAGCGCAGATGGTGCGGAAAGGCGGCATGCTGCAGACAATACTGGCTGAATGCGGTCATAAACGCTTTGAAGCCAAAGCGGATTATTTCCGGACAGTGCAGGGTGAAAATGACGCAGAACAGATGCTCTTTCGCGGAATCATGGGTGCACTAGGATATAGCCGCAATACGTCTGCCTTTGAAAAACTGGCTGATCTGATTTCATGCGAGACACTTAAACGGGAAGCAGTCGGGGGACGTACATTAGTGGTTGCTCTTATGCTGGGAAGTGCAGGTCTGCTGGAATGCAGCAAGAACCGCAGCACAGAAAAAACGAACAGCGGGTACTATGTGGAACTTAAGCGCTTGTGGCAAAGAAGCGGGAGAGAACCTGCTATGAGCAGAGAGGAATGGTGTCTTTACGGTATCCGCCCGGGTAACACCCCGCTGTACCGTATTGAGGCGGCAGCGGAGCTGGTGATGCGTTATCGTAAAAGCGGGTTTTTAAGCGGCATGCTTGAACTGCTACAAGCTGCACCTGATCACAATTATCATGCCGGTCTTGAGGAAGGATTGATTGTGGAAAGAACTGATAATATGAGGCGCAAGAAAAGGCCGGCACTGCTGGGCAAAATGCGTGCGGGTGAGATAGTTGTCAACATAATCCTTCCTTATTTATATTCATATGCATTAGCAGCAAAAAGAAAGACTCTTGCTGAAAAAGCTCTAAGATTATACTCATGCTATCCGGCTACGGGACAAAACTACATTACCCGTTTGATGGCAGGAAATCTCGGTGTGGGGCACGGCGCAAGTATGAATGCCTGCAGCCAGCAGGGGTTGCTCTATATTTTCAAGACATACTGCCGGCACCGTGCTTGCGCAAGCTGTCCAGTGGTATCAGATAGAAAGCACAAGAAATAGAATACATTTGTTCCTAGAATCCAAGTCCCGGCACCACGTCAAGATCTAACCCCTGAGCATTTCCGGCAAGGAGATGAAAATAACCGCAGGAGGCGATCATTGCGGCATTATCGGTACAGAGGATGGGAGGCGGTATCAGTACCTCGATAGGGGAGTGATCGTGGAAATAGTCTCCCAGAGTGCGATTGGCGGCAACTCCACCTGCTAAAAGTATCTGGCGTACGTTATATTCGTGTGCCGTCTCTATGGTCTTGGTAACCAGAACCTCGATAATTGCCTGTTGATAACTGGCTGCGGCGTTTGCCGTCCATCTGTCATCGATATTCTCTTTCGCCTGTGCCAGATGCAGCAGAGCGGTCTTTACCCCACTGAAGCTGAAATCGTTGGTGCCTTTTAACCATGCGCGCGGCAATGTGAGCCCCGGCAGCCCTTTTTTTGCGGCAGTTTCGATGGCCGGCCCCCCCGGATACCCCAGTTCCAATATCCTTGCGCCTTTGTCAAAGGCTTCACCAGCAGCGTCGTCACGGGTGCGTCCTATTTTCTTGAAATTTCCGTGATCACCCATTAGCACAAGGTCACTGTGTCCGCCGGAAGCGATGAGACAAAGGCAGGGGAAGAGTGGAATCCGACCGTAAAGCCAGTTGGAATAGATATGGCCTTCCAGGTGATTAATGCCCAAAATGGGCAAAGTGTGAGTAAATGCAATAGCTTTGGCAATATTTACACCTATCAGAAGTGAACCGGCCAGTCCGGGGCCGAAGGTGACGGCAACGGCATCGATATCGTTCCATCCTGCCTGTGCTGATGACATGGCCTTTTTTATCACCGGTAATATAGAGAGAAGATGCTGGCGCGAGGCTACTTCCGGTACAACGCCGCCGTAACGTGCGTGTATATCGATTTGAGATGAAATTACATTGGAGAGTATGGATACCCCGTCCTCCACAAGCGCAGCCGATGTCTCATCGCAGGAAGTTTCAATTCCGAGAATTTTCATGTACTCGATTATATCATAATATAAAATGAAGCTGAGTAAGGTTGCTATGGCTGATAAACAATTGTAGAATTATACTGATGAGCAATCGAATATAAATGAGGTACATAATAGATAATGGTTAATGAACACAAAGATACAGGTACCTTCAAGGTAAAATCAGGACTAGCCCAGATGCTGAAGGGTGGGGTAATAATGGATGTTGTTACCCCTGAACATGCACGCATCGCTGAAGACGCTGGAGCCTGTGCAGTTATGGCGCTGGAACGTGTGCCCGCAGATATAAGAGCCGCCGGAGGCGTGGCCAGAATGGCGGACCCCACGGTGATAACCAGGATTCAGGAAGCTGTCACTATACCGGTAATGGCCAAATGCAGGATAGGCCATTTTGTCGAGGCGCAGGTCCTTCAATCACTGAAGATAGATTTTATTGATGAATCGGAGGTACTGACACCTGCCGATGAAAGTCATCATATCTGGAAACATGATTTTGCCGTGCCTTTCGTGTGCGGATGTCGTGAACTAGGTGAAGCTCTCAGACGTATCGCCGAAGGCGCGGCGATGATACGTACCAAAGGCGAGGCTGGAACCGGGAATATCGTAGAAGCGGTTCGCCATATGCGCGCGGTACAGGGAGGCATCCGCAGGCTTTTATCGTTGGGGAAAGATGAGCTTACAGCAGAGTCCAAGAATCTGGGTGCTCCTCTGGAACTGATAATGGAAGTACATGAAAAAGGTGCTCTCCCGGTAGTGAACTTTGCTGCCGGTGGGGTGGCGACGCCTGCAGATGCAGCGCTTATGATGCAGCTTGGCGCGGACGGGGTATTTGTAGGTTCGGGTATTTTTAAATCATCGGAACCGGCTAAGATGGCAAAAGCCATTGTAAAGGCCACAACCCATTATCAGGACCCCGATATTATAGCTGAAGTTTCCAGAAATCTGGGGGCAGCTATGGCCGGGCTGGACATTAAAAATATTCCGCCGGAAGAATTGCTGGCTACCAGAGGTTGGTAATATGAAAATTGGTGTGCTGGCCTTACAGGGTGCTGTGGCCGAGCATATTGATATGTTGCGTAAACTAAATTCAGATGCTTGCTCTGTAAAACTTCCTTGCGAGCTGGATGGACTGGACGGATTGATTATCCCGGGTGGTGAGAGTACCACCATGGGAAAGTTGATGCAGGAATATGGACTTTTAAAACCGCTGAGGGATAAAGCCCGGAGCGGTTTTTGCGTTTTTGGTACCTGTGCCGGTATGATCCTGCTTGCTAAAAATGCCACCTCGCTGCCATATGAGACCCTGGGTGTTATTGATATAAAAGTCCTGCGTAACGGTTTCGGGCGGCAGGTAGACAGCTTTGAAGCTGACCTTTCGATACCGGATCTCGGTGAAATGCCGTTTAGAGGAGTTTTCATCAGGGCACCGGTAATAACAGATGTGATGAATGGGGCGCAAATACTGTGTACTTTTAGAGGACAGGTGACTGCCATACGGCAGGGTAGCGCTCTAGCCTGCGCATTTCATCCTGAACTTACCGATGATCCGCGGTTTCATAAATATTTCCTGGATATGGTCGAGGAAAATGGTACAACAAAAGGTAATAACTGATGATCTTGATGCGCTGCTAGATGTGCTACCTGCACATATACGTGGTGCATTGCTGGAGCAGAGCGGTAACGGCGAGCTTTTGGAGATCGTACTTGATCTGGGGCGTGTTCCCGAAGCAAGATATCCGAGCGCAGATGTAATATTGAGCGAGAAAGAGATAACACGCTCTGACCTCGATTATGTGGTGAACAGGATCGGGTCTTTTAGCGATGACAATCGTGCCGGGATTGAACGAACGCTGCACCGCATATCGGCAATCCGCAACCGCGAAAGTGATATAGTCGGGTTGACTTGCAGGGTGGGAAGGGCGGTTTTCGGTACGGTAAAAATCATTCAGGACCTTGTTGAATCAGGAAAAAGCGTATTGCTGCTGGGAAGGCCGGGTATAGGTAAGACCACTATGCTGCGGGAAGTGGCGCGGGTTCTAGCAGACAGCTTTAGCAAACGGGTGATCGTTGTAGATACATCAAATGAGATTGCCGGAGATGGAGATATTCCCCATCCTGCCATTGGACATGCGAGGCGCATGCAGGTTCCCAAACCCATGCTGCAGCATGCGGTAATGATTGAAGCAGTTGAAAATCATATGCCGGAAGTAATTATCATTGATGAGATCGGTACAACTCTCGAGGCAGAAGCGGCCAGAACTATTGCCGAGAGGGGCGTTCAATTAATCGGTACTGCACATGGGAACAGCTTGGAGAATCTTATGATGAATCCTACTCTCTCAGATTTAGTTGGTGGCATTCAAACCGTGACATTGGGAGATGAAGAAGCGCGCAGAAGAAGAACTCAAAAGTCCGTATTGGAGCGTAAAGCTCCTCCCACTTTTGATATAGTAGTGGAAATGCAGGAACGGGACAGGGTGGTTGTACATCCTGATGTAGCTGAAGCGGTTGATTCCATTTTACATAATAGTGAGCAGAAAGCAGAATTGCGCTGGATTGGTGACGAAGGAGAGGTCTGTAAAAGTGAGACGACGGCATATAAAGGTGAATTAAACCGTCAGGATGAAAAAATACAGCCGGACGAAGCCCGAATATATTTATTCGGGATAAACCGTATCAAGTTGGAGGAAGCAGCCAAAGAGAAGCATGTACCTTTGAAATTGACTGATGATCTGCGAAAGGCAACGTTACTGCTTACGACAAAAAATTATTATCGCCGTAAACCGCAAAAAATCAGGGATGCGGAGAATGCTGGTATTCCCATCTGTGCGATCAAGAGCAGCAATTTGCCGCATCTCAAATACAGCCTTGACAGCATCATCATGCCTTCCAAGGAAATGACTCAGAGTGAGGCGTTGAACGAAGCGGACAGGGCTATTGCCTGTATTAAAGAGAACGGCGAGTCAATAGAATTGCGGCCTCAGAATGCCAGTATACGCCGCTTACAGCACCTTCTGGCAAAACGTAACAATATCGATTCCCTCAGTTTGGGCAAGGAACCCTCACGGAGGGTCAAAATGCTCGGCAGCAAAAAATAGCCTTTTTGCTATTTTGTTGATTTATTCCTCTATCAATTGTTCACGGGAGTAGAGAGTGAGTTTATTTATTACTTTTGAAGGTGGAGAAGGTTGCGGCAAGAGCTATCAATCAAAACAACTCTATAAATGGCTACGCGGCTCCGGCTATGATGCCGTGCTTACCTTTGAACCGGGCGGGACTATATTGGGCAATGAACTCCGGCATGTCCTGAAGAAAAAAAGGCAGGAAATCGTAGAACCTATTGTTGAGCTTATGTTATTCAATGCCAGCCGAGCACAGCTTGTAGCTGAGGTGATACGTCCTTCACTGCAGGAGGGAAAGATAGTACTCTGCGACCGTTTTGCAGATTCTACAACGGTATACCAGGGTTATGCACGCGGCCTGGATATGCAAATAGTCAGACGGATTAACGAGGTGGCGACGCAGGGAGTGAGCCCTGACCTTACCATATTACTTGATATGCCTGCCGGCAGCGGCCTGAAAAGAAAGAATAATGGCCCTGACGATAGATTCGAGGAGGAAAAGTTATCCTTTCATCAGAAGGTACGCGATGGTTTCCTTGAACTGGCAGATATGGAAAAAAAGCGCTGGATGGTAATCGACGGAATGCTTTCCAGATCTGAGATCAGCGTGCGTATTCGTAGAAAAGTAGAAGCGCTTATCTCACAAAAGGATAGCGCAGCCCGATGACAACAAAAAAAGTTGCGGTCGCTCTCAGCGGAGGTCTGGATTCCGCTGTGGCGGCTGCTGTACTGGTGGAGCAAGGTTACGATGTTACAGGTGTTCACGCCGTTTTCTATAGCGATGACAGCGAGATATGCGGCAGGGATACAGATGGGGCGGCTGAAGAGAAAAATGAAACCCTCTGCCGGCGCATAGGTGCTATTCTCAATATTCCAGTTACAACTATCGACCTCAAGAGCGAATTTCGATCACATATAATCGATTATTTTTGTGCTGAATACAGCCAGGGCAAAACTCCCAATCCTTGTATCATGTGCAACCAGGCTATGAAATTCGGCCTTCTAATGCACAGGTCTCTCTGCAGCGGTGCTGATTCATTCGCCACCGGCCACTATGCGAACGTAATTTTCCGTGATGGATATTACCGTCTTTTAAAAGGGGCTGAAAGTTCAAAGGACCAGTCCTATATGCTCTATAGATTGCAGAGTACGCATTTGAGCAGAGTACTTTTCCCCCTTGGCGGTATGCTGTCTGACGATGTCCAGCGTAAAGGAAATGAGTACGGTCTGGAGAAAGTCGTTTGTGAAAGCAGCCAGGATATCTGTTTTGTAAAAGGCGATTACGGGCAATTTTTAAGCGAGCGATACACGTTTTTACCGGGTCAAATTTGCGATATAGATGGGAACCGGATAGGTTTACATAAAGGTATTGCATTTTATACTATCGGACAGCGTCACGGTCTTGGTCTGGCATGTACGGTACCGATGTATGTAACTGCTATCGATGCTCATGCCAACCGGATAATAGTGGGTACCGAGGATAGATTATACCGCGATGAATTTCCGGTAGTGGATGTCATTTGGGTAGCGGAGGAACCGCAACGATGGGAAAAAGCGGTGGATGTAAAGGTACGCTACCGTTCCGCCGCTGTGCCTGCCGTCATCAATATGAAGGACGGCTTGTTACATGTGAAGCTAAAAGAGGCACAGCGGGCGGTCACGCCGGGACAATCCGTTGTGTTTTATTGTGGAAATGAGGTTTTGGGTGGGGGTATAATCGAAAGCTGACATAAAGATGACGAGAATAGTCTATCCAGGGCTTGTTGAAGAGAATATCTTGTACGGACAGGGATACGGTGCGATAGCCGGTATCGATGAAGCGGGGAGGGGAGCACTCGCTGGTCCGGTAGTTGCTGCTGCTGTCATATTGCCCCGGCAGTCTGAGTATCCGCAGTTAAGCCGTGTGCGCGATAGCAAATTAATCCTGCAGCCGGAAAGAGAACTGCTCTACGATGTGATCTTTGATCAGGCCAGGGCGGTGGGCATCGGGGTTGTCTCATCAGACCTGATCGATTCCATGAATATCTATAATGCCACAAGGCTGGCTATGCGTCTGGCGGTGGAAGACCTGAGTATGATCCCTGATTACTTGTTGCTCGATGCGATGACAGTGCCTGCACTTACCATTAAGCAGAAGCCGATCATTAAAGGAGACGGCCTTTGTCTTTCTATTGCCTGCGCTTCTGTGATAGCAAAGGTAACTCGTGATCGTATTATGTCTGACTTCGACCGACAGTACCCCGTTTACGGGCTGGCGGCACACAAGGGCTACGGAACCAGACAACACCTTGATTGTCTCCATACACATGGCCCTTGTCCTATCCACAGGCATACATTCAGTCCGGTCAAGGAGATGCATAGACTGATATGAACCGTAAGGAGATAGGCGAACGTGGTGAAAAGCTGGCGGGGGATTTTTTAAAAAAGAAAGGCTATAAGCTGCGTGCGAGCAATTACCGCTGCCGTCATGGAGAGATAGATATCATTGCCGAGAAGAAAAAAGTGCTGGTGTTTATCGAGGTACGTACCAGGACAGGGACCGGTTTCGGGAGCCCTGAGGAATCGGTAACCGTAGCAAAAAAGGAGAAAATCATCGCAACAGCTATGGACTATATTGCTTCACATACTAATCTCCCGGCGCAGTGGCGTATTGATTTTGTAGCAGTGGAGTTGGATAAAAGTGGTAAGACTACCCGGCTTGAGCTTATCGAGAATGCGATCAGTGAAACTTGAAATCTACTATCCCCTGGTATCGTTCTGATTTCTTGCCCGTTTACTGTTTAAACTGCTATACTAACGGATATTGTGGATTATGAAGTTATCATCGGCCTGGAAGTACATGCACAGCTCCTGACACGGAGCAAAATGTTCTGCTCATGTAATTCAGATTATGCCAGCGCTCCACCAAATACTCATGTATGCCCTGTCTGCATGGGTATGCCCGGTGTGCTGCCAACCATTAATAAAAAAGCTGTTGAATTTACCGTAATGACCGCTCTTGCACTCAATTGCGAGATAGCAAGCTTTGCTAAATTCGACCGAAAAAACTACCCTTATCCGGACTTGATGAAAGGGTATCAGATATCTCAGTATGATGCCCCGATGGGGCAGCATGGTTTTATGATACTGAATATCGACGGTATTGAAAAGAAAGCAGGCATTACCAGGGTACATCTGGAGGAAGATGTAGCAAAGTTAACCCATGTTGTTTCATCCGCTGGTGAAGGCTATAGCCTAATGGACGTAAATAGAGCGGGTGTTCCTCTGATGGAGATCGTGGGCGAGCCTGATATTGCCTCTCCTGAAGAGGCAAGAGAATATTTAATGAGGCTGCGTACCGTTTTACAGTACCTCGGTGTATCGACGGGTAATATGGAGGAGGGTAGTTTCAGGTGTGATGCTAACATCAGCATACGCCCCGTGGGTATGAAAGAGTATATGCCGAAAGTGGAAGTGAAGAACATGAACAGCTTCAAAGCTGTTTACCGTGCTCTGCAGTATGAGGCGGAAAGACAAAAAAAGGTAGTGGAAAGCGGTGGCAGAGTTGTACAGGAGACCAGGGGTTGGGTGGAGGAGAAGGGCATAACCGTAAGTCAGAGGAGCAAAGAATATGCCCATGACTACCGCTATTTCCCTGAGCCGGATCTTCCTCCGCTGGTCTTTGAAAAAAGCTGGGTTGATCAGATAAAGGCCAGTCTGCCTGAATTGCCTGATGTGAAGCGCAGGCGTTTTATTGAGCAGTATGGATTACCGGAATACGATGCCAATCTTCTTATCGATCCGCGAGCTATGGCGGATTACTTTGAGTCAGCCGTAAAAGTATTTGCAGGTTCATATGCAAGTGATAGTTTTACCAGAAAAGCCAAGACGGTGAGCAACTGGCTTCTAGGTGATTTCAGTAGAATGCTCAATGCTTCTGGTACAAATATCGACGATACCAGAGTAACGCCAGAAAAACTTGCCGGACTGCTAAACAACATTGAAAAGGGGACGCTTGGCGGCCCCGCAGCCAAAGCGGTATTTGAAGAGATGTTTGCCAGCGGGAAAGATGCTGATACTATAGTTGCAGAAAAAGGACTAAGCCAGATAAGCGATGGCGGCCAAATAGGCGAGATCGTCGCCGGTGTTGTTGCTAATAATGCTCAAGCTGTGATAGATTACAGGGGCGGAAAACAACAGTCCCTTGGTTTTCTTATCGGACAGGTTATGAAGGCGAGTAAAGGCAGAGCAAATCCCGATCTGGTGAGGAAAAGTTTACTGGAATATCTTGGAGGAATGGATGCCTAGTTTTCTTCTTATAGCGCAAATACTGGTGGCAGCTGCCTTAGTCGGTGCCGTTTTACTTCAGGTTAAAGGTGGCGGTCTCGGTGGTATATTCGGACAGGCAGATAGCGTGTATCGTACCCGTAGAGGCGTTGAGAAAAGTCTTTTTCAAATAACTATAGCGCTGGTGGTGCTATTCGTTATTCTGTCTATTCTGGTCGCGGGCGCTTGAAGTTAATAACGAGCTAATAATGTATGTCTTCGGTCATTACATTGACCACGGATTTTGGTACCGGTGATGCCTACGCGGCATCAGTGAAAGGTGCCATTGTAAGCGTTAATGCCGGCGCCAATATTATCGACATCAGCCACAAAATTGAGCCTCAAAACATTCGTCAGGCTGCATTTCTACTGTATACAGCGCACTTGAACTTCCCGCCCAAAACAATTCATCTGGTTGTTGTAGATCCGGGTGTTGGCGGTACACGCCGGGGTATAGCACTGAAAACACCACATGATTTTTTTGTAGCACCGGATAACGGCGTGCTGAGCTACATTATCGAGGAATATTGTCCTGAATTGATTAAATCAGGTTCTGTCCTGGACAATAGCACTTCAGCTTATCCATTATGTTCTCAACTGGAAGCGGTAGCACTTACCCGTCAGGAATACTGGAGACATCCGGTAAGCCCGGTGTTTCACGGCCGTGATGTTTTTGCTCCTGTTGCAGCGCACCTGTCATTGGGCGTACCTGTGGAATATCTTGGTGAGAAGATTGACAGGATATATGCATTGCCGCTGCCTCGTCCTTCGGTAAACGCGGATGGCTCCATTATAGGGTGCATTGTCCATATAGATACATTTGGCAATCTGATGACAAATATAAAAATGCAGCACACGGCCGTAGACAGCAGCATTATTACAATACAGAATAGCAGTATACAAGGTATACACAGATGTTATGATGAGATGGAAGGGTTGGGGGCGATTATAGGGAGCAGCGGCTACCTTGAGCTGTCGGTCAAAGGTGGAAACGCCCAAAAACAATTGACTGCTGCAATCGGCGATAGCGTCCAGGTCAAAATAACCTTAGCAAACGGATAAAGCATCTCCTGTTTTTTACAAATTACCTCTTTTTTATTTACGTTTCCAAGTAGTCCCCACTGTCGAATCCTCAAGTACTACACCCATATCAAGCAGCCGGTTGCGGATCAGGTCTGCCGTCTGCCATTGTTTGGCGTTGCGCAGCTCTTTACGGATATCTATGAGTAGATCAATTAAAGGGCCGGCATCGAGCGGTGGCTTCTCCCGTTCTATCAGGGTAAAGCCCATGATAGCAGCAAATTCCTGAAGGGTTTTGCGGGCTTCTTCTATATCTATTTTCTGCTCCATAGCGCGGTTGATCTCTCTGGTGAGGTCGAAGATGACTGCTATGGCCTGGGCTGTATTGAAATCATCGTCCATGGCATCAATAAACCTCTGTTTAAAAAGAGAAATGTCCACCATTTGCGTGCCTGTGG
>CAZFIM010000021.1:0-38743 GCA_964519615.1 uncultured Dehalococcoidales bacterium
TGGTGACCGCTATGAATCCTTCCGTAATACGGAAGAAATCGCTGCCGTCCCACTTTCTTTCATCGAAAAAGACACCCTTATATACTGCATATGGACTACCGATCTCAGAGGGTGCGGGTTTTGTGATTATCTCACTCCGGCTAAGGTCTTGTTCTCCTACGAAAGCTGATATTGCAAAACCATAATAACCGGGTAATTGTTCACCTTTTCGATCACAGACTTCGACTGGAAAGGTCGACCAGCCCGTAAACCGGTTATCAAGCAATATATCGATAACTTTTTGTGATACACACATCAGAATGGAGCCAGACCACAAAATATCAGCTATCTGTCTTCCCATATAGCCTTTCATGACAATGGGTTTAGACGGCTGCCACTTTCCTTCGGAGAGTAAGATTTCTTTTTCTAAAGTAAGCCGGTCCTTATGTTCGCTCAACCGCAAATAACGACTGGAAATTGGATCGCTAAAGTGAAATAAATTAGAGTAGTCCCAAAAAGCTGGAGCCGCCATTTAGTAGTCTCCTTTTTAATACCCATACTTACTAAGCATATCTTGAGCAAAATTCTGGATTTCTTCTATCGTAGCGTTCTTGTTTTTCTCTATAAAAAATTCCCATTCTCTAGTATATGCCCCACCCTGACTACGATGCAATGATTGTTCTACAAGTTTGCCATATCTTGGGTTGTGAATATTGATTCCCCTTTTCGCAAACCAAGGTCCAAATGGTCGTACCAATCTATGGTGGGCATCCAACTTCAATTTTTTCACCTGATCATGAGTTAAACCTTCTCTATTACGAACGTTCTTAGCGAAATTGCTTTGTTTATAGTTATCACCATCATCGTCATCATTTCCATTGCTGGGTCCTGGACTTGCACCCATTCCTCCGGCATCAGCAACACTGTGAGATGATGAATTATTACCTGCATTTGATGACGTTGCCGCTGCAAAGAGGCACCTGAAACAGGTGCCGCCTAAGGAAAGTATAGTATGCAAAAAAGGGGTCATAGAAAGCTGATCTAATGCTTATCTCGTCAAAGTAACCCCGATACCAATTAATACCGAGAAACCCTCCCCATTGCCTTTGTTCATAATAGTGGAAACCTTCATGGGGTATTAACCATGATTTATTGGCAATATTGGACGCTTGAACAAAGGTGCCTATTGGATACAGGTGCCCCCTAAGGAAATGTTATCAATGTAGTCCGATTATACCTGAAAGGTATTGATTCCAACGTATGCTTGCTAATATGATGAATAAACCTATAATTCTCAAGTACCATGTCCCAAATACGGGTCCACCATACGTTGGCATAAAAAACCAACTTACTAGCTTTTCCTCTACTTCAGTATTCAAGAGATTTGACAGTTTAACACTTAGTTTTTTATGTATTCGAATTGATATGGTACGAGTATATTTCTCTATACGAGATGCAAATAAGACCATTATTAATCCCAAAATTAGTTGTAAAGCTGTTGTCACAAACGAAGCAATCTGATTAAAAGGAAAAACTATTTCAAATATAAACGTTGTTATTACCAGACTAATAATTAAAGCTACAATTATCATCGCAATTCCTACATATTTCATGGAGTTCAGTAAAAAAGCTTATAACAAATGGTATAAAGGTAATATTATATTTCATTTCTAGTAGTACCAATCTGCATCACTATAGGTACTCGGGTCATTCATAGAAACCACTGGTGCGCCTTGGTCTGTAAATCCCCAACATGAAAAACCACCACCAACATCTATGGAATCTTTAAATGAATAATCCATGATTGAGTTCGGATTTTCCTCATGAGTTAGCCATGTATATCCGAACGTCCCATGAATTTCTACTCCCGGGGTTCCTACGCCAATATCAATATTGTATCCATCGTAGCCGTTTTCGTTCGATCCAAAATAATCACCTCCAAAGGCAGTTCCTCTTGTGCCAAATGAACCTCCAACTAATCCGAACCATCCAGCTAGCTGTGAAATATTATCAGCTGACGTTTCCTGATATGTGTAGCAAAAAGAAGATGTGGGAAGGTAGCCTCCACCATAAAATGACCATGCAATAGCTTTATTACCATATCCGTCTATCACGACAATTCTACTAATCGATAAGCCGAGGCCAAATCCAACATTAAAAGTCCATCCTCTACCTTCAGTCCACCATCCATATGGATCATTATAACGTAATGGATTATTAAATACATACGTATATCGGTTATAAGCTTGAGGATTTGAAGCAACTTCTAATGTAATACCTGGGTAATTCATTTGCAGAGCAAGGACTTTACCCATTCCCGCCGGAATGGCATTTACTGTTAATGAACGTGAAACTACATCTCTCCCATTTGCCTGTTGAACAAATGTATCCGCGCTTATAAACCTCCCCAACCCCGCATCGTAGTAGCGGGCGTTGTAGTAGTAGAGGCCGGTTCCGTCCAGCCTCTGGCCGGTGAAGAGCTTATCGGTGGCCACCCCGCCTGCGCGCGTTGCGCCGTATGGGAAGTACTTGATGGAGCTAAGGAGCCCCCCTGAGCTATCACTCATCAGGGAGGTGCCGGTCAGGTGGTCAAGGTGCAGATAGCGTACTTCCCCTCCCTCCCGCAGCGCCACCTGGTTTTCACCCAGATAGTAGTGCGAGGTCTCCACACCGGTGGTGAGGTTCTTCTCGTAGTATTTGTTGATATAGAGAGTAGTCTGGCCGCCCTCCGTTTTCTTTACCCTGCCGCCCCAGCCGTCATAAACAAATGAAGAGGTATTGTTGTCGCTGGTGATGGATACGGGCCGGTTCTCCACATCCCAGACAATGCTCTGGCTGCCTCGGACGGTCATATTACCATTGGCGTCGTAGCCGTAATTCGTCTCTCCCACGCTGGAAACAGCATGAGGCTTATCGCTGTAGATAAGCTCTCCATTCAGCGGGGATACCGGCTCAGGAGCTGCCGGAGGCAGCAAGTCACTGCTGCAATTCAAAAAGGTCCGCACCTCAGACCAGCTTCCATCGCCTGATTCATTGGATGCCCGCATGCGCCAGTAAAACCGGGTGCCGTCATCGGGGAAGACTTCGAGCGAGGTATAGTCATTGGCGCCCGCGTAGACATCGAGCAAGAGGGTGCTGAAATCGGCGTCGTATGCCGCCTGTAGCTCATAGCCCTCAGCGCCATCCGGAATAGTCCAGGCGAAAGCAAGCGAAGTACCCGGGGCAAATGCCGCATTATCCGGTGTAGTGAGCGCGGGGATGCCGGGCAGGGGGCCGAGGGGTACGGTATATTCTATATGCAGCTCAGGCGCTTTGGCCGGATCGCTATTATAGGAATACGCGCTCCGGTAGCAGGTATCGGCAGACCTGTCATCGAAGTCCTCCCAGAAGAGCACGATCGAGTTGCCGCTTTCCCAGCCTGTTTGCGCAACTATCTCCTCGATGACGCCGGAGATATCGGAGCTTGTATACTCGTTTTCCGCTACCCATGCGATATTGTTTGAATAATCTACGCGTGCGGTCTTTGTGCCGTTGAAGCGGGCATCGAACGCAGCCTTGTCAGCAGTAAATGCCGGAGCGTCCGTAACCAGCTCCGCGCTGATATAGGAATACCACCGGTAGGGCCTATCTATTAGAGCAGTGAAGGTGAGATAAGCGGCCGTAATGTCAGCGTTTGCCGGTACGGCAACATTGGTAAAGCGCAGACCGCTGCCGTACTTGTGATAATTAACTCCTCCGGCACCTGACCGGTTCTCCGCAGCGGTAAGAGAAAAGGTGTCCCCTTCCCCCCGGCAGCGCCTGCAGTCATCGCTGCCTGCCGCTACCTGCAAATCGAGAGAATGCTGCGAAACTCCACCGCTGGTAAAGCTCATAATGCTAGATACCGGCCCCCAGCCAAGCTCGTTGCCTGCCCACACCATCCATTCATACACTGTGCCGTCATCGGGGTAACCGGAATCAGTATATTGCATGGTATCGCCAAGATCGCCCCTGAATTTAATAGTACCATCTGAAATATTATTGATCCTGATCCAGTATTTATTGGCGCCTTCGGACCTACCCCACTGATACGTCACAGAATCGCCCGTGACAATGCTGCTGCCCTCGGGGGAGAAGAGGACGGGTGCGGGGGGAGGCGATGACGTGCTGGTGAATGTGCGGATTCTGGATACCGGGCTCCAGGCGGCGCTGTTACAGGCGCAGACGCACCAGTTGAAGACGGTGCCGTCAACGGGGAAATTAGCCACCGTTTTCTGTGTATCCGCAACAGTGCTTTCATGAAAAACAGCACCGGTTGCATCGTATCTCACCAGCAGGCGGTAATCCGTACTGTTATCTGACGCGCTCCAGGAGAACGTTATCTCGCTGCCGGGTATGAGCACATCGTTTGAGGGGCTTATGAGCACCGGCGGAAGAGGCGCTGCGGCAGCCCTTCCGCTGGTAAAGATATGCTGCTGCGAGGTACCGCTCCATCCGGCGGCATTGCCTGCTTTGATCGTCCAGTAATATTCGCTGCCGTCATCAGGATAGTCCGTATCGCAGTAGCTGGTAACGTTGCCTATGTCCGCATCGAACTTGACCGAGCTGTCGGAGGTTTTTATTACGGTAAGATGGTAGTTTGCCGCGCCGGGGACCGGGTCCCACGCGAAGGTGACGGCATCCGCCTCATAGCTGTAGGCGGCTCCATTTTTGCCGGTGATATTGCCGATCTCATTATAGGTATAGCTTTCCGCATAGGGCCCGGAGACGCCGGTGAGGCGGTCCAAAAAATCATAGCTGAAGGTCTCCGTCTCATCTGCCAGAGCATCCTGACGCTGTGTGAGATTGCCTGAGGCATCCCAGCTGTGCCGGATATCCTGAAAATCGGCAGACCCGCCCGGCTGGCCGGTGGTATGGATGCGCCACAGGCGGCCGTAATAGCCGCCGGTGATATCATACGCTCCGCCGGTATCCCAGTAGCCGAAGGTGGTCTTCGTGCCGTTGCCGGCGTTTATCTCCGTGGCAAGCCCGAGGTTGTTGTAGTATACACTCTCAGTGATGTTGTCCGATACCGTCCCTGAGAGGCTGTAGGGCAACCCGCGCCCGTTGTAGCCCTGTGCGACCACCTCCCCTGTTGGATACGTGATGGACGTTTTTCTGTCCGCACCGTCGTAGGCGTACTGGGTCATATAGTCAATGGAATCAACAGTTCTTGTCTCTTCGATAACACGGCCACGGCTGTCATATTTGTAGTTGATGCTGCCTGCAGCATCGGTCATGCCGGTGCACCGGCCTTTGCCGCAGTTGCCGTCCGCCGTGCTGTCATAGGTATAGACGACATCCGTCATATCCGAGCCGGAAGGATATATCTTGCCGGTGAGGCGGTTCATGGCATCGTAGCTGAAGGCGATGGTCTGCATTTTGGCATCGGTCTGGGCGATGAGGTTATCGTTGCCGTCATAGGTATAGCTCCAGCAGCCCATATCAGGATCGACCATGCCTGTCTTGCGTGAGAGCATGTCATACGATATGGATGTGATATTGCCGTCATCATCCACAACCTGGGCAAGATTATCTAATATATCATATGAGTAGGTAGTAGTTGCATAAATTTGCTGCTGCTCATCGAGCTCCTCCACTTTAATAAGACGGTACAGGGTATCATAGCGGTAGCGCTTCTTATGGCCGTTGGCGTCCGTCACCAGCTCCTGCCACGGCGTGGTGTAGTCATGGCTGACGGTAGTCCCGTCAGCGCTGGCCACAGAGGTGATACGGTCAAGCCCGTCATACGTATAGGAGCTGTATTTCCAACCGGCTTCAGGGGCTTTGTATCCGCTCACCTGCGCGGAATCAAGGTCCTGCGAGACGTACTCCTTATCCGTCAATCCGCAAGCGGTATAGCCGGTGGTGGAAGAGATTACCATCCTGCCGGCCTCGCCGCATGCATGCGCCTGAATAATACGCCCCAATCCATCGAAGTAGACGGACTCCCATAAATACCGGCCCTCGTCCACTTTGGTCAGCGATTTAATGTGCTGCTGGTAGAGCGTGCCCCAGTTATTGTACTGGCGCTCGATGCCGGGGCTGCCGCTGGAATCGCCCGGCTTGATGACCTTTATCAGACGTTTGAAGGTATCGTATTCATAGGAGGTGGTCTGGCCGTTGACATCCGTCATGCTGAGCAGGTTGCTGGTACCGGGATCATAGGTGTAGCTTTCAGAGAGCCCGGGTACAGGGTACGATTTGGTTACAGGATAAGCACGGTAGGTGGTATCATAGGTCCAGGCGGTGGTGCCACGGGCGTCCTGCACGCTGAGCACATTTCCGTAGCTGTCATAGGTGTAGTAGCGGCTTCTGCTGCTGGTTTCATTCTTTCTTTGCCATACACGGGTAACATTCCCTTTTGTCGGTACGGCCCACAAGGAGGAGTCATTCCCATCGTAATAATACTGGCTGTGAGCGCGCATGTTGCTGCCGCCGTCATCGAGCTCCTGTACGGCCGCATACACTCTTTCCCTGCCTACCGTAGTGAGAATATTCAGGTCGAGGTTTTTATTAAAACGACGGTGTATGGTGGCGTCGTCATCGTTGGTGCTCAGATCGCCGTCACGGTACTCGGTGACGATGTTGCCGCAGTCATCGTAGATATAGCGTGTGCGGGAGGTCTTATCCCCTACGGTTTCAGACGCTTCATCAAGCGTGACCGCCCAGTTATGATTGACGGCTTCAAATTTTATTACTCGATATCTAATCGGATGGGGCGACGGATTATCAAGAACATATATACATCCACTATCCGAAATTGCAATTGAAGATGGATTACAAAAACAAGTTGCATACATTCCAATATGTTGCCATGAATTAAACTGAGTCACGTATTTATAGTCATTATTTCCATCAAAGATTATTACCCGGTCAGTAGACGTATTATCTTCTACCACGTATATATTATTATCAGTTGATACATCTACCCCAACGGGATTACTAAAATATCTTGTGATCAGGCCTTCCATCCATGAATTTAACTGCGTCACATAGCTATTATTATCTGTGGTATCGAAGATCACGATGCGCTTTGTGTCACTTCCGTTACTATCAACCACATAAAGATATCCGTTATCGGCGATATCAACATCCGTAGGATTGACAAAATACCGTGTAAAGTTGCCTTCAGTCCAGGAATCGATTGTTGTTACGTAGCTGTAGTTATTAGTGGCATCGAAGACCAGAACACGTTTAGCGCTTCCATTATTATCAACCACATAAAGGTATCCACTGTCAGAAATGACTAAATCGAGAGGATCGGTAAAATATCGTGTAAAGTTACCTTGAACCCATGAATCAAATAATGTGACATAGCTATAGTCATTGTTGGCATCAAAGACCACGATGCGGTTACCATCGATGACATGGATATAACCGCTTTCTGATATCGAGATTGCCTTTGGATCCATTAGATGCCGAGTTGAAACTCCGTGAGGCCAGGAATTAAAGGATATCGCATAGCTACCTGAAGGAGGGAAAACAACAATTCGATTAGCTTCGCCTCCAGCGTGATCGACAACAAAAATGTAACCATTATTAGAGATATCTACATCTTTTGAACTAGTAAGACATTGTGGTGGTGGTGTGGGACCGGTCCAATAACTATACTCGCGAGAATACGGACATTGCGTTATTTCTTCAGTTAATGACCACCCCCATGAATAGTCCTCCTGCTTGAGCAGGGTATCCTGACTGTCGTACCACTGCCGCCTGTATTCCTTGCCGGTCAGCTTATCGGCGTCACTATCTTCAATGGTGCCGGTGGTGAAGAAATAGCGCTTGTTGTAATTGCCGGTGGAATCGGTCTCCTGTACCTCGTTGAAGCCGCGGTATTCGGCGTGCCAGTTATCGCCGTAGTAGGCCGGACCTCCCGCATAGGCATATGCGGTGACAATATCAGGCTCCGTTCCGGCATCCGCGGTCATACTGGCGACTATCTGCCGCGACCATATGTTTGCAGCGGGGGCAGCGGGCGCCTGCGTATAGGCAAAGCTTATATGGCCGCCGTATCCGCTATTAATTTTCTTTAAACGCGAGCGGGAGATGGAAGCGGGATTGCCCGGGTTTCCTGAATACGCAGGCATATAGGTATCTTCATATGTTATGGGCAGGGATTGGTGTGAGAAAGTCAATGCCGGCAGCGATGAACTGCCATCGGCGCCCAGTTGCGTAATAGACATCAGCCGGTGCTGACCGGCATAATAAATGCCGTTGTAATGGCCGGAATATACACTGTTTGTGGTATTATAGGTAAAAGTATATTTATTAACTAAAGTGCCATTAGCACTTATCTCGATCGCCTCTAATTTACGGTTTTCCATGACAATAGGAATCGGATTATATTCAGTGCCCAGAGGATTATCGATCCTGGTGCGCCCGCTTCCTATATCCTCTCCATTTTCGCTCCACAGCTCCTCATTATCATAGCTTGATATAAAATGGACGACCGTTTTACCTCCGTTGTATTTCAGATATTCCGGATAGGCGGAACGGACTGAGTTATCATAGAGATCGCGTACATAATTTACCCATGCAGTATTACCATTTGTATCGCGCATTTGAGTGAGGTCATATCTATAGATAAAAGGACCATAGCCGGTATTATAATGCCAAGCTGCTGCAAATTTGTAGTAGTTACCTTCTCTATCCCAGACTTCCCATATTTCATCATGAACAATTTTAAAATGTTCATCGGGAATAGTAGAATAATTGATTCCATTATTGGTAATAAGTTTATACGACATTCCATTGAGTTCGAGGTAGTACTGGTTATCGGATGTATGGCTTATCCTGCCGAGGTGCAGGCTCCAGCCCATGCCTACCCATGATGCCGTATCGCGCTTGTCCTTCATCTCATCGACCACGGCGCTGTTATAGGTGAGCACCAGCTCAGGCGTAAACCCGCCGCGGCCGGGAGGAAGCTCTATCGGGTAGCTGAAGGTAGCCGCCCCTGAATGCGCATTCACCTGAGCGGCCAGCACGCGGCCGGGGCCGCTCTCTATAGAAGCTCCGTACTCGCTGTAATCGCTGAAATGGTCTATCGCCGCCGTGAGCACCAGCCGCTCCTTATCGAACCGGCTGGATTCAACAGGCTGCCAGGAACTGCTTTCTTCGTCCAGATAGTAGAGCCTGATCGAGTCCGGGTCCAGACCTTGAATCTCCTCCAGCGTGTGGGTGATGGTGATCTCAAGCGGCTGGTTGAACCGGCTCACTTTTGCATCTGAATCAGAAAGTCTTGCGTTAAACTCCAGCCAGCGCAGCATCCCCCTGCTTGCCCCCGCAGGCTGCGTATGCTGCTTCATCTCGATATTGGTAGATGAATCAACTGCACCGGCAGGGATACGCAGAGTAACTGCATTATCTGCGGATGTCACCTGCGCTTCCTTATCGGGCGCCGCCAGGACGCTGCATATTTCCGTCCTGTCAGCAGCTTCCTCATCGTCACGCGGCTCTTTCTCCGGAGGAACGGTATCAGGCAGTGCTGCCGTCTCCTCTTCCGGCTCAGCCTGTTGGTCATAAGACTCATCCCCTGTCTCATCAGTCTGCTCCTCATCCGGAGTTGTTTCCTCATGACCGCCGGAGGATTCCGGCACGGGCGCATCGCTTACACGTTCGGGGCTGTCAGGCTCAGCGGTAGCGTTATCGCTCTGATGGATAGCGACGTTTGATTCTATTGGAGGTATATCCGTCTGAGCATGGACATTGCCGTCATAGCGGGGAGCCAGACACGCCGCAAAGATAATTGCCAAAATTATATTGAGCAGCGGGTGAATAATGAATCGGCAGGACCTTCCTTGCACCCTTATCATGAGAAATACCTCCCCGAAACCGGCTTTATGCCGCTTAATACATGCGCACACAGGTAAACTGATGGCTACAAAATTCCAAGAAGGCAAATGCCTGTCAGGTACAGAATAAGAGAAAGGGGGATGCGTCTTATTACGTATAACGTATATAGTTTAACGTATACGGCTATCAATTATAGCATGCGTTTAGGAGCTGTCAATAGGCATTTCCACTTATTCAGGCAGTATATATTCTGAGTGCCCACCCCTCCCTGAAAAAGCGGCTTGACACATCTCCTCACAACAGCCGGTCGTTTCTTTCTGATAACGGCCGTGTGAACAGATCGCTCCGCCCCAGCGGGCCTGCGGCGCACTTCAGGCGGATTACCTGCGCTGACACATCAACGGCTGTGATATACTATCACCCCATGAACTACCGGCAGGCAGAAGAATATCTCCTCAGCTTTACCGACTACGAGAAACTGCCGGGAATTGCCTATACTGCGGCAAACTATGACCTGCGGCGCATGGGAAGGCTGCTTGCGCCTTTCGGCAATCCCCATCAGGGCATCACCACCGTTCATATAGCCGGAACCAAGGGGAAGGGCAGTACCGCGGCCATGATCGCCTCCGCGCTCACCGCAGCCGGCTACAGGACGGGGCTTTTTACCTCCCCCCACCTCCACAGCATGCGCGAGCGCGTGCGCGTCAACAATGCGGACATCACTGAGGCTGAATTTGCCGACATTGTCACCGGGCTTGCACCCGTAGTAGAAAAGATCAACAGGGAATCCGAGTTCGGCAAGCTCACCACCTTCGAGGTACTGACCGCCACGGTATTTTTACATTTTAAACGCAGCCGCGCAGATATCCAGGTGCTGGAGACAGGCCTGGGCGGCAGGCTGGACGCCACCAATGTGGCCTGCGGCGATATCTGCGTTATCACCTCCATCAGTCTGGACCACACCGCGGTACTGGGAAATACCACAGCTAAAATCGCGGCGGAGAAAGCCGGGATCATCAAGCCGGGATGCGTGGTGGTAAACGCTCCGCAGATGCCGGAGGCATCTGAAGTGATAGAAAGGGCATGTGAAGAGCGGGGCTGCAGGCTGGTGCAGGCAGGACGCGACGTCACCTGGAAGGGCATGGGTGGAGACAAACACGTGCAGAGAATTGCCGTAAACGGCCTGCTCGATACATATGAAATTACGCTTCCGCTGATAGGCGATTTTCAGATGGAGAACGCATCTTTAGCTGTTGCCGCGCTGGAAGCGCTTACAGAAAAGGGAACCGCGGTTCCCCGTAATGCAATTGAAGCCGGGTTGAGTGCAGTGCAGTGGCCGGGTAGAATGCAGGTCCTGCGCATAAACCCTCTTGTACTGGCGGACGGCGCGCATAACGGCTATTCAATGAAGGTGCTCTCATCCTCCGTGCA
Source organism: uncultured Dehalococcoidales bacterium (assembly GCA_964519615.1). Classification (GTDB taxonomy): domain Bacteria; phylum Chloroflexota; class Dehalococcoidia; order GIF9; family UBA5629; genus CAZFIM01. The sequence continues at coordinate 11,224 of CAZFIM010000021.1, forward strand.
GAAGCTTTTCAGCTTCAAGCGCTGCATCTGTATACTTGGAACGTCCTGTGATAAGGATATCGGCGGCATGGCCGCGGAGATCGTCACGCTTGCGGATGACATTATCGCAACCAGTTCATCCCACCCGAGGGCGGCTTCAACCAGCGCTATAACCGCTGCGCTGACTGAGCGGGGCAGAAAAGCGGCGGAGGCAGGGGATGTGAACACTGCCCTTGAAATGGCGCTTGAGCAGAGCGGGCCGGAGGACTTGATACTGGTGACGGGCTCGCTTTTTGTGGTGGCGGAAGCCCTATCTTATGCGCAGGTGAATAAGTGGGAAATGGGCTAAAGAGTGCGGCAATATACCAACGACGCAGGACAGGCGCAAAACACCCTCCTGTGTTTATGAGCAGTACGCAGATAAATTACTCTGAATCTGTAGCCGCTGAAGAAGCTGCGTCTGCCGGCAGTATAACGGAAAAGAGACGCTTGAATGCCATTATATGACTACAGGTACCAGTTTGAGAGAAACTATGGCAGGTACAATGCCAGATGCCATTCATAAAGCTGAATTTGTGATCGCTGTTCTCTCCGTGGAAATCTGCCATGAAGCTTTGTAGTTTTATCCGCTCCGGTTCCTGAGCGTATCGTTTGGCTTTTTCAATCTTGCTGATAAGACTGGATTGCATTATAAAAACCTCCCTTATTAATTATATAACCTTGGTCTTAATAATTCCATGAAGGTCAAAGCTGAGATAATGACCGCAGCGTAAATATTTGCATAAATTGCAGAATTACGTATAAATTCGTTTGCCCCCGGACCGGTATGGTAGTAAGATGCTATCTTGCCTGAGGCCTCTATTACGGTTACAATATCAAATGTCGGTGATTGTTATGAGAGATGAGATAGACAGCGCCCTGAAAGGGCACAACGCAGATTATATCGAGATGCACCTTGAGGAGAGCTCGATTTCCCGGATAGTATTCCGCGGACCGAGGCTGGAGGAGGTAGGCAGATCGACCAGTCTGGGCGGCAACATACGCGCGCTGGTCAAGGGTGGCTGGGGATTCGTCAGTTTCAACAGCATGGATGAATTGAAGGAGAAGGTGAAGCTGGCCGTGAGCCAGGCGCGGCTTGTCGGCAGTGGTGTCTCTACGCTGGCGGCGGTCGACCCGGTAGTGGATATCGTGCCTGCCGAACCGGCAAGCGATCCTGCTGGGGTGCCTCTTGCCCATAAAAAAGAACTACTGGAGAGCTATAACGCTGTAATCCTCGGCACGAAGGGAATAAAGACTTCCTCCATAGGCTATACTGACGGTCATAAGACCGTCAGGTTCGCAAGTACGGAAGGGACGTATATCGAACAGGAAAAAGTAGACCTGAACCTCGGCATCACAGCTATAGCTTCCGCGCATGGAAATATACAGCAGCTGGCTCTCAGCATGGGGACTAACGGCGACTACTCGGCTGTACTGGATTTAAAGGACGAGGTAAAGGATATGGCGCAGAGAGCGGTCAATCTCCTCAGCGCGCCGAAAGCGCCGGGCGGCACCACCACGGTGGTGCTCGATCCCATTCTGGCGGGAGTTTTCGTGCATGAGGCCTTCGGGCATCTGTCAGAATCTGATTTCGTCTATGAAAACGACAGACTTAAAGAGATGATGGTACTGGGGCGCAGGTTCGGAGGCAAACATCTCAATATTGTGGACGGGGCGGCTGTGCCCGGTCTGCGGGGAAGTTATAGATATGATGATGAGGGTACGCCCGCGCATAAGACCTATTTAATACGGGAGGGAATTCTTGAAGGCAGGCTCCACTCCAGGGAAACCGCCGCGAAAATGGAAGAAAAGCCCACCGGCAATGCCCGTTCCATCAACTATCTTTATCCGCCTATCGTGCGTATGACCAACACCTATATCGAGGCGGGCAACTCCTCTCTAAACGATATGATCGGGGACATTAGGGAGGGCATTTACGCCAGAGGCTGGTACGGCGGCACCACCAGTCTGGAGATGTTTACCTTCTCCGCGGGTGAGGCATATATGATACGCAACGGTAAAATAGCGGAGCTGCTGCAGCCGGTGGTGCTCACGGGCAATGTGTTCGATACGCTGCACAATATAGACGCCATCGGCGATGATCTGGAGATGAACCAGGGAGGCGGCTGCGGTAAAAACGGGCAATCACCGCTGCCGGTATCCAACGGCAGTCCGCATATACGAATTCGCAACTGCCTGATAGGAGGCAGCTAGATGGAAGAATTACTGGAGCTGGCAAAGAAGAGTGCGCAGCAGGCTGAGGTATATCAGGCCTCCTCAATATCCACTCCCGTAAAATTTGAGGCCAACCAATTAAAACAGATACAGACCAAAGAAAACATCAGTACGGCGCTCAGGATCGTCAAGGACGGCCGTCTGGGCTTTGCCCGGGCGAGCGGGCATTATGACCCGCGGGCGCTTGTGGAGATGGCGCTGGAAACAGCCGCTTTCGGTTCTCCCGTGCAGTTCGAACTCCCCGGCAAGGCGGTGCTGCCTGCGGTGGATACGTATGACGATGCTATCAATAAGGTGAGCATTGAACAAATGGCTGCGCTGGGTGGGGATATGATCGCCATGATAAAAGCGCATACGCCGGATGTGCAGTGCAGCGCATCCGTCAGCAAAGGTATTTCAGGCATGCGCATCATCAATTCCCGCGGATGCGAAGTGGAGTATAACCGCAGCTTCTTTTCAGCCGGCCTTGAAGGCGTTGTGGTTAAAGACGATGATATGCTCTTTGTGGGTGACGGGCACAGCTCCTGCCGTCCCCTGCTGCAGACCGATGATATTACCGGTACCGTTATCCGGCAGCTTGATCTGGCCGGACGGAATGCGGCCGTGCGTTCTCAAACCATGCCCGTTATTTTTACTCCTGACGGGGTTGCCAGCGCGCTGATAGCCCCGCTTCTCTCCGCTTTTAACGGTAAAACCGTCTTTATGGGCGCGTCTCCGCTGGCGGAAAAATTGGGCGAGCCGTTCTTTGATTACAGACTTTCCATATGGGACGATGCAGCAGTCCCCTATCAGGTTGCCAGCTGTCCCTGCGATGACGAGGGGGTACCGGCGGGAAGGACGGCTCTTGTAAATAAGGGAGAGGTATCGCATTTTATCTATGACCTTGCTACTGCCGCTCTGGCCCGTACCGCATCTACCGGCAACGGCGGAAGAAACGGAGGCCTGCCCACACCCTCCATGCATTCCGTTGTTATCGAGGGCGGGGATACAAGCTTTAACGATCTGGTAAAAGGCCTTGCCAGCGGCCTTATAATAGAGGAGCTCATGGGTGCCTCGCAGGGCAATACACTCAACGGGGATTTCAGCGGCAATGTGCTGCTGGGATATAAAGTCGAAAACGGGGAGATTATCGGACGGGTAAAGAACACTATGGTATCAGGCAATGTATACCGGCTGTTGAGACAGATAGAAGCGCTGAGCAAGGAAACCAAATGGGTTGGAGGGACGATCAATACTCCCTCTATTTACTGCTTAAATGTGTCTGTGGCCGCAAAGGAAGGGTAATATATGAATAAAGCCATCAAGCTGTCAAAAGAGCCAAGATGCAAATCCTGCGACCTTTTGGCCTCCTGGCCGGGAATAGGCAACGTGTCTCTTATCATTGCCAATTATTTAAAGGAACAGCTCGATATGGAAGAGATAGGCAGAATCGAGCCTTTTGACTTCTATGATCCCATCGGCGTCATGGTCAGGGATAATTTGATCGAGTCGCCTCATTTCCCGGAAAGCAAATTTTATTTCTGGCAGAATCCTAAAACGGACCGCGGCCTGGTGCTGTTCATCGGTGAGGAGCAGCCGAACTCTAAAGGGTATGAGCTTTCCAACTGCATACTCGATGTATGCGATAAACTCAAGATCAAGAGAGTACACACCTGCGCCGCCGCTATCGCTAAAATTCACCACACGGAAATGCCCAGAGTATGGGCTGTCGCCACCAAACAGCAGTTGATCGATGAGATAAAGAAACTCGATGTCGTGCTCAGAGGCACGCTGCAAATAGCCGGCCTCAACGGAATTTTTCTGGGAGCTGCCAAGGAACGGGGGATAGACGGTATCTGCCTTCTGGGTGAAGTAGCCGGCTATACCACCCGCCTGCCCAATCCCAAAGCAGCCAAGGTAATACTGGAGATTCTATGCCAGTTGCTCACTATGGAAGTAGATCTTACTGAACTGGCTGTTATGGCCAAACAGGCGGACGAAGAGATGAAGAAGCTGGCGGCGGAGGCTATGGGCGAGTTCATTACCAGCTATACCAAACCTGTCTGGCCGCAGGAAGAAGACGAGGAAGACATGGATGACGAAGATGATGATGATGAGGAGGAGGAGGAGGAGGAGGATTAGTGGAACAGGAACATTCGATACAGCTCTACATCGATAAAATCTTTACCGGCGGCGAGTTGCTGGAGAAAAAGCTGCTGGAGCACCTGTCAGGACTGAGCGGAAAGGACGTAGAATCATTCAGGCAGGCATGGGACAAAGCACATGTAAAGCGCAAAAGCCGGATAATCTCTCATCTTGTTACTCTGGCTGAGAAGGAGCCGAAGCTGGATTTCAGCATTATTTTCAGCTACTGCCTCGATGATCCTGACGACGATGTGAAAACACAGGCTATCCACGGGCTGGAAGAGGAGGATGACCCCCGGCATATCGCCAGGCTGATCCCCCTCGTTGCAGAAAATACATCGCTTGAAGTGAGGACGGCGGCGGTTTCAGCGCTGGGCAAATTTGCCCTGATGGGGGAAATGGGCGATATTTCACGCCGGAAGACCGATGAGGTCTATGCCGCGTTGATGAAGGTGCTGGAAGACGGGAAAACGCCGGCAAGGCTGAGAGCGGCTTTATTGGAAGCCGTCTCCCCTTTTACTGTTCCACGCGTAAAACAGTTGATCGAGAGCACTTTCAAAAGCAGTGATCTGCAGTTGAAGGTAAGCGCCATACGTGCTATGGGCCGGAATTGCGATCCGGACTGGCTGAAATATCTCAGCAGGGAGATGCACAGTGAGCAAGCAGAAATACGGTATGAAGTAGCAGTTGCCTGCGGTGAAATTTGTACCGATGATAGTATTCCCCTCCTGTTAGAGCTGGTAGAGGACAGCGATACCCGTGTACAGGAGGCGGCTATCGCAGGGTTGGGAGAGATAGGCGGCAAAGAAGCGAAGGACGTGCTGACCGATCTGGCGCGCAGCCCGAAGCCAAGGATCAAGCGGGCTGCCCGGACAGCACTGAAGGAGATGGAGTTTTGTACAGACCCTCTATCTATGAATATGTAGATACCTCCCCTCTGATGGTTGGGAAAAAAGTACGGCTTCGCCGCAAGTGCATGGAGGATGCTGTCAATGATTACGCCTGGCGTCAGGATGCGGAATTGTGCAAGCTCGATGCCACATATCCTTTCACAGGCTCTTTCGAGTATTTTTTAAAGCTCTATACCGATCAGCAAATCTATCCGCTCTCAAGCTGTACATTTGCCATAGATACCATGGAAGGCAAGCACATCGGCAACTGCAGCTATTACAGCATCGATAGTGTGCTCAAAGAGGCCGAGATGGGTATAATGATCGGCGATAAGGGGTACTGGGACCGGGGTTACGGACAGGACGCGCTTTTTACCTCTCTGGACTATATCCTGACGCATACGAATTTAAAAAGGATCTATCTGAAAACGCTCACCTGGAATACGCGCGCTCAGAAATGTTTTGAAAAATGCGGTTTTAAAGCCTACGGAACATCCACGCAGGGAGAGTACAATTTCACCCTCATGGAGATATTACGCTCAGAGAAGGCAGGACGCCGCAAATAACAGCGGCAGCTGGCTTCACGCCAGCCCAGCGGCAATTCCCATACAAATCATATATCCATCATTCCTGCCTACCATGAAAGAACGTTATTACACCGCCGAACCGGCTTATTCCGGTTATTCTATTTGTCATTCCGTCTTGCTTTCCTAGATATAAGGTTAATCAGCGTTATATAATAGTGCAAAGAGTAAAGGAGTGCTTAAATCAGTGACCGGATCATTTCGCTGTCCATACTGCGGCGCAGAAAACATGCCCGGTTACCAGTTCTGCGCAGCCTGTGGGCAGCGTTTTGAATACCGCTGCCCGCAATGCGGTGCGGCTGTAATTCCCTCGAACAGGGAGTGTCCTGCCTGCAATACCGGCCTTCACTGGGCAATTACGGGCACACAGGATGAATCCGGCGCTCAGCAAAGTACGGAGATGGAACATACTGCCGCGCCCGAGGACAAGAAATCTTCTGCAGCGAAAATAGGAAAAAGAGGGCCGGCCGGTCTGTGGCTAACGTTCTTCGGGACGGTAATCCTTGTGGCAATCCTTATCATGGCAGGCCTTTATCTGTTCAACGCGCTGCCGTGGGGGCTGGACAGGTTTGTCCCGGAAGTTGTGCAGCCGCATCCGGCTGCGGTTCCCCCGCAGGATGAGCCGGTACCCCCTCCCGTCCTCCCCGTTTCCGCCCCGGAAATTATATCGTTTGACGTTTCTCCCCAGACTATTACTCCTGCTCAGGAAGCGTTGCTGGCATGGAAGGTATCAGAGGCGGACAGTGTGACCATAGACAGCGGGGTAGGTGAAGTTGACGGGGAAGGCACAGTAAAAGTATCGCCGGATGAAGATACCGTGTATACGCTTACGGCGCAAAACGCCGCCGGCAGCTCAAGCGTGACGGTGCAGCTTTCGGTTATCGGCAATATGGATGCGCGGGCCATTGCGCTTGCTGATGATGAGGTCGAGGGGACGGGATTTACCTATTATGTGCGTATTTCTCCCAGCATACCGGATACCATCTCAACCCATGAAGTCGAGTTTGCCAAGGGGTATGAGCTGATCGATAATAAAGTCTTCATCTTTAACTCGGTAAATGCCGCTCAAGATTATTATTTCAACGTGAAGAGTAACAACCGCGTGAATATCAAAGAACAGCCCATCTCCATTGGGCAAAGGGCTTTTATACTGCAGGAAGCAAGCGAACATGAGGGACAGGATACGCTCTACACCATCAAATTTCAGAAGAATAATGTTTTCGTAAGCATGGGCAGAATAGATGATTTTGAACTGCTTGAATCGCTGGCACGAATAGTTGAATCGAGGATAGATTAGAGCGCAGGCCGCAGCGGTATCTTCCGGCTTGCATACGGCTCTACTTGGCTGATGATGCTCGCACCTTCTTTATTTCCCTGACCATAATGTTGCTATATAATTAACCTGTATAACGCAATTTAATGCAGAGATAAATGAGGTGGCAGCTACTATGAAGCAAATAGTTAAGGGAAACTGGAAATACATACTATGGGCAGTGGTGCCTCTGGCAATTATCGCCATCATCTTCGCATTACCCATAAAGACAGTTGCCGTGGACAGGACCGAGAGCTACTGGGAAAAGGAAACCGTGCAGGAGCCGTACACCGTTTCAGAGAGCTATTCCGATACGGAGGTCTATACGGAGACGGAAACGAAGACGGAGACCATCTATGATTCATATATTGCCGGAGGCAAGACACAGACCTTTGTTGTCGATAAACCGGGTACTACCGTGTCCGTTTACGTGCAGGACTATCCCTATTACTCTTCTTCCTATCCCTATTACCTTTTCTGCGATGATCTCGATGCATGTGAGATATGGCCATATTACTACGGAGGGGGACAGTCGAGACTGAACATTAAGATCAGCTATCCGGAGGATGTCATCAAGGAACGGGTGGTGACCAAATATAGAGACGTAACCAAATTCCGTGAGGTAACGAAGGACGTTCTCAAAGAGAAAATCGTCACGGAGTATGTGAAAACGTCCATTTGGAAATACCTGTTCATGTCTTAATGTGTAAAATAGCATTCATCAGGACGGAAAATGAAAAAAGAGCTTATGGAGATACTGGTATGCCCGGTCTGCAAGCGTAAACTTGCGCTTGACGTCACCACTGAGGAAAAGGGAGAGATTATCTCAGGTACGCTTGCCTGCGCCGCCTGCAATAATGTATACCGGATAGAGGATGGGATCCCCGACCTTTTGCCTCCTGAAAAAAGTTCCTCTTAGGATTTCAGGGACAATATCTGGCGTGGCTTTGCGGTGATTCCCAGACCTCGACCCCTGTCAATACTACACCATCAGGCAAACAGGCTGTCAGCCGCCCATAGATTGTACGGGCGATATTCTCCGATGAGGGATTGATGGAATCGAAAGGCGGGCTGTCGTTTAAACAGCAGTGATCGAATGAAGCTGTTATCTCCTTGAGCTGCTGTTTGAGCGTGGTGAAATCATAAGCCAGGCCTATTTCATTCAGTGCGGCGGCGCTTACCGTAACCTCCACCTTAAAGCGGTGGCCGTGAACGTTTTCGCACTTGCCCTGGTAGTCTCTGAGGTAATGTGCCGCATCGAAATTGTCTTCAACCGTTATGTAATACATTTCTGCTCCCGTAGCGATAATTTCTCTGCCCCACCCCATAGAGAGACGCCTTTATACTCTCCCAACGCTTCTTTCATGTCCCTGACGGAAACGCCGGTCTCAGGGTCTACAATATCCGCCGCTATCTCTGCCAGCGGCACCAGCACAAAGGCACGCTCTTTAAGTCGCGGATGCGGTATGGTCAGCTCCTTCACATGCAGTATCTCGTCATCGTAATATAGTATATCTATATCGGCAGGTCTGGGCGCATTACGGAAGCCGGCAGTCCTGCCCAGTTTTTTTTCTATGGCTTTAACGAACTTGAGAAGCTGCCTGGGACGAAGCGCGGTGGTTGCGCGGCAGACCGCGTTAAGAAACAGAGGCTGATCCGCATAGCCGACCGGCTCTGTCTCATAGACGGAAGAGACGCACTCTACATGCGCTTTTTCCCCAAGCATGGAAAGAGCCTGCCTGAGATTGTGCAGCCTGTCGCCCAGGTTGGCCCCCAGCCCGAGGTAGACGGTTGCCATCAGATCCTTCTTCCTGTCCGAACTATTGCATCACTCATACGGCAGACGCGGGTTATCTCCTTCACATCGTGCACGCGGATGATGTCCGCCCCTAAAGCTATGCCTATTGCCGCGGTAGCGGCGGTCCCTTCCAGACGCTGTTGCGGCGGCAGGTCGAGGGTGAGCCCGATAAGCGATTTTCTCGACGTGCCCAGCAGTATCGGCCTGCCCAGCACCCTCAGTTCCTTCAGCCGGCGTATGAGCTCATAGTTCTGTTTAAGCGTTTTGCCGAAGCCTATGCCGGGATCGACAATAATGTTCTGCCAGGGAACGCCCGCCTCCAGCGCTTTCTCCATGGAGGCTCGCAAATTTTCCAGGACGGAGGGGATTATATAACGGGCGGGGTTCTCCCTCTGGTTTGCCATCAGGATAAGAGGCAGATTGTGTTCGGCCGCAAGCGCTGCTATCCCCGGAGACTTCACCAGCCCCCAGATATCGTTGATGATATCGGCTCCTGCCGCAACCGCCTGACGGGCTACTTCCAACTTATAGGTATCGATGCTGAGCGGCACTTTCATCTTGCCCTTAAGCTTCTTAATCAACGGAATGACCCGCTTTAGCTCCAGGTCGATAGCCTCGGCATCGGAAAGGGGTGAGGTGCCGGGACGGGTGGATTCACCGCCGATATCGATGATATCGGCGCCCTCTCGTGCGAAGCGCTGCGCTTGAGCTGCGGCATCCTCCGCACTGCTCAGTCCATCCCCGGCAAAGGAATCAGGTGAGACGTTGACGATGCCCATCACGTAGGTCCGCTCGGACCAGTTGAAAGTGAAATCCCGCCAGACCGTCCGGCCAATACCGTCACCGCCGTTTTCTTTGCGCCAACGCAGTATTTCAGCTCTGGTAAGATGATCTGCCATACTTTTTGTATTGTACCATGCCTTCCAAAGGCTGTATATTTGTGTAGAGCCGTTGAGGTAATATTCTTTTTATTATGCTACAATGTCCGTCACTCAGACAGATGAACAACTAAGGAATTCCTCTATAGGGCATTCTTTATTGTAAGGAAGGCACGTTGATGGCGATTAAAGACAGTATAAATAACTTGAATGATATACGCCGCCAGTCTCTGGCCGGCGGCGGGCAGGAGCGCATAGATGCACAGCATCAACGCGGCAAGCTCACCGCACGGGAAAGAATAGACCTGCTGTTCGACTGTGATACTTTTCAGGAGATCGGCCCTTTCGTTGTCCACGACTGCAGCGAGTTCGGCATGCAGCACCAGAAGTTCCCCGGAGACTCCGTAGTAACCGGCTACGGCAGTATAAACGGGCGCAAGGCTTTTGTTTTCTCACAGGACTTCACCGTTTCCGGTGGATCTTTATCGAAAGTTGCGGCGGAGAAGATATGCAGAGTGATGGACCTGGCCGCCTCCACCGGCGCGCCCATTATCGGCCTGCTGGACTCCGGCGGCGCCCGCATACAGGAGGGAGTGGACAGCCTCTTCGGCTACGGCGAGATCTTCACCAGAAATACGCTCTATTCCGGAGTTATCCCGCAGATATCGGTGATAATGGGGCCCTGCGCAGGCGGCGCCGTGTATTCTCCGGCGATAACGGATTTCATCTTTATGGTTCAAAAAACAGGGCATATGTGCATCACAGGCCCGGCGGTTATTAAAGCCGTTACCGGAGAAACGGTGGGGATGGAGGAATTAGGCGGCGCCGCAACACACGCCAGAAGATCAGGTAACTCGCATTTCAGTGCCAAATCAGATAAGGAATGCTTGGAGAAAGTACGCGAGCTGCTCACGTTTCTGCCGCAGAGCAGCGATAAAAGCACGCTGCCCGTTGTGGATACGGGCGATGCGGCCGACCGTAGCGATGAAGGGCTGATAGGCCTGCTGCCTGAGGACCCTCATAAAGTGTACAACATGAAGCAATTGATTTTAAAAGTGGTCGATAATGGCTATTTCATGGAAGTTCAAAAACATTTCGCCCGTAATTTGATTGTCGGGTTTGCCCGCATGGCAGGCAAAAGTGTGGGCATTGTCGCTCAGCAGCCCAGATATATGGCGGGGGTGATAGACGTGGATGCATCGGATAAAGGTGCGCGCTTCGTGCGTTTTTGTGACTGCTTCAATATACCGCTTATTACCTTTATCGACGTGCCGGGTTATATGCCCGGGACAGACCAGGAATACAAAGGAATAATCAGGCACGGCGCCAAATTCATTTATGCTTACGCTGAGGCCACGGTTCCCAAGGTCAGCATCATCACGCGCAAGGCCTACGGCGGCGCTTACATCGTCATGAGCAGCAAATGCCTGCGCGGCGATATCAATTACGCATGGCCGACTGCCGAGATAGCGGTTATGGGGCCGGAGGGCGCAGCCAATATAGTTTTCAAAGATACTATTGAAACTTCCTCCGATCCGGAAGAGACCAGAAGACAGCTTGTCGAAGATTACAGGGAAAAATTTGCCAATCCCTATATCGCTGCCAGTAAAGGATATCTGGATGATGTTATCGATCCCGCCAGCACCAGGCCCAAGATTATCGAGGCTCTGCGCATGCTGGAAAACAAGTCCGTTCGCCTTCCGCTAAAAAAACATGGTAATATTCCTCTATAGAAGGGAATAAAAGCCGGCTCTTTATACAGTATATATCTGCGGGCGTACGGCGGGGGCAGCGGTACGTTACATATACAAATTCAGCCGGACATACTATAATTTCCCATTACTAATTTTTATGAGGTTAAGACTATGGCAGTGAAAAAGAACCCGCTTAAAATAACAGACCTTACTTTTCGTGACGGACATCAGTCTCTGTTTGCCACCAGAATGAGGACGGAAGACCTGGTTGCCATCGCACCTGAGATGGATAAAGTGGGGTTCTGGTCTATGGAGATGTGGGGCGGGGCTACGTTCGATGTAATGACCCGCTTTCTCAACGAGGACCCATGGGAGAGGGTGCGGCTGCTGAAAAAGCTTATGCCCAATACCAGGCTGCAGATGCTGCTGCGCGGGCAGAACCTGGTGGGGTACCGCAACTATCCACAGGACGTGGTAAAGGCTTTCGTATATCATTCCGCCGAGTGCGGGATCGATGTCTTCCGCGTGTTCGATGCGCTCAATGACGAGCGCAACTTCGAGGACGCCTTCGCTGCCATCAAGGAAACAGGCAAACACATACAGGGTACGCTTTCCTATTCGCTGACGGAGGCCAAGCTGGGGGGGCCGGTATTCAACATAGATTACTACGTGAAGAAAGCCCGCATTATCGAAAAGATGGGCGCGGACAGCCTTTGCATCAAGGATATGGCCGGGCTGATATCCCCGGATGATGCCTATGAGCTGGTAAGTGCGCTGAAACAGGCAGTGAAGATACCCATAAACCTGCACAGCCATTTCACCAGCGGCATGGCTCAGATGAGCCAGTATAAAGCTGCGGAGGCGGGAGTGGATATCATCGATACCTGTATCGCCCCCCTCGCCCTGCGCACCTCTCATCCTGCGGTCGAACCCATCGTAGGGGCGTTGAAGGGGACTGCCAGAGATACGGGGATAGACCTGGGGCGTCTTATCAAGCTGGGTGAATATTTTGAACGCATCGCTCCCAAGTACCGCGATTATCTCGATACCACCAAGTTCTCCATCATCGATCCGGGCGTCCTCTGGCATCAGATCCCCGGCGGTATGTTTACAAATATGGTAGCACAGCTCAAGGAGCTTAACGCGCTGGATAAGCTGCCTGAGGTCTACAAGGAGCTTCCGCAGACCAGAAAAGACCTGGGCTATCCGCCGCTGGTGACCCCTACCAGCCAGATTGTGGGGGTTCAGGCCACGCTGAATATCATGTTCGGAAGGTATAAGATGATCACCAACCAGGTCAGGGACTACGTCTACGGGCTGTACGGCAAGCCTCCGGCGCCGATCGATCCGGAGATCAGCAAACTGGCGCTCAAGAATTACAAACGCGGCAGCGAGCCCTTTACCGGTAGGCCGGCCGATATTCTCGAGCCGGAGATGGAGCAGGCCAAAGAGGCCGCCAGAGGCCTTGCCAAAGACATCGGTGATGTGCTTATTGCGGCGCTCTACCCCGTAACCGGACTGCAGTTCCTGAAATGGAAATACGGCGTGGAAACTCCACCCCCTTCCACCAGGGCCAAGACGCTGGAGGATATACAGCGCGAGAACGAGCTTATTGCCAAAGCCAAAGCCGGCAAACTGGTAGAGAAGAAAGACTAGCCGTTTCCCCGCGTAAACGCCGCCGCTGCCGTTCAAATATGAGCGGTAATCCGGCTTGCATGCGGGTTGAAAGAAAATAATAAATAAACGGGTTTTAATTGATTATTACGATCGGCAGGTGACAATGGGCAAAACCCTGAGTGAAAAAATACTGAGCATGAAGTCCGGCACGGATGCGCATGCCGGAGATATGGTTATCGCCGGCGTGGACCTGGTGTTCGTGCAGGATACCACCGGGCCGCTTACGGTACGGCAGTTTAAAGAGAGCGGGATAATCAAGCTGGCCAATCCTCAGCGTACAATCCTCTTTCTGGACCACGCCGTTCCCAGCCCCGCCAAAGAGCTGTCCAACGACCACGCCTTCCTGCGCACGTTCGCTAAGGAGGCCGGCTGCGTCCTCTCCGAAGGGGGCAACGGCGTATGCCATCAGGTGGTGGCTGAGACGTATGCCCGTCCGGGCGATATTATCGTGGGCGCAGATTCGCATACCGTGACGGGAGGCGCCGTGTGCGCGTTCGCCACCGGTATGGGCTCGAGCGATGTAGCCGTGGTCTTTGCGCTGGGCAAGACCTGGTTCCGGGTGCCTGAGACCTTCAAGATAATCATGCAGGGCGCTTTTGGGAAGGGCGCCTCCGCTAAAGATTTTATCCTCTATCTTGCCGGACGCCTCGGTGCGGACGGCGCAACCTACAAGGCGCTGGAATTCCACGGGGAGGCAGCCGATTCTCTGCCTGTTGCCGAGCGGCTGACCATATCCAATATGGCCGTGGAGGTGGGCGCCAAAGTAGGGCTGTTTGCAGCCGATAAGACGTTAAAAAAATACCTTGCAGCGCACGGCAGGGCTGCGGACTATACGCCGCTTTGCGCGGATGAGGACGCCGAATATGAACGCCAGATCGCCATCGATGTCACGGAGCTTGAGCCGATGGTGGCCATGCCGCATGTGGTGGATAACGTCGCTCCGGCAAGGACGCTTGCCGGCGTAAAGGTACAGCAGGCTTTCATAGGCACCTGTACCAACGGGCGTCTGGAGGACCTGGCGCTCGCTGCCTCCATACTCAAAGGCAAAACCGCCAATCCCCACTGCAGGCTTATCGTAGCTCCGGCATCCAGAGGGGTGCTGCTTGCTGCTATTAAAGAAGGCTACATCCAGACGCTGCTCAATGCCGGCGCGGTGATACTGCCGCCGGGATGCGCGGCCTGCCTCGGCCTTCATCAGGGCGTTCTGGGCGATAACGAGGCCTGTATCTCCACCGCCAACCGCAATTTCAAGGGCAGAATGGGAAATCCCAACTCTTCCATCTATCTGGCAAGCCCGGCTACCGTGGCGGCTTCCGCTATTACCGGCGAGATAACGGACCCCAGAAAGGTGATGTAATGCTGACAACTACGTTTCGCGGAAAAGTATTTAAATTCGGCGATAATATATCTACCGACCTTATCATCCCCGGCAGGTACGCTGGATTGAGAAGCAATCTGCCTGAGCTGGCAAAGCATGTCATGGAAGACGCTGACCCCGCCTTTGTCGAGAAGGTGAAGCCGGGTGATTTTATCGTCGGCGGCAATAACTTCGGGCTGGGCTCCAGCCGCGAACATGCCCCGCTGGTGATAAAAATGGCCGGCGTCAGCGCGGTTCTGGCCAAATCCGTTGCCCGCATTTTCTTCCGCAATGCCATCAATCAGGGGCTGCCGGTGTTGATCTGCGATACTGATAAGATTGACACCGGTGACGAGATAGAGGTAAACTTTAAAGCAGGTGAAATCACCGATCTCACTAACGGCGAGCGACTTACCTTCAAAAGTATTCCGCCCGTGATGCTTGATATCCTTGCTGAAGGTGGACTTATTCCTTATATCAGTAAGAACAGGGACTTCAAGGTTTAATTCTAATTGGTTTAATCGTTTACAATGCACTCTAAGATTTCTCTAATACCGGGTGACGGTATCGGGCCCGAGATTACGCGGGCGACCACACGAGTCCTTGAAGCAAGCGGAGTCGATCTCGATTGGGATATCGCAGTAGTAGGCCAGCAGGCCCTGCAGGAGCGGGGCACGCCTCTTCCCGATGACGTGATCGATACTATCAAACAGCGCCGGCTTGCGCTGAAAGGCCCCGTTACTACTCCCATAGGTACCGGCTTCAGAAGCGTCAACGTTGCGCTGCGTAAGAAGCTGGATCTCTACGCCTGCGTGCGCCCCTGCCGCACCTTCCCCGGCGCTCCCACTCCCTACCGCGATATCGATATCGTCATAGTGCGGGAGAATACGGAAGACCTCTATGCCGGCATCGAGTTTGCGCCGGATTCATCCCAGTCTGCACAGCTTAAGGAAATGATAGGGGATTCGATACGTGCCGAGGCGCGCGCAAGCTCAGGCTTCAGCATCAAGCTTATCTCCGAATGGGGCTCAGAAAGAATCATACGGTATGCTTTCGAGTATGCCGTCTCACATAAGCGTAAAAAAGTTACTGCCGCTCACAAGGCAAACATTATGAAGGTCACTGACGGGATATTCCTTCATACCGCCCGCAGAATTGCACAGGAGTACCCTCAGATTGAGTTCGATGACGCCGTCATCGATGCCCTTTGCATGCGCCTGGTCAAAAACCCTCAGGCCTTCGATGTTATTGTCCTGCCCAACCTGTACGGAGATATCGTGTCCGATCTTTGTGCGGGGCTGGTAGGCGGGCTGGGACTGGCTCCCGGAGCGAATATAGGGGATGGGGTTGCTGTTTTTGAGCCTTCTCACGGAAGCGCTCCCAAGTACACCGGGAAAAACAAGGTCAATCCGATGGCTATGATGCTCTCAGCAGTCATGATGCTTCGGCATATCGGAGAGCAGCAGGCAGCAGATAGAATAGAGCACGCTATAGCGGATGTCATCGCCGAGGGGCAAAACGTCACCTACGATATGGTAACCGCTTCCGATATATCCCCGGTAGGTACTTCACAGGTAGCAGATGCCGTGATTAGAAAAATGGAGGAAAACAGCAATGCCGGAAAAATTCACTAAAGAAGAACTTTTAGCAAAAGCACAGAAACCAGCACGGGAAGCATTACGGCTTCACCCTTTCTATAAAGGGAAAATGCAGACGCTTCCGCGCTGCCGTGTACGAGATTTCACCGATTTCGCCCTCTGGTATACACCCGGCGTGGCCGAGCCGTGCAAGGCTATCAAAGAGGACGTAGAAAAAGTCTACGAGATGACCAATAAATGGAATACCGTCGCCGTTGTCTCGGACGGCACCAGAGTGCTGGGGCTGGGCGATATCGGGCCTGAGGCGGCCATGCCCGTGATGGAGGGCAAGGCGCTGCTCTTTAAATACCTCGGCGGGGTGGACGCGGTGCCCATCTGTCTGGATACCAAAGACCCCGAAGAGATAATCAACGCGGTCAAAATGCTGCAGCCTTCATTCGGCGGCATCAACCTGGAGGACATCTCCAGTCCCAAGTGCTTCTATATTTTAGACAGGCTCAGGGCGGAGGCGCGCATACCTGTCTGGCATGATGACCAGCAGGGCACGGCGGCGGTAACGCTCGCCGGGCTGATCAACGCCCTCAAGATAGTGGGTAAAAAGATAGACCAGATCACCCTCACCGTGGTGGGCATAGGGGCTGCCAACGTGGCCATTCTCAGGCTGCTCTTTGCCGCCGGCCTCAAACCGGCTAATACCATGGTGGTTGACAGCAAAGGGCTTCTGAGCGCAGACAGGAAAGACCTGGAAGAGAAGCAGAAAGACAATCCCTATAAATGGGACCTCTGCCTGCGTACCAATCCGGATAAGAGAAAGGGCGGCACCGCCGAGGGCCTAAGGGGCACCGATGTCTGCATCTCGCTCTCCAAATCCGGCCCCGGAGTTATAGATCCGGCATGGGTCAAAGGCATGAATAAGGATTCTGTGCTCTTTGCCTGCGCCAACCCCATACCTGAGATATGGCCGTGGGAGGCCAAAGAGGCCGGTGTTAAAATCATGGCCACCGGCAGGTCAGACTTCCCCAACCAGTTAAACAACTCGATCGGCTTCCCCGCCATATTCCGCGGCACGCTCGATGTGAGGGCAAAGACCATCACGGACGAGATGTGCATCGCCGCGGCCTACGAGCTGGCCAAATGCGCCGAGGACAGGGGCATAGACGAGAATAACATCGCCCCCACCATGGCGGAATGGGAAGTGTTCGTACGTGAGGCGGTGGCGGTGGCCATGAAGGCGCAGGAGCAGGGCGTAGCCCGCATCAAAATATCAAGAGAAGACCTCACCAAACACGTGGAGGATATCATCAAGAGCGCCCGCGATATGACCGCCCTGCTGATGAAGGAAGGTTTTATTCCGGAGGCTCCGGAAGAATAATAGTAAACCGTATTAATAAGGATAAAAAGGTAAAGGAGCGTGATCGAAATGCGCGAAATCGCAGCCAGTCAGATCACTGAGACCGTTTCCAACCTCTTCCAGAATGCCTGTGTGTATCTTCCGGAAGATGTGCTGGAAGCTCTCAAGAAGGCCCGCAAGACGGATGAATCAGATGTTGCCCGTGATATACTGGGTAAATTAATCGAGAATACGGAGATAGCCGCAAAGGAGAAGATCGCCCTGTGCCAGGATACCGGTGCAGCCGTGGTCATGCTCAAGCTGGGGCAGGAAGTCCATATCACCGGCGGAGACCTCTATGAGGCCGTTAATGAGGGCGTACGGCAGGGCTATGATAAAGGCTATTTGCGCAAGTCAATGGCGGCCAAACCTTTTTCCGCCCGCATCAATACCAAAGACAATACGCCCGCCATCATTCATACGGACATCGTCCCCGGCGATAAGCTTACGATAACCGTGCTGCCCAAGGGCGGCGGCTCTGAGAACTGCTCGCGCCTCACGGTGATGCCGCCTGCCAAAGGAAGGCAGGGGATAATAGATTTTGTCGTCGACCTAGTCAACCAGTCCGGCAGCAATCCCTGTCCTCCGGTGGTGATAGGAGTAGGCATCGGCGGGACCACCGATAAGACCATGGCCATGGCCAAGCACGCGCTGCTGCGCACGCTCGGCGAGCCCAGCCCTGACCCTGAGGTTGCGGAGCTGGAGAGGGAGATACTGCGCCGCGTGAACAACCTGGGCATAGGGCCTATGGGCTACGGCGGCAGGACGACCGCGCTTGCCGTGCACATAGAAACCTTTCCGGCGCACATCGCCAGCATGCCCGTAGCGGTCAATATGCAGTGCTGGTGCTCGCGCCACAAGGAGGCGGTGCTGTGAACGTGATCAAGCATGACATCGTCATACTCGGCGCCGGCCTCGCCGGCCTGCGCGCCGCCATCGAGGCCGCCCGCATGAACCCTGAGGCAAATATCGGCATCATCTCCAAGGTGCAGCTTATGCGCGCCCATTCCGTCTGCGCCGAGGGCGGCACCGCCGCCGTGATGCAGCCTGACCTCGGCGACAGCTACGAACTGCATGCCTGGGACACGGTGCGCGGAGCGGACTTCCTCTGCGATCAGGACGTGGTGATGCGCTTTGTACAGGAGATGCCGGGCGAGGTACTGCTCATGGACCACTGGGGCATTCCCTGGTCGCGCCGCAAAGACGGGCGCATAGACCAGCGGCCTTTCGGCGGGCACAGCTACAACCGCGCCACCTTCGCCGCCGATAAGACCGGATTTTTCGAGATGCAGTGTCTCTACGATACCCTGCAGAAATATAATAACGTCACCCGCTATGACGAATGTTACGTGAGCTCTATTATGATTAAGGACGGGGTCTTCCGCGGCGTGACGGTATGGAACCTGACCACGGGAGAGTTCTTCTTTGTGCACGGCAAGGCTCTGGTGATCGCCACCGGCGGCGCCTGCCGCATGTTCGGCTTCACCACCTATTCCCTCACCGCCACAGGCGATGGCCTGGCTATGGCCTACCGCGCCGGGCTGCCCATCAAGGACCTGGAGTTCGTGCAGTTCCACCCCACCGGGCTGGTGCCCTCCGGCATTCTCATCACCGAGGCCGCCCGCGGCGAGGGCGGCTACCTGCGCAACGCTCAGGGCGAGCGCTTCATGGAGAAGTACGCCGCCTCCAAGATGGAGCTTGCGCCGCGCGATATCGTCTCCCGCGCGGAGATGACGGAGATAGAGGAGGGCAGAGGCGTTAAGACGCCTTCCGGCATGGACGCGCTCTTCGTGGACCTCACCCATCTGGGCGCGGACCGCATCAACGAGCGTCTGCCGCTCATCCGCGAGGTTGCCATCAAGTTCAATTTTATCGATCCCATACGGGAGTTCATCCCCATCCACCCCGCCGCGCACTATTTCATGGGCGGCGTGCATACGGATATAGACGGCGCAACGCCGGTGCCGGGCATCTGGGCCGCGGGAGAGGCGGCCTGCGTCTCTCTGCACGGCGCCAACCGCCTGGGCTCCAACTCCACCGCAGAGTGCTTCGTCTGGGGCAAGATAACCGGCGCGCTCGCCGCTGAATTTGCCAAAAACGGCAAGGCGTACCCTGATGCCCCCACGCAGGCAGAGCTCGAGGCGGAGGAGAAAAGGGTATTCGGCCGCTTCGGCGCGCAGGGCAAGGAGACCTCGTATCAAATACGCAGGGAAATGCAGAAAACCATGGATATCAATGTTGGCGTGTTTAGAGAGGAGAAAGGCCTGACCGCCGCGCTGAACACCATCAGGGAGCTCAAGCAGCGTACGGCTGACATCAAGGTTACGGACAGGGGACGCGTCTATAATACCGATATGCTCAACGCTCTGGAGGCGGAGAACTTGCTGGGGCTGTCAGAGATAATCGTAAGCGGCGCGCTTACCCGCAAAGAGTCCCGCGGCGCGCATTCCAGGCGTGATTTCAAGGTAAGGGATGATCAGAACTGGCTCAAGCATACGCTTGCCTACTATACGCCGGAAGGCCCGAGGCTGGACTATATACCGGTTGCGGTCACCATGTGGAAGCCGGTAGAAAGGAAGTACTAGGAGGTAACCATGTCGGAGCTGCGTCATCGCCAAAACTATCTGGGTGTGGGAGGATGGGTATGGGCCGGCAAATATAAGCTGGAGCGCTATCTTTATATACTGCACCGCGTTACCGGGCTGGGCATCCTTTTCTTTATGCTCGTCCACTTCACCATGACCACGGTATTCCGCGTGCAGGGGGAGGCGGTATGGACAGGGACTATCGGCCTGCTGGAGAACCCCTGGTTTAAGGTGGGCGAGTACCTGGTGGCGGTAGCTTTTGTCTACCACGCCCTCAACGGGCTCAGGCTGATCATACAGGAGCTGGGCTTCGGACTGGGCAAACCACGCCCTCCGGTATTCCCCTACGGAGACTCCATACGCCGCAAACGGCCGTGGACCTATGTGCTTATCGTCATTATCGTGCTGCTGGCCGTGATGTTTTTCTATGACTTTATCGCGGGAGGCTGGTAATGCGCAATACCTATCTGCAGTTGATTCATATGCTTGCAGGTGTGCTTATCGCCGTCCTGCTGGGAATACATATGGTGATCATGCACCTTGATGAAATTATGGGATTCTTCGGCGCGGATGTAACTCATCCCACCTCGTGGGATTCCATGATAGGCAGGGCGCGGCAGGGCCTGTGGGCGGGCATCTATATCCCGCTGCTGGCCTTTGCTCTCTATCACGGTTTGAACGGCCTGCGCAACGTGCTGATCGAGGTGATACCCTCGTCAGGCGGCAAGCGCGCCATGACCTGGATACTCATTATCGTCGGCATCGTATTCCTCGGACTGGGGATATACGCGCCGCTGGTCCTGTTATCTGCTTAGGAGGAATTATGTCAGACCTGTCTGTTACCAATATAAAATTCAGAGTTCAGAGATATGACCCGGAGCGCGACAGCGCCCCCCATATGCAGGAGTTTACCGTGCCCGTAAGCCGCGGCATGACCGTGCTGGACGGGCTGCTCTATATCAAGGAGAACCTGGACAGCACGCTTGCCTTCAGGACCTCCTGCCGCATGGGCATCTGCGGCTCCTGCGCCATGATAGTCAACGACTACCCGCACCTTGCCTGCCATACGCAGATAGAGGAGTTTGAATCTGATACGCTCACCGTGCGCCCGCTGCACAACATGCCCATCATCAAGGACCTGGTGCCGGCCCTTGACAGCGTGTTTGCCAAACATACCGGCATCAAGCCTTATATCATCCGCAGCGATAAAGAGGAGATGGAGCATCCCACGCGTGAATACGGTCAATCCCCGGACCAGATACATTCCTGGGAGCAGTTTGCCTACTGCATCAAGTGCGGCATCTGCGTGGCCGCCTGCCCCACCTCCGCCAGCGACCCGCTCTTTTTAGGGCCGCAGGCCCTCGCTCAGGTTTACCGCTACTGCGCTGACAGCAGGGATGACGGTGGGGCCGAGCGCCTGCCTCTTGCCGGTGCCGATCACGGCGCCTGGAACTGCCACTTCGCCGCCGCCTGCTCCGAGGCCTGTCCCAAGGGGCTGGACCCCGGCATGGGCATACAGCTTCTCAAGCGTATGCTGGCGGCCAAAGCTCTGGGAGGGAAGAAAAAGAAGCCCGCTCAGGTGGTGCCGGAGCCGGCTCAGATAAAGGAGAAGGTGGCCTGGCCGGAGTTCACCGTAGACCGGAAGTAGAGGACGCTCGCAAAAGGTAAAGGAGAGAGACTATGAAGACAGTGACGATTACCGCTCCCATGGATGAAGAGACCGTAAAGAGCCTCAAAGCAGGCGATCAGGTCTTTATCAACGGGGTTATCTATACCGCCAGAGACTCGGCGCATAAGCGTATGGTGGAGGCGCTGGATAAAGGCCAGAAGCTGCCGCTGGACGTGAAGAACCAGGTTATCTACTATATGGGGCCCGCCCCCGCCAAACCGGGGTACGCCATCGGCTCAGCCGGGCCAACCACCAGCGGCCGCATGGACGCCTACGCTCCGCGCCTGATGGCGGAGGGACTTAAGGGCATGATAGGCAAGGGCAACCGCTCGCAGGAAGTCAGGGACGCCATGAAGAAGTACCGCGCCGTCTATTTTGCCGCCATCGGCGGGGCAGGCGCGCTTGCCTCCAAAAGCATCAAGAAGGCTGAGGTAATCGCCTATGACGAGCTCGGCGCGGAGGCCATCCGCCGCCTTGAGGTGGAGAATTTCCCCGTCACCGTGATCAACGATATCTACGGCAACGACCTCTACGAAGAGGGCAAAGCTAAATACCGCAGGGAAGACTAGCGGCGTTTTTTCAGCCGGCGCCCGGGTGGAGGAGAGGATGACTTTACCGGGTGAACCCCGCCCGGGCAAGAGCGTGGTTTTACGCCTGACTGCTGTCTGCGTATCAGCGCAGGGTTATCACTTTCTGAAAATATGACTTCCAATCGCTTACGCAGGGCTTGATGCCCTCGATCCAGATAGCCGTATCGGGATAGCGGGAATATTCCGGCGGCAGTATCATGCCGCGCAGGAAATTGGTAGGCACTCCCTCATCGGTGGTGGAGACGAGGGGATAGGCGCCTTCCTCGTACCATACATCGCCCGGATTGCGGTTATCTGAGTTCTCACCCTTTTCCGATACAGCCTTCAGCGTGCCGTTGAGCATGCAGCGTATGCCTGAGCCGGGGTGTGAATGCAGCCCGGTAGTGCCCAAAAAGCCGATGATGCAGTCCAGCCGGAACAGCCACTTGGACGCGGGAAAGAGCTCGAACATCTTCACCTTGCGGGACATCTTCAGGCTGGAGTGTATCCCTGCGCCCTGAAGTAGATGGACGGGATCCGTCTCCGGCACCAGCTCCCAGCGCCAGAGGACTGCGCCTTCCGGCCCGGCCTCGATAGAGGCGAAGTCTTCAGCGTAGGCTGCGGCATCGGCGCCGACCTTTTCATCGTTGACGGAGGCGGAGCCTTTCCATACGTAAATAATGCTGTGCTGCGCTTCCAGCCCCGGCGCCACCTTCGCGTTGGCCGCAAGGTTATCATGAAACAGCTTGAGTAAATATGACATCGCGCTTCTCCTTTTGTGTTTTTATTACGTAAAAACCTGTGTATGCTCTATAGGCAGCAAAGCCGCTTCTGGTGCCGGACCGGCTGAAAATGAAGGTACGCCCAGAATGCTTTCAGATAGTATATTTGCGCCAAAAAGGTCCGGTGGAACTCTCATGCCGCCGGAATAAGCCCTGCCGCTATACTACCACACCCCCTCCGCGCGGGCAATACACGATATTGACATCTCATAGACAGACTATTACTATTAGTTAAGTGATATGCCTCGTTATAAAGATCATGCACGTAAACGAATGAGGGAACGAGGCATATCGGAAGAAGAGGTTGAGATATGCTGGCGCCATCATTCTCTTGAATACAGCGATAAGAAGGGCAATCCTATTTTTATTGAGTATATTAAAGGTAGACGAATTAAAGTAGTGGTTGCTAAAGAGAATTATGAGATAGTTATTACGGTTGCCGACTGAAAAGGACTATATATGAATATTGATTACGATAAAGATGCGGACGCGATATATATCCATATTCGCAATGTTCCTTATTCGCACGGTAGAGACCTTGATCCTGAAAGACGGATTGACTATGGCGTAGATGGTGAACCTGTAGGGGTTGAATTACTATGTGTAAGTGAGGGAGTTATTACGGATGATTTACCGCGCCGGGTTGAAATCGAGAAACTACTCGCTGAGAACCATATCAAAATATATGCCTGAAACGAAGGCATATATCTTTCTCTTCAGAAACCGCCATTTGCCATAGTTACCTCCGGCAGAGATGATACCAGTCATTATCTGAGCTTTCCCGCAATTCAGGAAACGGCAGCCGCCGCCCAAGCGGCCAACTTTATTTCAGGTATCATACGCCTATCCGCAGCGGACCCGCCTGAAGCGGAGCAGTATGCTCAAGTATCTCCGGTCATAAGTAAAGCGGTCGGCTGTAATTGGCTGCTATCTTGAAGTACTCCCTGCGTATCATCCGACCACCTGCCTCAGTCGGCACCCCACTCCTATCGGGACGGCAGTCTCATCCTCTCACCTGTCTTCGCGAGAAGCGAAGTCTGCCTCAGGTAGCTGGCGATCTCATCAAACGACCTGCACGTGACAGGGACCAGCGCTACAGAATAAGACGCCCAAATCCCACATGAAGTCATCGCGAACCCGACGAAGTCGGGTGTGGCGATCTGCTCGAATGGCTCTCAGCAGGGACAGACGCCCGGCTGTAGTCTGGCTGGATTGAGTTTGATACGGCCACCTGTGAGCAGGCGGCACGCAGGTAATCGAGAAGCCTCTCATTTTTGAATGCCCCCAAGTTTACATGTAGAGAAACGTACTTTTATAACCGTACTGCCGTTATTGTAGAATACATGGTATGCAGGTAGAATTGCTGCATATGGCGGATACCCTTGAAAACAATCTCAATAATGCTGTTGCACCGTATCTTGCCGCTATCGCTTATAAGAAGAAATGGGAAAGGGATCAGGGGGTGGGAGCGGGGTATTACTACGCACTTACCTATGCCCGTATTCTCTCTTTTTTTGAGGAACACCCCTCTCTCTCTGAGGCGCTGGAGCTTAAAATAGCGCTGGTCTTTTCCTGGAATCCGACGATCTGTAAGATAACCCCTGAAAAATTCGCACAGGCAAGAGAGGAATTGGCCGCTCTGGAAACGCTGGCAGCGAAATTAAGGAACACTGATATTTTAAAGCTCGATACGGATATAACAATTCATAAGCTCTGGCATCCGCTAAAAAAGGCCACATCTTCCAGAGGTTCACCCTCCGGGGTAAGCGTTACAAAATTTCTGCACTTCAGTTTTCCCCACCTTTTCCCTATGATCGATCTAAACACAATGAGGCAGCTTGGAGGCTCGACGGTCAACCTGACATGGTACTCCGTTTTCCTGTCAGATTGGCAGAATCTTTACCGCCGGAGGAAAACGGCCTTTGACCGCATTTCACAAGCTGCTGATATGCCGCTTGCACGAGTGCTGGACGTAATGCTGTTTACGCCGAAATAGGATAGTCTTTCAGATGTCCATTCGCCTCAGACTGACTCTTTGCTATATTATGGAAGAGGCGTTCTGCTTATACTGCGGGTAATCACAGCCCCGTGCCGCAGCATTCGCAGCGGTTTAAGGTCGTCACAAAACCCCGGGTCTCGCGCAGTCAACCGCAGCCTGATCTTATAGCCCTCTGATGACTTCCAGACTGGTAAAAGGGTAATGATCGATGTTGTTTGTGAGCAGAGGTACTTTGCACTGCAGAGCGGTTGCCGCAATGACCGCATCAACAACACCAATAGTAATGCCCTTTGAACGAAGCTGAGCCAGCATTGTCCCGGCATGTTGTGCAATGGTAATGTCAACAGCAACACTTGTAAGCCCATTGAGAAAAGCACTGGTTGCCTTCTCTTCCCCGGTTTTTATCCCCTGGTATATCTCCAGATGGGAGAGAGCGCTTATTGCCAACAGCCCGGACTCCGCCCAGCTTTCAAGCAGTTTTTTCGCGTAAATTCGCTTTCTGAGAAAATCAATCAAGATGTCTGTATCAACCAGACATGAAACCCCTTTTACTTTACCGCTTTGCACAGTCCGCTCCAGCTGTTATTGTTTTTTGCGGTCAGTTTTCCTGAGGGCACAGACATAGTCGCGTGTATCTTCAGGAGTAACAAGCTCAGGATGTTTTGTATCCTTCCACGCACCGAATCCCTTTTGCAGAGCTACTGTCTGTTTACGGTACTCCAGGTAATGAGTAATGGCCTCGGTAAAAAAAGAGCTCACCTCGCCCGGTGCCGAAAGAGAACGAATCTCCTGCGCCAGGTCTATTGGTATCGTGACCGACATTTTTTCTGTTTTTGCTTTTCCTGCCATTTTCCTTATTTCCCGGTTGCCTGATATACTACCAATAATACTACTAATAATCTTACTAAACAAGCGGCATGTTATCCCATGATGGCAGCGGCCTTTCCCCTGGTAGCAGTAATTATTTTATATCAATTAGCATTCCGGTGTTTTTCGGCTTTTTCAGGTAACATCCGGCCATCCGCCGCAGGTTCGCCTTTTCCCCACTGTCACCATCCTCATCTTATCGGAACGGCGGTTTCTGAAAAAGAAGACTCCGGTAATAAGGAAACGCCCGTGAGAAATTAAAGCAAGTGCTATAATCCACGCACTAAGTTGAGTTAACCTTCAGAAAGCGGTACTTC
This sequence comes from uncultured Dehalococcoidales bacterium, assembly GCA_964519615.1. Lineage (GTDB taxonomy): Bacteria > Chloroflexota > Dehalococcoidia > GIF9 > UBA5629 > CAZFIM01. The sequence goes on from CAZFIM010000021.1 coordinate 37,567, forward strand.
ACCGCTCAAATCCCGGTTTATCCCTGAGTTGCTTATTCAAATCGTCCAGCAAACTGCAGAGCGTTCTTTGGCCGGTTGTCCCGGGTCCGATGCCCTTTTTACTCCACGTGCGGGGATCAACATAAATATAATTGGGGCATTTATCTTCACCGAGACACTTGTCCTGTCCATATTGGCATACGCGCCATCGTGCTACCGCTTCCATTAAGTCCATTAGTTACCCCCTTAGTGTATTAACTTAAGTAAACAGGCGTCCTTGCGAATCAGGTTTATCGATAGCAATTTTCTTACTTGCGGGATTTCGCCAAAGGAAAGGTGATTTGGGATCATGTTCTTTATACCTTCTGAGAGCAACCTCATAGTGAGTCGTGGAATAGCAATATGGACAACCATGTACGCAGGTATCATTCACTCCGATATCTTTGCTGGCTGCACACATGCATGCTGCGCGTTGATAGGGATCTTTCCTGTAATTAATGTGTAAATCTGGCCACAGAGAATTAATCAAATGGGCATCTATACAACTGCCGCGTTTAATGCCGTGCCATTGATTGCTCATCTCTTCAGCACAGGTGTATATCTCAATACCCATTGCATCTGCTATACCTGCCATTTTTTTCATGAGTGTTGCCATATCTACAGACATGAGAGCATTATGGTCATAACTATATCCATGAGATATTTCCAGATTGGACAAACGGCGATCTGTCTTTTTATAGAGGTCTACGACACTTATCATCACCCTTTTTGTATGGCCTGCCAGTAATGAAGCGATATTCTCAAATTTTTGAAGGTGAAAATCATAGTCAGTATTATTGGATATAATGATAGGGTCATAACGCCATATCACCCTCGCAGGACCAACATGCTCGCTTAACCTAACGAAAGTCTGTATACGTTTTTCAAGTGCTGGAACATGAGGCTCAAGTTCCTCCGGATAGTCATTCACGGTATATTGAAAATAGTATCTGTGCCCGATGGAATCCAGCATCTCCAAATATGGAATTAGAGGCTCAGGATTCTTAGACCACAAAACGATGGTTTCCACGTCTTCAGGTTTTAATGAGACCTGCGTGATTTGATTAGCGTTAAAGGGATTGGCAACCGCACACCAGCCACTGCGTATGCGGTTCATGAACCACTCGCTGTAAAAAGCCGGTATATCTGTCCGTCTACT
>CAZFIM010000022.1:0-38281 GCA_964519615.1 uncultured Dehalococcoidales bacterium
AGTATATTCGATATCTCAGCTAAACGCAATATATTATGTCGTTATATATAGTATGTTATGTTTTGCATGCTCAAGCCCGCAGGCGGCGCCAGCACAACCAACCCCTAATGGAGATGCTGCGCCAACTCCAATTAAAGCTAAAGAATTAAAATTTGGTACATATAACGGTCCTGAAGCATTTATGATTAAGAAGACCAACGAGCCGTGGATGCAGGAGGTTGAAAAAAGAACTAATGGAAGTATTAAAGTAACACTTTATCCTGGTGCTTCTCTATTTTCAGCATCTGAAACTATTGACTCTATAATAAACGGTGTTGCTGATATAGGCTGGAGCTATTCCGGATATTCACCTGCACGCTTTCCACTGGCTGAATTCGCACTCTTACCGCTTGATGTCAATTCCAGCAGTGAAATACTGGATATATATTGGGCGCTATATGATAAATATCCGGAGATAAGGGAGGAATGGAGCGGCGTCAAGCTGTTATGGGTTGAGATCGGAGCTAGAAATCTATTTATGACCAAGACTAAGGTAAGCAAACTGGAAGACATGAAAGGTCTGAAAATAAAAACCTCCGGTGGAATAGTTCAGGAAACTATAAAAGCTTTAGGGGCTGTCCCCGTATCAATGACTCCTCCCGATACTTATCTGGCTATGGAGAAAGGAGTAGTCGACGGAGCCATGATGGGGTGGGACGCCATGCAAGACTGGAATCTGAAGGATGTAGCTCCTTATGTCATCGAAGCATATCCTTTTAATGCTTTATTCTACTGTATCATGAATGAAAAAACCTGGAATAGTCTATCTCCTGAAGAAAAGGCTGTAATAGATGAGCTTTCAAAAGACATGATGCGCAAGATTCCCGGCCAGGCGTGGGACGAAAATATTGAGAAAATCCGCGCCCAGTGTATTTCAGAAGGGACTGAAGTCGTGGAATTGACCGGGCAGGAAAAAGCAAGATGGCAGGAAAGATATCAGACGGTAATGGATATCTGGCTTAAAACCAAGCAGGAACAGGGCAAAGGGGATATCGCTAAGGAGATACTTGACACTGTTAACGATATGATAAAGTAACACTTCTTTTCCACATTTTCCCTAGTTTCCGGATTTTTACCAAATTGACCGGTAAACATACAGTGTGACGTAGAGCAAATATAGCTATCTACGTCACACTGTGGGAAGATATCTTTATGAACATATAAGCGATAAGGGATAGAGAAGATTATGGATAAATGGATAGAGAAAATATCGTGTAACTACAGTAAAACGCTCCTTATAATCAGTGGCGCCGTCATTACACTAATGATGCTCATGACTACGGTTGATGTCTTTTTTCGATATTGCTTTAATTCCCCAATTTTCGGTGTTTATGAGATTACAGAGTTCTCGATGGTACTGGCCGTGTTTTTCGCGGTGGGTATTACCGCTATAAATAACAGACATGTTAACGTAGAATTACTAATTACCCGTATACCAAAAAAATCGAGGTGGATAATTGATTGCTTCAGCAATTTCTGCGGTATTGTACTTTTCGCACTTATAATCTGGCGAAGTATCAAGCAGGCTCAGGTAATATTGCTAAATGGAGATGTATCATTCGAGTTGCAGATATCATTACTGTTTCTACCCTTGTTCGTGATTCTCGGTAGTTTATCTCTTTGCCTTGTACTGCTTTCAAAAATGCTAACCAGTATCAAGGAAGGAGGTCTAATGTGAGCCCTCTGATCACAGGTCTGATTGGCATTATCATTTTATTCGCGCTGATGGCCATTGGCATTCCCATCGGTTTCTCGATGATAATAATGGGTTTCCTCGGTTATGCTTTTATTACAACTTGGGGAGCTGCTCTTTCCATACTAGGCCAGGCTCCTTACGCAGAAGTAGCAAACTATACACTATCTGTTATACCTCTTTTTGTACTTATGGGGCAATTCACATTTTTTTCTGGTTTAAGCACGGATATGTATAAAGCAGCACATAAACTCATTGGACAACTACGCGGAGGGCTTGCTATGGCGACTATTATGGCATGTGCTTGCTTTGCAGCAACGTGCGGTTCCACTGTTGCGACCGCTTCCACCATGGGGACTGTCGCTCTACCGGAGATGAAAAAATATAATTACAATCCCGGGTTAGCAACCGGTGCAGTATCTGTGGGAGGAACACTGGGAATACTCATTCCGCCAAGCACAGGATTCATTGTGTACGCGTTACTTACAAGCCAATCAATTGGCAAGCTGTTTATCGCCGGCATTTTGCCAGGGATCCTGCTCACTTTGTTACTTATGGGTACCGTCTATATACTTTGCCGAGCTAATCCGAGTTTTGGACCAGCAGCCCTAAAAAGCAGCTTTAAAGAAAAGCTCTCAGCATTAAAAATAGCATCGCCGATACTGCTTTTATTTGTACTGGTGATGGGGGGAATATACTTCGGAATATTTACAGCTAATGAAGCAGGCGGCATCGGTGCTTTTGGCGCATTCATTCTATTTTTAATTAAAGGTAAAAACTTAAAGAATAACTTTATTAGTGCACTCTCCGAAACTGCCCAGACCACTGCCATGGTTTTCATTATAGTCTTAGGCGCACTAATTTTTGGACGTTTCCTTGCGATAAGTAATTTTACTACTGAGCTTGCCGCCGTGGTCGGAGGTTTTCAGGTTTCACGGTATATCGTGCTGGCTATGATTTTGGTAATGTATTTATTTCTGGGTTGCGTTATGGATTCTCTGGCAATGATATTGATTACTCTACCGATTATTTACCCACTTATCGTAATGATGGAATTCGATTCCATATGGTTCGGAGTCATAGTGATATTGATATGCGAAATGGGCTTGATCACGCCTCCGATTGGTATAAATGTGTTTGTAGTAAAAGGAGTAGCTCCGGAAGTCCCGCTGGAGGTTATTTTCCGTGGCAATATACCATTCCTCATTGCTCTAATAGTTTGCGTCATCATATTGATTGCATTCCCTCAGATTGCACTGGTTTTACCGAATTTGATGATGTAAAACAGCAAAATGGAGTACAGGTAATGATATGCTATCAGGGAAGCCTCTTAGCCTCATATAAATATCTTATTGTACATATAGATTACCCGCTAATTCACGCATCATAAAGGAGAAATAATATGCCAAATAAGGATAGAATGACAGACTCAGAAAGGATTAATGCCTTATTACGGCATGAAAAACCGGATCGTGTGCCTGTTTGGCCGTTTGCTTATGATGCTTTTGCTGCAATAAATGCTAACTATTCCATGGCCGATGCGTATAATAATCCCGAGAAAGCATTGCAGGCACAAAGGTGGTGCAGCCAGCAATATGGATGGGTATCTGCACCCTATCTGGGCTATGCTGCCTACGGTGCGTGGGAATTCGGTGGTGAGTTAAAATGGCCTCAAAGTGAATATGATCAGGCACCTTCGATTATTCGTCACCCTGTTCAATCTGAAGAAGACGTATTAAAACTAATATTACCGGATGTAAGCGAGGCAGGTTATTTACCCTTGCTAATGAAATTCAACCAGCTTGCGCTAAAGGAAAGACCGGACAATGAGGCTTTTAGTATATCAGCACGGGTGGGAGGTGTTTTTGGAGTCGCAGTCCAGGCATGCAGCGCGGAAAAATTCCTTAAATGGATTATCAGAAAACCTGATATAGCTCATCATATGCTTCGATTGGCCACTGACCACGATTTACAAATAGCCAACCACTGGAAAAAGACATTCGGAACTGAGGGAGTTCTCATCCGTAGCGGGGAGGCGACAACCTCCAACCAGTTAATCTCTCCGAAAACGTTTGAGATTTTTGCCTATCCTTACTTGAAAGAGCTACACAGAAAAACGATCGAGATGGGTTTTAAACATATATATAGTCATATATGCGGGGAACAAAATGCCAACCTGGAGAAGTGGGCAGAGATTCCTATGGGAAATCCGGGTATTATCAGCATAGGTCACGAGATTGATGTTCTTACCGCAGCAAAATATTTTCCAAATGACATTATTCTGGGGAATTTAGACCCATCTATTGTTCAAACCGGAACACCTCAGGAGGTTTACGATTCCTCCAAAGAAATCATTGAAAAGGGTATGCAATGTCCCGGTGGTTTCATATTTTCCCCGGGGTGCCAGATGCCTCCCAAAGCCCCAGCTATCAATGCATGGATGTTGACAAAAGCTGCTCAAGATTTTGGCAGATATGAATGATGCTATCTATATAAGAATGAATAAGTATACCTGGTAATTAAGTTACTACACATTTCATCTGTTATTCGCAATATTAATATGAGTCAAAATAAAGAAAACAAACACGAGATCACAGTAATCTTTCAGCCATCAGGGCGGAGAGGAAACATTAGGAAGGGACTAACTGTATTGGAAGCTGCCCGGCAGCTTGGTGAAGAGATTGAGTCTGTCTGCGGGGGTGCAGGGAGCTGCGGCAAATGTCTGGTTCAGATAAAACACGAATTATCTAGTGATAGCGCAGTATCAGTACTTAATGAAGTAGAGCAAGAGTATCTGAATAAAGAGATGTTGAGTCAGAATTATCGGCTTGCATGCCAGGTGCATATTTATGAAGATGTTACCGTAGTAATACCAGAGGCAAGTCAGAGAATAATTCAGCAAATTCGTAAAGAAATAGATTTCAATATTGAACACGTTAATCCTGTCATTAGAACATATTATATAGATATAAAAAGCGAGGCCATATCTAATTTCACAGGAGAATGGGAAATACTGAAAGCAGCGCTCCATAACCAGATAAGGGTTGAAGCTGAATCGATTGATATTAACGCTCTTAGAGATCTTCAAAAGATGACTAGAGAAGGAGATGGGAGGATAACACTCTCTATTAGAGGTAAGGAAGTTATAAGAGTTGCTGCAGGCAAACATGAGTACTGCTATGGTCTGGCAGTAGATATGGGAACAACAACCATGGCGGGTTATCTTTGCGAGCTTTCCGGCGGCAGCAGGATAGCCACCCATTCTATAGTGAATCCACAGGTACCATACGGTGAAGATGTGATGGCACGCATCCATTTTGTTATGACTCATAAAGATGGCCTTGAAATCTTACATGAGGTACTAATAAGTGGCATAAATGAAATTGCGAAAGTAATTATAGACAAAGCCGGAATTACCATTGATGACCTTATAGAAATAGTACTGGTGGGAAATACTTGTATGCACCACCTAGCTTTGAATATATCGCCAGAATATTTAGGTTTATATCCGTTTACACCGGCCGTGCAAGAAGCGATGAATATTAAAGCGCGTGATTTGGGCATTGCTGCTAACCGCGGAGCATATATCTATGTTTTACCGATTGAAGCCGGGTTTGTGGGAGCTGATAATGTAGGGGTATTGATTTCACAACAACCATATAAGCAGGATCAATATCAATTGATCATTGATATTGGCACAAATGGAGAAATTATCCTTGGTAATAAAAATAGACTGCTTTCCTGCTCTTGTGCTACAGGACCGGCTTTTGAAGGAGCCGAGATTAAATTCGGTATGAGAGCATCTGAGGGTGCAATAGAAAAAATAAAGATTGATATCAAAACGAAAGAGGTGTGTTTTAAGGTCATTGGTCAGGATAAATGGAATGATGAACGGGAAGGCATTAAAGCCAGAGGCATTTGCGGTTCAGGAATATTGGATGCCGTTTCTCAGCTTTATCTGGCTGGCATTATTGAATATAACGGGCGTTATACGAAATATGACAGCAGTCCACGCTTACGCGGAAACGGAGCGGAAAGAGAATTCGTGCTTGTATGGGCAAGTGACACAGTGATAGGTCAAGATATTACTGTGACTCAAAAAGATGTTCGGAATATTCAGCTTGCCAAAGGAGCACTGGCCGCCGGGGCAAAAGTACTCTTAGAGCGGATCGGCAGAGATAAACCAGAGCAGGTTATCCTGGCAGGAGCTTTCGGTAGCTATATTGATCCCAATTCAGCCGCCAATCTGGGCTTGTTCCCCGATTGTTTACACAATATAAAAGCGGTGGGAAATGCGGCGGGAAGCGGAGCATGCCTGGCATTATTGGATCAAGCCGCCCGCCAGGAAGCTGAAATGATCGCTCGTAAAGTAGAATATATAGAATTAACGTCGGTGCGGAAATTTCAGAAATATTTCACTGAATCACTCTGGTTTCCTCCACTAAATACTGATTAATTGCAGGTTTTACCACTTATTATTAAAACCGCAGCAAGTTAATGAAAATACATTGACAGTGTATTGTTGATACAAATGTGACGGCTGAGATTATTCTGCCGGTAATCAAGGTTTTTAACTATATAATTCTTTTGGAGTACTATTAAATAAGTGACTGGAATTAATGTAAAACCGGGCATATGCGGTTTTGAAACTGCTATCTATGTGAGCAAACATTCAAGAAATAACGTTAAGATTGAAATCAAAACCCAATGCGAGTTTGTTCAGGAATTTGCCAAACAGGTAAGGCAGATATCATGGAAAGATGCTCTTACACGTATTGATCAATCTATAATTTATAAAGAAGCGGCAAAAACAATAAAGCACACTGCTTGCCCTATACCAATGGTTGTGCTCAAAGCAATTGAGGTCGAAATCGGAGTAGCTTTACCTGAAAATATTACCATTGAGTTTTGTAAGTAATCATCCTGCAAAATATATTCGTGTGACTACTCAGGTTACTCTTATATAGTATGAATAATTACTAATGGGAACCGCATCAGGGTGTCCTGATGCGAATTGGAGGTAATCGATAAGTAAAATGCAGGAAACCATTAAATCTGAGGATGTGAAAAGATATGGACTATGCTATATGTGCACAAATCGGTGCGCACAAAAGATTCATGTTCGCAACGGCAAGGCAATAGCTATCGAGATGCTTGACTCAAGCGCAAAAGAGTTCTGCCCCCGATGGAAGGCTCAACTGGATTTTATTTATCATAAGGATCGTCTAGCATATCCCCTGAAAAGGACAGGTGCCAGGGGTGATAAGTCTTTTATAAGAATATCATGGGATGAAGCACTCGATACTACAGCTGACAAATTGCAGAAAATAAGGACCGATTATGGCCCGGAATCCGCTGTTTTTTATATAGCCTATACGAAAGAACCACGCCCCTATCTTCACCGCTTAGCACATGCTTTTGGCTCACCCAATTACTGCACAGAAAGCAGCAGTTGTTTTTCGGCAAACTGGCTGGCATGCGTGCTTAACTACGGTCAAGATTACGGTTATCTTGCGGTTAATAGTTGGATAATCGAACCTGAAACAAAATGCAAGGTTGTGTGGGGCTCCAGTGTACGAAATTCCACCCCCCAGTTTTGGCAGCAGCATGTAGAAGCAAAGAAAAACGGCGTTAGATTCATTGTCGTGGATCCTGTTATTAATGATATCGCCTCTCTTGCTGATATCCATCTTCAGTTACGGCCGGGCACAGATGGTGCTCTGGCATTGGGAATGATACATATCATTATCTATGAAAATCTCTACGATAGGGAATTTGTGGATAAATGGACAACGGGCTTCTCCAAATTCAAGGAGATTGTGCAAGGATATACACCTGAAAAAGTGCAGGAAATAACAGGCGTGCCTAAAGAGAAGATAGTGGAAGCCGCCCGCTTATATGCTGTAACAAGGCCTGCCAAAGTTGCCTTAAGTCCTCAGAGTAGCACACATCACAGCAATGGAGTGCAAGCCCATAGGGCCATTTCATTATTACCCGCTTTAACCGGCAATTTAGATACTCCAGGGGGGAATATGCATCCTGCGGAAGCTATATCCCCAAAAATTACGCTGCATGAAAAGATTGACCGGATGCCACCAGGAGTGGGAAGTGAGCAATTCCCCATCTGGACCAAATTGTATAGAGAAATGAAATCCAATATTCTGGCGGAAAGAATTGCCAGCCCTGCACCTTATCCAATTAAAGGACTATTCGCGTCCGGTTTAAATCCCATGTTTTTCCCCAATTCAGCGCGTTTTATTGAAATGGCTAAAAAACTGGACTTCATTGCGGTGGCCGATTATTTCCAAACTCCAGGCACACAACTGGCCGATATAGTTTTTCCAGTTGCATCATGGCTGGAACGTCCTATATTTACCACATTTAACAATGGCAAGATGATGTTTATCGATCCTGCCATCGAGCCGGTAGGCGAGAGCTGGCATGAGTTCAAAATATATGCGGAATTGGCAAAACGGCTCGGTTTAGGTGCTGAATTCTGGGATGGTCATTTCGAGCATTGTATCAATCACTGTTTAGAACCTTATAGCATTACAGTAGATGATCTCAGGAAATGTCCCGAAGGTTATATATATCCTCTAGCAGATCAAGAGCCGAAATCTTATGAAAAGACAGGTTTTAAAACTCCGTCAGGTAAGGTGGAAATATATTCTGATATTTTAGCTCAACACGGTCATGACCCTTATCCAGTTTATTGTGAACCAGCTGAAAGTCCCATGAGTACCCCGACTCTGGCTGCTGACTACCCGCTTATCCTCTCTACGGGAGCACGTAGTATTCATTACACACATTCATGTTTCAGAAATATAGAACGTTTGAGAAAAGAAATGCCGGAACCACTTCTTGAGATTCATCCTGAAGACGCCATATCAAGGAATATAAGGTCGGGTGATAAGGTTGTTATTTCCACGCCCAGAGGAAAAGCACAAATGGCAGCTCTTGTTACTAATAAGGTTTTGCCGGGTGTGGTGCATGCACCGCATCACTGGGAGGGGAATTCAAATATCAACCTGGTAATCAGCGATAGAGACCTGGACCCCATATCTGGTTTTGCCGCATTCAAATCGCAGTTATGCCAGATACAAAAGAAGTAAACTAAATGATTTTGCCTTCAACTATCTATTGCATTAATATTGATAATAAGTATCATTTTTGAATATTGCTTTTAAAATTTGTATTATTAATAGTCATTATTAAGTACTCATTATTGAGTAGTCATTCTGCGGGGAGATATCATTGACCGGTAAAACTGACACCATAGCCATTATCGGCAGCGGCTGTGCGAGCGCCGAGTGCATTAAAGCGCTGCGTGCAAGCGGTCATACCGGGCCTGTACATGTGTTCACGGACAGCACCTGGCCTATCTATAATCCCATGCTGACCACCTACTACGCCTCTGGCAAAATCGCATTCGAGCAGCTCTTCCCCTACGGCTCAGGAGACGAATTCTATAAAACATATAAAGTCACCCTTCATCCCGCCTCCCCCGTCACCTCACTCGATACTGAAAAAAAGGCGGTTGTCAATAGAGACGGTCTGGAGCTTACCTACGATCAATGCCTGATAGCATCGGGCGCCTCGGCCTTTATGCCCCCTATCGAGGGCTCACACTCTGACAAAATCTTTATGATGCGTACTGTCGAGGACGCCGTCAGGATGAAAGAAGCTCTCGCTAAAAAACCGCGCAAAGCGCTGGTCGTGGGTGCATCGATGATAGGGGTAAAGATCGTCGAGATGTTCCACAAAGCAGGGGTGGAAACCTCCCTGATAGACCTGGCTGACCGCATCTTTCCGCTTATCTCCCACCCGGAATGTTCCTGTGTGATCGAGGACCAGTTGAACCGGCTGAACGTATGCTGTACATTCGGTACCAGCGTTAAAAGGTTTGAGGAGTATAACGGCGGCATAAGGGCATATTTCAGCGATGACGCTTTTCTGGAGGCAGACCTGGCCGTTATGTGTATAGGCGTACGTCCCAATATCTCCTTCATCAATAGAAACCAGGTAAGCGTACAGCAGGGAGTGCTGGTCAATGAACGGATGATGACCAGCGTACCGGGTCTCTATGCCGCCGGTGACGCGGCGCAGGGGAACAACCTGCTTACAGGCACAGCGCAGGTGATCGGACTGTGGGCCAACGCCCGCTATCAGGGACGCACCGCCGGCAGAAATATGGCGGGCGCGGATGAGCCATTCCCGGGGAATATACCGCACAATATAACGCATTTCATGGGCATGGATTTTATCGGCATCGGCGATACCTGCCGGTACGATAAAACGGAGAAATCGCATAACGGGGCGCGTTTTATCCAGCTTTTCTGGAGAGACGGCCTGCTCACGGGAGCTAACTTTATAGATATGTGCGCTGAAGCGGGAATAATCAAAAACGCCGTTGTAAAAGGGCTGCTGCAAAACAGGCATGACTCTGATATTCCCGTACCTGTGGTACAAAACCTGCTGATTAAGAAAATACTTGCGGAGGTAAATAAGGCATAGTGGACACTCAAAAACTTTTAAAAGGGAAAATACCTTGTCCGGCGACAGGCATCGAGGTACGCAAGTCAATCTGTACAATCTGCGATCCGGGCAAATTATGCGGGCTTGATCTCTATGTGAAGGACGAGAAGATAATTAAAGTGGAAGGCAGCCTTGCGCATCCGTCCAGTGTGGGCACGCTCTGTCCCAAGGGTGCCGCCACGCGCCAGTATGTGTACCATGAGGACCGTATCCAAACGCCGCTCAAGAGGGTGGGGCCGCGGGGCTCGGGCAAATTCGAGCCTGTTTCATGGGATGAAGCTTTGAATACAATCGCCACTGCATTCAACCGCATTAAAAAAGAAAACGGGCCTGAATCAGTGGTTTTCTTCTCCGGCTATACCAAGTATTTCAGGCCTTATCTTAAGCGCCTTACTCATTCCTTCGGCTCGCCTAACTATCTGACTGAGTCCAGCGTCTGTTTTCAGGGCATGGCACTGGCTCAGAATCTGGTATACGGCGCACCGGGCAGCCCCGATTTCAAAAATACGCGCTGTCTGCTCGTCTGGACATCAAATCCGAGCTATTCCAATCCCGGCGCTATGCGCAACATATTGGAAGGTAGAGAACGGGGTATGAAGCTTATCGTTGTCGATCCCCGCAATACACCCACAGCAGCACATGCCGATATCCACCTGCGTATAAAGCCCGGTACGGACGGCGCGCTTGCGCTCTCCATGGCCAACGTTATAATCAATGAAAACCTCTACGATAAAGAGTTTGTGTCCCGCTATACATACGGGTTCGATGAATACCGCCGCTACGTGCAGCAGTTCGCACCGGAAAAAGCCGAGGAAATGACCGGCGTTCCGGCTGAACAAATAAGGGCTGCAGCCCGTATGTACGCTTCCACAAAACCGGCGGCAGTTATGCCCAGCGCCATGTCCATTGCCCACCATACCAATGGAGTGCAGAATAACAGGGCTATCTTCTGTCTGATTGGGCTTACTGGCAACTATGATATCAAAGGCGGCAATATGGTAACGCCGGGCAGCTTTATTCACACAGTGGGCTTAATTCCCACCAGGGAACATGAGTTTTGCCAGAGCAGGCCGTGGATAGAAATGGCTCCCAGGATCGGTGCAGACAGGTTCCCCGCCTGGATGGATGCGGTCGATGAAGAAGGTCAGGTCATGCAGCTTCCTCATCAGCTTCGTTCAGGCAAGCCTTACCCGGTACGAGGGCTTATCGGCTTCGGCCTCAACTACCGCATGTGGCCGGATTCAGAGGGTTTTTTGAAAAGCCTTGATAAGCTGGACCTCTTTGTCAATACGGACATATTTATGACCGATAGCTGCAAGCATGCCGATATCGTCCTGCCGGCCTGTACAAGCGTGGAGCGCAGCGAGCTTCGCTGCTATCCTATGGGTTATATAATCTATACGCAGCCTGCTATCAAACCGTTATACGATTCGCGTTCGGATGCGGACATAATGTACGATCTTGCCGGAAGGCTGGGGCTGGATGACCCCCTGTTCAAGGCCGGATATGAGGCCAGTATAGATTGGATACTGGAGCCCAGCGGTATCACGGTAGCCGAGCTTAAAAAGCATCCGGGAGGCATGTTCGTACCCAATCCTGTAAGGCCGGCAGAGAAGAAATACGTTGAAAACGGTTTTCAGACTCCGTCCGGGAAGTTGGAGTTCACGTCTTCAATACTGATGAAATACAGCGCAAGTCACGGCTATGACGCCCTCCCCGCCTACCAACCACCCAAACACAGTAAAGAAGCCACTCCGGATATCGCAGCAGGATACCCGTTTATTCTCAATACAGGTTCCAGACTGTCCATGTTCGTCCATACCAGGACATTCCGCTTGAGCTGGACCAGCAGCCTGCGGCCAGCCCATCCCAGTGTAGATATCAATCCCGATGATGCGGCGGGATTGGGAATTAAGCAAAACGATGCAGTACGTATATCAACACCCAAAGGGTCGATTGTAATGAAGGCAAACCTCACCCGCATGGTACAGCCCGAAGCAGTTCATATTTATCACGGCTACCCTGAAGCTGATGCCAACCAGCTCTTCGAGGCTGATTATCTGGATCCTGTCTCCGGCTACCCCGGATTCAAATCGGCCCTGTGCAAAATCGAAAAGGCGTAATTATCGGAGGATGCAAACAATGAAAAATATATTATATCTGGATATCGAGCGCTGTACTGGCTGCGGAGCCTGTGCCGTGGCATGCATGGACCAGAACGACATATTCCCCGAGAAAGGCCAGCCGCCTTTCAGGAGAATCTTTCAAATTGAGGATGGAGCGGGCGTAGATGCACCTATACGCTACATTTCGGTGGCCTGCATGCATTGCGAGGACAGCCCCTGCCTCATCGCCTGTCCCACCGGGGCGATCAGCAGAGATGCTGCAACAGGTGCGGTTACCGTCAGAAAAGAGCTCTGTATAGGCTGTCACAGCTGCGCCCTGGCCTGTCCGTTCGGCGTTCCCCGCTATGATATGGAAGATAAAATGGTCAAATGCAATCTCTGTACGGAGCGGGTGGAGTACGGCCTGCTGCCTGCCTGCGTAAGAGTATGTCCCGTACAGGCGCTGCATTTCGAACCCATCAACGCCCTTCAGGATGACAAACAGCTCAAGTACGCTGTACGGACGGTACGCGGCATTTCTTCAAACACGCCTGCTTAACGCTCAAAGGATATCCGCATATCAGCCAATGCATGCGTAGACGCTCAGTAAATCCGGGCCTTCCCTGCAGTAAGGGGAAGGCCTTTTATCATACTCGCCGTATCTCCGTACATGAAGGCGCATGATCCATAGTGATTCTCTCATCCGGTATGGTACAATAGTCTGCGGTATCAGGCATCGATCAAAACGTTATTTCCCCACCCGAACATTTCTCTATATTGAGACGGTGATACCCGGTTTACCTGGCAGTTCTCGTATCGGTTATCGATATATAATGATTAAACATACGGCACCATGCGTGTACACGTCTGCGTTATTCTGACTCAAGTTGACTCATTGTGAGCGTAATTGAAGGAGGATATTTATGGGGAGAATCGAAGGCAAGGTAGCATTAGTAACCGGCGGTGCGCGGGGACTTGGCAGAGCAACCTGTCTGCTTCTGGCAAAGGAAGGAGCCGGAGTTGCCGTGACGGATATTATCGACGATAAAGGGGAGGAGGTAACAAAGGAGATAAATCAAAGCGGAGGAACAGCCGGCTATTATCACCTGGACGTCACCAGCGAGGACGAGGTCAAGCGCTGTATGGCAGCGGTGCACCGCAAATACGGCAGAATAGATATTCTGGTGAACAATGCGGGAATCAGCGGCAAACCAAAGCCCACGCACGAGATAAGCGAAGACGAGTGGTACCGCATTATGGACATCGATGCCAAAGGCGTATTTCTTTGCTCTAAACATGCGATCCCTTATATGAAAGAGCACGGAGGAAGCATCATCAACATTTCATCGATATACGGCCTCGTAGCCGGCATCGACGACCCTCCCCCCTACATATATCACGCCGCAAAAGGCGCCGTTCGCCTGATGACAAAGTCTGATGCCGTCTGCTATGCCAAAGATAACATCAGGGTCAATTCCATCCATCCCGGCAATATATGGACACCGCTGCTGGCCGAGATATTCAGTACATTTGAAAACCCGGATGAATTTCGCACATCAATGCTCAGCCATATACCTCTAGGGCGCTTCGGCGAACCACAAGACGTAGCATACGGCGTGCTCTACCTTGCCTCCGATGAGTCCAAATTCGTTACCGGCAGCGAGCTGGTCATAGACGGTGGCTATGTATGCTGGTAGCGCTTTTACGATTCGTTATTACAAGAGAAACCCCGCTGCTAAGGCTGGACATGCGGTGATAAATTGAAGCGCGGTGAACATTTTCTTCCTCCTGCTGAGTATCGTCACCCGGCAGCAAAAGCTACTATTGGGGTAAACAACTACTCTTCCGGTCTCGTTATATTTGTACACATATCGCTTTACGGCAGATAAATACCATTAAAAACAGAATACTATTAACGCATCCGGTTCATCCATGGAAGAAGAATTGATATAATATAGAGAAGGACCGGCCGCAACTGAGTTTATATTGATAGCCGGAATGATGAATCCGGCCGTTCCGTGCAGAAAGGGCCGTTCTCATTTATTACAACAGGAGATCAGGATGAATAAGAAAGATGCCGAAATGTTGATGATAGGTCTGGGATCAGGGTTTCTAATAGGTAGCCTGATTGCTCTATTTCTTACACCCTCTTCAGGGAAAAAGCTGCGAATGAGAATGACCGACATGATGGACGGTTTAACGGGAAGAATCAACAGATTTGTCGAGCCCGACAAGTACTCGCGCTTTAAGCCTTAAGCCGTACTTCAACAATAACAGTGGGCGGGTCTCGCTCGCTGTTATCTGTTCCGCATACTCACCGTAAAATCCTCATTCACCGCCTGAATACGGGAATTTACCTCAAGTACCGGCCAAATTCCTGGCAGCAGCAGTTCCCTGGATAGTATCCCGATTATTCCTGCAACTATACTGCAGCGCCGCTTCCCGCCAAATTATCACCGCTTTTACCGAAATACCTGTTGACAAACAGCATCTCTTCTACTATTATTAACTTAATATTAGTATTAAGTTATATATATTATGAAGTATATACTATATGTAAGAGCAAAACCTCGCAGGGGGGCTAATCGTCACAAAGGGATTTTCTGATTCGTGTAGTAGCAGCGTGCAGAGAAAACGATGAAAGAGATAAACGAACAGGAAAAGAAATTTCAGAAAGAATTGAACAGCGGGACAACCGCCCTGGTGCTGCTGAGCATAATGGATAAGGCTGAAGATCCTATGTACGGCTACCAGATTGCCAAGCTGCTCGAAGCGAAGACCGAAGATACGGACATCGTGAAAGGGGGAGCCCTTTATCCGGTATTGAGGTCGCTTGAAGCAAGCGGCCTGCTGCAAAGCGAGGTCGAGCCCTCAGTTGCCGGCCCGCCGCGGCGTTATTACACCATAACCGCTGCCGGGCGTGATACGCTGGGCAAGTGGATTGATTTATGGCAGCGGACCAGAGAACTCGTGGACGCCGTCTTAGAAGGAGATGACCATGATAAATAGTGTCGAACAATACCTGGCCGAGCTGCGGAAAGAGCTTGCCGGTAGCGACCGCGCCACTGTCCAGGACGCGCTCTCCGATGCCGAGGAGTATCTCAGGACCGCGCTTGTGAACGCCGGCTCCGCCGCTACCGAGCCTGAAACATTGGACGGAATCATAGCTAAATACGGACAGCCGGCAGAAGTCGCTTCTGCTTATAGAGAGGTAAGGGACCATATACGGCGGACAAAGACAAGCGTAGATAATGTCCCGGTGGAATCTCCGACGGAGCTTAAGCCCGCTATTGACAACCGGCCTTTTTATGTCCGGTTCTTCACCGTCTATAAAGAATCGGCTGCATGGAGCGCATTTCTGTACATGATCTTTTCGCTGATTACCGGCATCGCCTACTTTACCTGGGCTGTCACGGGCGTCTCCCTCTCGCTGGGACTGCTGGTGCTCATTATCGGCATACCCTTCGCCGGACTCTTTCTGCTCTCTGTGCGCGGGATAGCGCTGATGGAGGGGCGGATTGTGGAGGCCCTGCTGGGCGTCAGAATGCCGCGCAGACCTCTTTTCTCACGCAGCGATATAGGTTGGTGGCAGAAAATGAAAAGCATGCTTGCTTCCCCCCACACATGGACGGCGCTGGCATATATGATATTTCAGCTTCCGCTTGGTGTAATATATTTCTCCGTCTTTATCAGCCTCATTGCAGTCTCACTGTGGGCTATAGCTATGCCCTTTTTGCAAATAGTCATAAACATACCGCTCTTTACCAGTTACGGTGATACCTACTATCTGGCGGGCTGGTTCATGCCCTTTTTTATTATCGCCGGGGTGCTGCTGCTCACAGCGACCCTGCACCTGGCCAAAATAATCGGCAGGCTGCATGGTAGACTTGCAAAATCCATGCTCGTAAGAGAATAGAGAAGACAATTGGAGGAAATGATGAAAAAATACCGGTGCACACTGGCACTTTTAATAGCGGCGGTTCTGTTGCTGATTACGGCGAGCTGCCACGCGCCCGTATATAAAAAAACTTCAGGGCCAATAGTTACCTCAAGCTACAACTTTTCCGGCTTCACCGGAGTTGAAACCGGCTTCGCTTTCAAGGTAGATATCGCTCACTCAGATACTTATGACATTATTATTACAACCAATGAAGACGTGTTTGAATACCTTGACATCAGAACAGTCGGCGATACCCTCAAGATTGATGCAAGAAGCACATATTGGACTTTCCATAATCCGCTTGTCACTATAACCATCACCATGCCTGAAATCAGTAATCTCGATCTTTCAGGAGCGTCTGAGGGGAATGTCTCCGGGTTTAAATCCGAAAAAGATTTTGAACTTGCGCTCTCAGGAGCAAGCGAGCTTGCGCTGGATATAGAGACAGGGAACTTCAAAGCTGAGCTATCGGGAGCAAGCGAGCTGGAGGGAAGTTTAAGCTCAAGCAATACGGAATTACTCCTCTCTGGGAGCAGCGATTGCAGGCTTAAAGGCTCCGGCGCAGACCTCGAACTCACGGCTACCGGCGCAAGCTCCGCAGAGCTGGAAGATTTTTATGTAAATAATGCCGGTATCAACTTGAGCGGTGCAAGCGACGCTGTTATTAATCTTTCAGGAGCATTTAATGCCGTCCTCAGCGGCGCCTCTTTCCTAGAGTACCGGGGCAAAGGCAAACCCGGCAGCATAGAAACAAGCGGCGGGTCATCCTATACTTTCAGAGAAGAATAGAGAAATCACGGTTGGAGCTCGACATCATTACGCCACCGCCCGCTGCATTACAATCGTAGTACCGCCGGGCAACGCGGTGGTCTCGATCTCCGTAGCTACCTCCCCGGCCGCGCGTACTCCGATAGCAAAGGTCTTACAGAGTACGGATGAGGTGTAATATACTCCCTGCGATCACCTGTGAAGTAGTATACCTGTTTTATAATTTCCAGCTTAACGATACTATCAGGAGGGTTCCGAATGCGTCTCCAGTCTATTCCCGATACCGATAGCTCTGCTTTCCCGGTATATGAACAAACCAAACCCGTTGGGCTGCCGCCCCCTGTCTCAAAAGTGATACCTTACGCCGTCCAGAAGTCCGGGGCAGATGAAAGTCCAAAGAAGAAGCTGCGTGCGTTTTTGGTATGTTTTGCCTGTATCGCATTGGGTCTATGCTTTCTTGCGGCTGTAATAATATACCTTTCAATTGATATAGCATCGACATATATAAAGCACCTGTTCAATATTGACGAAAAATGAACCAACCCGGCTGAAAAGCTATAGTGTGTGTCGTAAAAACAATCAGGCGGCTGCCTTAGCGTACGGATTTAAAACTGCCTGGCATGACATGTGAACGGTTATTCCGGTTTATCATTGTTTCGCGCAATCCCAACGGCAAAAAGCGGCTCAGCGGCAACCGCCTTAAGCGTTTTTTCTGCGGCTTCCTCGCTTTCAGCGGTCCCGCAGATGGTAATCCACGCACCTCCCTCCGCACCCAGCACACCTCCCGCCGCCGCCACTTCCGCCCTCGTGCCTGTCAGCAGTTCGATCGCTTCCAGTTCCGTAAACACCTCTCCGGGCACCGGCATAAGCCGCAAACCCTTCGCTCCGGGGGCGTTGAGCATCTGTGCCACAGAGTCCAGGTCCCCCGGCACTCTCTTCTCGATGCCTACCGGCAGGATTATTCTTGCCCGCCGCCCGAGGGCTGCCTGCAGTACGGCTATGATAGTGCCGCCGTCCGGGTTGCCTATAAGCACGGCTGCACGCCTGCGCGTCATGTCCAGCGCATTGGCGCCTTTGAGAACAACGTCTCCTTCTTTAAGTTCATCGCGGACATCGAAAATAGTCTTGCCCTCAAGCCAGAGGCCGTCACGGATAACGACATCTCCCGGAAAACCCGCCTCATCCTTCAGACGCCCGGTAACGGTGGTCTTATAATGAGGAGGTAATGTAATACCGCGAAAGAACCTTTCCCGCGAAAAACCGGCACCGGCACCTACCGCGGCCAGTATCTCCTCAGCGATATAGCCGTTGGTGGTCCCTGCTATAATGGCCAGCGTCCCTTTTTTCAACACCTTCCGTATTTCAGGATGCCGCGCCATCGCCTTGCCGATAAGCCGCTTTCCCGCCGCCGGCGTCAGTAAAAATTGCTTCATGCCTGTTCCCCCCGGTACAATAGAATCTTTAAAGGAGAATAATCCTCATAGAGTTTTCCCCAGTTCATATGCGCGTCTTAAGTTCTCTTCCCGGTATGCAGTGCTCCCCGGAAGCATCCCGCCCAGTATCTCCATCTGCGCCTCTTTGACGCCGATGCCGAGCAGCCGGTCATTCAGCATTATCTGCCTCATGCATTGGGCGATGCCGGTCTCCTCCAGGTATTCGGCTGTATGTCCCGCAGAACACAGCACCAGGGCTTTTTTTACGGTAATCTGTGTGCCCCGCGTATTGTCCGCGTCATAATAGTAGGCATAGCCGTACGTCCAGACCCGGTCGAACCATCCTTTCAGCATCGCGGGACAATCGCTCCACCAGACGGGATAGATGAATGCCAGCACGTCAGCTTGAAGCACTTTCTCCTGCTGGCGGGCTACATCGTCAGGTACGGGAACCCCCGGTATCCAGCTTACCTCCCGGCGGTACTGCACCTCATCCATGAGAGGATCGAATCTCATACGGTACAGGTCGGCTATCTCATATATATGGCCTGCATCGCTCAATCCGCGGATAAAAGCCTGCAGCACTTCACTGCAGAACGATTCAGCGGAGGGATGACAAAACAGTATATAAACGCGCATGACCTTCTCTCTTCAGTGGTGCGATTATTATATATGCAACGCGCATAAAATTCATTCACTGAACGCGCGGCAGTCAGCTTTTTTTACATAAAACGGCAAATAATAGTAATCGCCTCATAATCCTGTCTTTGCATATTTACTTATAATGGCCGGGAGCGGTAATAAAAACAATCGCAGCCAGCCTGTAGCATATGACAGTCAAACATGTTAGAATTCGCAAGCAACCAAAAGAGGAAACGGGACATTTGCTATTTCGTGAGGACGAAGGATGAATAGAGAATTTACCGTGTGCGGCTGCCGGTGCTCCGATTGCGCCAGTTTTAGTAAAAATGAATGTGCAGGATGCGAGCAGATAAGGGGTAAAGTCTGGTGGGCTGCCTATATCAATGCTGAGATATGCCCCGTCTATGATTGTGTTATTAACAAGCACAAGTATAACGATTGCGGAGACTGTCCGGAGCTGCCGTGTACATTGTGGTATGAGATGAAAGACCCCACTTACAGCCAGGAACAGCATGAGCAAGGCATCCGCGAGAGAGTCCGGAACCTGAAGTCCGGCCCGCACCCGCAATAACCGCCGGGCTGATTTGTGCTCCTGAGAAAGAGCATACCCTTGTCATCGACAACAAACTGCTTATCTCACGGAGGAATAATACGAAGAAATTAGTTCCACTGTCAGATAATATACAGAGGGAATACTTCAGCGTACAAGCCGCATGGGGGATAACCAAACATATGGGCGGGCTTAAGGCCACAACAAGGCTGATAGAGCTCTGCCGTGTCAGCCCGGGCAGCCGTGTGCTGGTGGTGGGAAGCGGCGCAGGCACCACCGCCTGTCTGCTTGCACAAAGGTACCGCTGTATGGTAACCGGCATCGATCTGTCCAATGAGATGGTACGGCGAGCAAGCGAACGGGCCCGGCGAAAAGGTCTGGCGGCGCAAACCCGTTTTCTGATTGCCGACGCACAAAACCTGCCTTTTGAGAATGACTTTTTCGATGCGGTATTATGCGAGTCCGTGAACGCCTTCATCCCGCATAAAGAAAAGGCCTTGAATGAGTATATACGGGTAAGCAGACAGAAAGGTTATATAGGATTCAACGAGGTAACCTGGCTCAAATTGCCGCCTGCAGACCTGGACAAATATCTGAGGCGCATTATGGGTGCGGAGTTTTTAACTGCAGAAGGCTGGAAAAAGCTTTTTGCAAATCCAGAAATAGAGGAAATAACAGCGGATATCTATAAAACGGGAGTATTCAGGCAGTGGTTAGAAGAAATCAAGCAGTTCGATGCTTCTGATTTCTTTAAGGCCTGGCTTACGTTTTTCTCAATGCTCTTTACCAGCAGAGCGACCAGAAAATTCACCTCCGAAGCACTTTCTTTTCCAGCGAGTATCTTCTGCCTGTTTGACTACTTCGGCTATGGGATCTATACCGGCCGCAAAGGCTGAGAAATGTACTCTCATTATTGAGGAGATTATGTTTGTACAGCGCAATTGTTTGCGTAAGCTGCCTCTTGACTTCACTCAGGGTTGAACTATAATAGCTATAGTTATCATTATTAGAAGAGGATGATGAAGGTTCAAGTCATTACAGACAGCACCTGCGATATCCCGCAGGAGACGGTACAGGCTATGGATATCAGGGTAGTGCCTATTTATGTACGCTTCGGTGAAAAGTTTTATCGAGACGGTGTGGATATCAGTGCTGACCAGTTTTATTCCATACTGACCACTCTCCCTGACCATCCCGCCACCTCCCAACCCAATCCTGAAGATTTCACCAGCGTGTACAAAGAATACTGCGACAGCGCGGACGGCATCGTTTCCATCCACATCTCATCCCGTATAAGCGGCACCTGGAACTCAGCGACAATTGCTAAAAAACCCTTATCAGCCGCTGCCCGATTGAGGTGATAGATTCCAAATTTAATTCCGCCGGCCTCGGACTGATAGTGCTGGCGGCGGCACGGGCAGCTAAAAGCGGTGCCGGGTACGAAGAAGTGGTTCGCGAGGCAAGACGCGCGATAGGACAGGTGCGTATATTCGGTATGTTCCAGACCATGAAATACCTGGTACGCAGCGGTAGGGTGAACAAGACCATATCGGCTGCTTCCCGCATACTGCATGTAATGCCCCTGCTTACTTTCCGTGAAGGAGAGATCGTGCGTGCCGGGCTTGTCCGCACCTTAAGCAGCGGTATGGAGCGTATTTGCGATTTTGTCAGGAATAATCTTCCGGCAAGCGAACTGACAATAGTTCACAGCGCTGTCCCGGATCAGGCACTCATTCTGAAAGAGCGTTTAGGCCGCTATTTCACTGAGGAGAAGATTACTATAAACCAGCTTGGGGCGGGGCTGGGCGGCCACGGGGGGCCGGGAGTGCTGCTGGCTGCGCTCAGACAGGCCGGCAGCCAGTGATTTTCCCCTTTCCGCAGTGCGAACGGCCAAAGAGCAGGGAGGAATACTTATGGCAACACAACATATCATTCTTCTGATAATCAATATACTGGGCGGCGCCGCCGTCATCGGCAGCTACTTCTTCGGACTCAATGCCCAGAGCGGAGGGACAAACGTCCTCTGGGGCGGTGTGCCTGCAAGCATACGTCCGGTTTATACCATATCCATGCTTATCTCCGCGCTGGGCTATTTTGCCTTTCTCTACTACATCTTCTTCCGTATAGACCCGGGTGGGGCGGTAATCGGGGAAAGGATAGGATTCGGCATTTTCTATGCCGTCTTTCTTCTTATCCTCATACCATCCGCTTTCTGGATGCCGCTCACCAATCTGTATGTAGTCAATCCCTCAACAGGCCTGTGGCTGGCTATACGCGCTGTCCTGATAATCGTGGGGCTGGCCTTCTATCGCTCTGGCGGTAGTGCTGTTAAACCTGCATGAAAGGTCGGGCGCTGCCTACTGGCTGGCGGTAGCCGGCGGCATTTACTTTGCCTTCCATACCTTTGTTCTGGATGCCATAATCTGGGCGGCATTATTCAAATAAGACCGAACGAAAAGGAGAGTTGTCGTGGCAGATACCATAGATTTCTATTGCTGGGCAAAATGAACCACCTGCCGCAAGGCAAAAGAGTTTCTTTTGCAGAAAAGTATTCCCTTTAACGAGCGCGATTTCTTTAAAACCCCCTTCACCAGAGCTGAGATAGAGAAGCTTCTGGACGGCAAGCCCGCCTCCGATATGTTCAGCTTCAAGAGCCCCAGCTTCAAAAAGCTCGGACTTGCTCCTGAAAACCTTGACAATGATAAGCTTCTAGAGCTTATGCTGAAGGAGCCGCGTCTGGTGCGCAGGCCGGTGGTGCGCATCGGCCGAAATGTCTATTTCGGCGCTGACCGGAAGAAGCTGGAGAGCCTGATACAGAAACAGGAATAGCGTTTTTACTCGATGTCCATATGTTCTCTTATCGCATCCTGTATCTGTGCCCGAATCCGCCCATCCTGCAGGGTGCCGATATAGTTAACCATGCGTTTTTTCGAGATTGTCCTTATCTGGTGAGCCATAACAATAGATTGCAACCGCTGACCTGCTTTGCCCTCCTCCAGTAAAACTTCGGAAGGGTACAGGCGGCGCTGGGTGGATGTCAGGGGAAGTACGGTAACATTAGGCATGGCCTGGTTGAATTCATCATTGCTGACAATAAGAACCGGTCTACGTCCTTTCTGTTCCGCACCTGTAGAGGGATCGAGATCCGCTTCATAGAGAGCCCACTGCAGTAAAGACATCACCCTATTCTCCGGGCAGTTTCAGCATCGGCTGTTCCGAAAGACTCCTCTACATCTTCGATGTCCTTTAGTAGAAATGTATCTTGCGCCCCTTGCTGCCACATCTTTTTCCGCGATAGTCTTTTTAGTTCTTTTACTTCTTTTAACAATGCTTGCTCAACCAGCGCGTTCTTGCTACGCGCCATTCCCTGAGCCATTACTTCATCCATCGCTTCAAGAATTTTCTCATCCAGATTAAATGTAGCTTTTTTCGTTTTTCCTCGCATGATCTCCTGCTCCGCACTTCATCATAACAAACTACTTCCAGAAATTGCAACCCTTTTTTACGGGCTCCCGCAGGAATATAAAATGCCATGTGCTATAACCGTAGCAGAAATACAATATGCAGCACTATTATGTTTTTATCGGAAAAGCTCCAGACGATTACTTTACTGCAAATTGCCCTCTTCTCCCTGAAGTACACATGCAGTGCAATACTAAGCTGCTTTCCTCCACTCCCTCTTCCTGATATATCCCCGCGATTCGGCGTATTGCTTGGCCTGATGTACGAAAGCCTGCAGGCGCGTCTCGATGCCGGTATCCTCCTGGCCGTCGAAGGCTATATCCACCCAGGGCATGTCTCCGTGGTCCTTGCGGAAAGCATTGGCAAGGGAAGCGACGATCGTACCCGGCAGACAGGTGAAAGGCAGTATGGCGGCAACGCCGGAAATGCCTTTCCGGGCAAGCCCTGCGGCAGTGCCCATCGCCAGCGGAGGGTCTCCCACATAGTCGCGGTGAATATAGGGAGAGCCGAACTGAAGTATCTCGTGAACCGAGAGCATTAGCTTTGAATCTATCGTATAAGCCAGCGCATGCTCGTAGTGGGCGGCTATATGGTGCTGGAAGTAGACCTGAATCCATGCTTTAAGAGCGTTTCGCCGTTCTCCCCTCCACCCACTCTCCTCCAAAAAACGCATGGAGGACAGCTCTATCCATTCCCGCACCGGCGCCATCACGGTCTCCACGCCCAGATTCTCCAGCCGCTGACGTAAAAATCCGCTGCAGTAGGCATTATCCCGCATAAATATCTCACCCACCACCGCCACCACAGGTTTTCTGGGCACATCCAGCAGCTCTACGGCGGCAAACGCCTCGCCTGCCTCCCGCATTACGTCAATCAATCCCTTGCCCGCGTTTTCAACGCCGTGAAGAAGCTTATCCAGGTACCTGTAATAGACCTCGTCCGTCTTGCCGGGCTGGACCTCATACGGCTTATGCTCCTGCCTCATCCTGCCCAGAATATCGAAGGCAACAAGCCCCCTCCACGCCGCCAGCCTGAAGCGCAGGCCCTTGCCCTGCGCAAAATCAGCATAGGAGTTCTTGTTGCTGGGGGAGACTATCTCCGCATCCCCCAAACCCAGCTCCTCCATAATCAGGCGCTGAAACTTATGGTACTGACCGAAGCGGCAGGGGCCTCCGTGCGAGGGCATGAAGAAGCTTATCTTGCCCGGGTCTACCCCCGGCTCATGCAGTTTTTTCAGAAAGCTGCCCGTGGTACAGATCATGGGGAAGCATTCGCGCGATGAGGTGTATTTCCTTCCCCATTCCAGGTCTTCCTGATCCTGCATGGGCAGCACATCGGCATCTATGCCGCAGCCGCGCGCCGCTGCGGCAAGCACATGAGCGCCGTCGCACATATAGGGGAAATAGAGCTTCCTCCCCGCCGAGGGAGAGGTGCGGAAAACGGATATATGCGTAATCTCCTTCTTTACGGCTCCAGCCTCTGCCTCGCCTTTCAAGCTGTCCAGAAAAGCTTCGCAGCGGGTGATCATGCCGGCGTCCGCGCTGTGCTCATCCACTTCGAGCTGCAGATAGGGCTTGCCCTTCATCTCGTTTCTGACGAAATGTGAGAGGAAGGAGTCCGGCCCGCAGCGGAAGTTGGTGAGATAGACGGCGTGCAGCCGCCTGTCCCGGGCTATCATGCGCGCACCGGCCAGAATCTTCTGCCCGTTAGGCCAATACATCATGGGGTAATCTTTATATATCTCATTCAACGCATCCCGCAAAGGCAAAAAGTCCAGCGGTATGGGCAGTACATCGAGGTCTATGAGCTTTTTAACCAGGCTCAGGTTCAACTCGGGATCGCCCGTATTATAGGGGCGCCCCAGCAGTACTACCGGCAATCTGGAGGCAGGCAGATTATTCATTACCTTACTGCCCTCATCTTGAACCGCGGCTTCAAAAACAGCCTGAGCTTTTTGCGCCGCGGTGAGCGCGCGGTCAACCTCCCGCTTTCCCGTGCCGAAGGCCTCCTTCATAAATCCGGCCAGGTCGTCAAGCAGTTTTTTGCGGGAGTAGCGCATATGCAGTGTGGGAACGAGGAATTTGCCCGCGGCCTTCTCGCCCTTCATGGCGCCGCGCACCATAAAGCCGTAGGCCTGTATCCAGGGGCAGTTATAGTTAATGGAATGGTTCTCTATATCGGCAGGGCTGTCCACTATGAACGGCGTAAAAATATAGTCTACGTCCCTCTCCAGCAAATCGTGGATATGCCCGTGTATTACCTCCACCGGGAAACAGGTCTCGGCGGTAAGCATGCTGAGCGAGCGGGTGACCAGGGGGCGGTCGGAGGGGCGGGAGAGCACGACGCGGAAACCCAATTCTTCAAAAAAGGCGCGCCAGTAGGGGAACCACTGATAGTAGGACATCAGGCCGCGCGGCAGCCCGATAGTAGTGCGCACATCGGCAGCCGCAGTCTCAGGTTCATCCTTATAGTCCCCCAGCAGAATCTTCTCCCGCAGCTCGAACAAATTGGGGATCTCCTTGCGCCTGCGCTCCTTTTCCTCTTTAACGCCCTGCGGCTGATACTTATCGCAGCGGTCGCCGTAGAAGAGCGCCTGCTTCTGTCCCTCTATCACCACTTTATGCACATCGCAGTGATTCTCGCAGCCCTGACAGGTAAAACGGCTCATTGTATAAGGGATGCTGCTCACCTGAAACCCTTTGAAATGCGTCCTGCCGCCGCGTGCGCGCACCTCGTCGCGTGCCAGCATGGCTGCTCCGATAGCGCCGGTAACATCGAAATGAGGCGGCACGGTTATCTTCTTGCCGGTTATGGCCTCGAAAGCGGCCACTACCGCCGGATTATTGGTAACGCCTCCCTGAAAGAGGATGCGGCTGCCGATGCGCTTGGCTCCCACCACCTTCTGAATATAGTTCTGAACGATGGAATAGGCCAGTCCGCCGATAAGGTCATCCTTCCTGGCGCCCTTTTGCTGGTGTGAGTTGAGATCGCTCTCCATAAAAACGGTACATCGGTCGCCCAGGCGCGAGGGCTGCTCCGCCCCCAACGCGAGCTTTCCGAACTCATCGACAATATTGATGCCCAGCTTCTCCGCCTGCTCCTCCAGAAAAGAACCGGTACCGGCGGCGCAGACCTTGTTCATCTCAAAATCAACTATCACGCCGTTATCTATGCTGATATATTTGGAGTCCTGACCGCCGATCTCGAATACCGTATCCACATCGGGATGGTAAAAGATGGCGGCCGTCGCCTGAGCGGTGATCTCGTTCTTGATGGTATCGGCGCCCACGAAATGCCCGGTCAGGTAGCGTCCCGAGCCGGTTGTCCCCACCGCCCTCACCACTACATTCTCACCCACCTCGCCGTAGATCTCGGCAAGCCCCCTGCGTATGGCCTCCAGCGGTTTGCTGGCCGTAGGCAGGTAGCGCCTTGCCACCACGTTGTTTTCATCATCAATAAGCACCACATTGGTGCTCAGGGAGCCCACGTCGAGCCCAAGGTACACATCCAGCTTCTTATCCCCGTTGGGCTTGAAGACTATCTCCTTATTCCCGTTGGCACTTGAGCGCTTAAGCTGCGGCCAGCGGCGCAGGTCCGCCACCGGATTGGCAATATATTCCTGCAGGCGCGCAATCCCTTTGAAAGAGATGTCCCCTTCAGGGGGATTATCGAGTATATGGTAGACCGCTCCTATGGCGCCCATAGAGGCGTGGTGCTCGGGTATGATGAGCTCACCGTCATTGAGCTTCAGCACCTCGCGGAAGGCTCGCACCACTCCGGCATTGGCTGCCACTCCACCCTGGAAGACCACGGGTTTGGCTATATCACGGCCTCTGGCCAGATTGCTGCGCACGTTGCGGGCAACGGCAAAACAGAGACCGGCCACGATATCGTGTACGGGAGTAGCGATCTGCTGCAGGTGTATCATATCGCTCTTGGCAAAGACGCTGCAGCGCCCGGCGATATGGGGAGGGTTCTCAGATTTGAGCGCAAGCTCACCGAACTCCTTATCTATGGAAATGCCTATGCGCCTTGCCTGCTGGTCTAAAAAGGAGCCTGTTCCCGCCGCGCAGACCGTGTTCATGGCAAAATCAGCAAGATGCGACCTGCCATTGTCCTTTCCCGGTTTCATGATAATGAGCTTGGAATCCTCGCCGCCCATCTCTATCACGGTGCGCGCCTCGGGATGCAGACAGGCAACGGAGCTGGACTGCGCCACTATCTCATTGACAAAGCATCCGCCGATAAGCTCAGCCGCCAGCTTGCCGCCCGTGCCGGTCAGCGCTACAGAGGCCAGCGACCAGGCGGGGTAGCGCGTAAGCAGGTCAGTAAGCACAGTTAAAAGGGCGTGAAAGGGGCGGCCGTGGCAGAGCGTATAGTGATCCTCCAGTATATTCCTCTCAGCATCGATGATCACGGTATTCACTGAAATAGAGCCGATGTCGATACCAAGAGAAAAACGCTGCATAGCTTCTAGACCTCCATGAAGAATGGAATTGATTGTTAAAATAAGTGTACCACCTTTTATATGCGGCTTTCCACAAAGAGGGGCATACGCTGCACGCAAAGCAAATACCGGACAGAGTCATTTCATATACGAGCTGCGCCGCTGCGCATCAATGTCCAACGGAGTAAGGGGATGTCACTTTAAAGAGCCCCCCCCCTCCGATGGACGATATGGCGGTCTGCTCAAATTGCCTCCTCGTGAGAAAGAGCATCAGCGCAGAGGTACAGACTATTTTATTGGCCTATTAAAATCCCCTTCCGAGGATTATCTGCTTTCAGACATGCTCGTATGTTCGGTACTCCATCACAGGATAGCCCGGCACGACACCGCCATACCTTCACAAGACCGCCCATTTCCCATTCTCATCCCTATTTTGTATACTTAATTCCGGAGTGACAATGAAGACGGTTATCATTCTGGCTATGCACGGCTCCCCTCCGCGGGACTTCCCCCGCCCGGAGATGGCCGAGTTTATGCGCCTGCACGGGCAGGCGGAAGCCGCAGGCCGCCGCCAGCACTCAGAAAACGACCGATACGCTCTACTCGAGAAAAAGATGCGCCAGTGGCCGCGCACGGCGCATAACGACCCCTTCTATACCGCTTCACAGGAGCTGGCAGCCCGCTTAAGCGAGGTCACCGGATATCAGGTTATCGTGGGCTTTAACGAGTTCTGCGCACCCACTCTTGACCAGGCCATGCAAACGGCAGCTGACAGCCAGGCTGAAAAAATCATCGTGGCTACCCCCATGATGACCAGAGGCGGCCAGCACACGGAAAAGGATATACCCGCAAAGGTCAACGCCTTCAACCTCATGTACCCGCAGATAAAATTTGTCTATGCCTGGCCGTTCGACAGCGCTTATATCGCCCGTTTCCTTGCAGACCACATCGCTGCTTTTGAATAGGCCGCCGGCCTCCCCCCCGGTATTACCACAGACCATACCCGCTTTCTCAAAAGCTGTATGCTTATGTTTTATCCTCCTGAAGGACATACGGCAGCGATAGTTCCAGGCCCCGGCATGTCCGGTAATGTTACGGATTTTGACATCAGGCCAGCACCATTGCGACCCACAGGGTTAATTTGACAGCAGTTGTATACTACACGCTATAATACAAAAGGCTTAAAAGCGTGATTTATTTACCATTGGAGGTGACATACAGCATAGTAAAGCCGTTATTCAACAGCTGCACCGGTTATACCTTTCATACTCCCGTCCCCCTGCACCCGCCCCGCTGCCGCTGAATCAGCCCTTGAGGAAATTCCGATACATGAAAAATAGGCAGTACAGGTATATGAAAATTATTTGCACTATTATACTATAATTACCTGTAACCTGCTCTTATATCAGCAATAATTACCCGGTGATAACAGGTAGAAAGTCTCTTTTTCTGTTATTGCAGCCTACAGTATTATGGTGCCGTAGACTGTTACAGTAGGTAGTTCGAAAATGAACTCCGGGAATAGTGCTAAAGGAGTAAGACCATGAATAAACAACAAAGTTGCGCGGAGTTTGAGGTCCAAATCAGGGAACCTAATGTACCGGTGCTTATTCAACCCCACGAGTACACCTTAGAAGACAAACACGAGCTGCTGTTAAAGGAGCTTGAGCTTTTCAGTGAGTATTTCTCATTCCGTCTGCACGACCCTGTGATGGACAGCAAGTTGAACAGCTTCGCGGAGAGAGCGGTGCAGCACTGCAAGACGCCCAGCCGCATCAATGAACCCGAGGACGCCGTCAGGCAAATGGTTAAGGAGCTTATCGGTGTGGATGCCGTCCTGAAAAAGCACGACTGTGACAAAAGCGCCCTTATCCAGATCATGCTGGATATACAGGCGCAGAACAACTGGCTTTCGCAATGTGCATTGATGTGGGTATCGGAAAGGCTTGATGTGCCGCTTGCGCGCATCTATCATATCGCCACCTTTTACAAATCATTCAGTCTCATCGCACATGGAAGGCACCTGGTGCAGGTCTGCTGCGGGACGGCCTGCCATGTACGCAACAGCCAGCGCCTGCTGGAAAATGTGACAGACGTTCTTAAACTTCAGCCCGGACAGACCGATGAGGAGCAGCGTTTCACTTTCACCACTGTCAATTGTCTGGGATGCTGCGCACTGGGGCCGGTGGTTGCCGTAGATAAGGACTACTACAGCAATCCGCCCGCAGAAGAGCTTAAACAAATTTTCGATCTATACGAGTAGCGGGAGATCACGTATGGTTAAATTACACACATCACAGGACCTGGAAAATTTAAGACAGTACATAGGCTCATATAATGATCCTTCCCGCACCTGTATCACTGTGTGCTCGGGGACAGGATGTCAGGCATACCACAGCCATGACCTTGCCGATGCCTTCGAAAAAGAGATAGCGGCGCGCGGTCTGGAGAAGAAGTGCTCCGTACGCCGTACCGGATGCCACGGTTTTTGCGAGCGGGGGCCGGTGGTCATAGTGCTGCCTGATGAGATTTGTTATCTTGACGTAAGCAGCAAGGACGTCCCGGAGATTCTCTCACACGTTTCGGAAGATAAAGAAGCGGTGGAGCGCCTGCTCTACAAAGAGAGCGAGTCCGGACAGGCGATTGTCCGCCAGGATGACATACCGTTCTACAAACATCAGACCCGTATCCTCCTGCATGATAACCGGCTTATCGATTCGCAAAATATAGAGGACTATATAGCTCTGGGCGGATATTCCGCTCTTTCCAAATCCCTGTTTACGCTTGGCCCGCAGCAGGTAATGCAAATGGTCATGGATTCGGGGCTGCGCGGACGCGGCGGAGGCGGATTTCCTACCGCAGTCAAGTGGACCACCACGCGTGATGCACCCGGCAAGACCAAATACGTCATCGTCAACGCCGATGAAGGAGATCCCGGCGCGTATATGAACCGCAGTCTGCTTGAGGGCAATCCCCACAGCGTTCTTGAAGGATTGATAATCGGTGCTTATGCCATCGGTGCTCATCAGGGCTTTATCTATGTTCGACAGGAATATCCTCTGGCGGTGAAGAATACCTCCATCGCTATCCAGCAGGCACGCCAGCGCGGCCTGCTGGGCAAGAATATACTGGGATCGGGATTCGATTTCGATATCACCATCCACCGCGGTGCCGGTGCTTTCGTATCGGGAGAATCGAGCGCTCTTATGTCTGCCATAGAGGGCAAGGTGGGCGAACCGAAACCCAAATACATACACACGGCCGTACAGGGCATAGACGGCAAACCCAGCACGCTCAACAACGTTGAAACATGGGCAAACGTGCCCCTTATCATCAATAGAGGAGTTGACTGGTTTAAGAGCATTGGTTCTGAAGGCAACTACGGCACCAAGGTATTCTCCCTGGTGGGCAAAGTCAATAATACCGGGCTGGTGGAGGTGCCGCTGGGCACCACGCTCAGGAAGGTTATTTTCGATATCGGGGGAGGCATACCCAAAGGCAAAAAGTTTAAAGCCGTACAGACAGGCGGGCCTTCGGGAGGCTGCATTCCTGCAAGCCTGCTGGATACGCCGGTGGACTTCGATCGGCTGACCGCCATCGGCTCCATGATGGGCTCAGGCGGCATTATCGTCATGGATGAAGATACCTGCATGGTGGATATCGCCCGCTATTTTATCGATTTCCTTAGCGGAGAGTCCTGCGGCAAATGCGTGCCCTGCCGGGAAGGATTGAAACAGATGCGCCGCATACTGGAGAATATCTGCCGCGGCAAGGGTAAAGAAGGCGATATAGAGCTGCTTGAGGAGATAGCCTTCGTCATGAAGACCGCTTCACTCTGCGCGCTGGGCACCAGCGCTGCCAATCCGGTGCTGAGCACCATCAGATATTTCCGCGATGAATATGAGGCACATATCAGGGAGAAGCGCTGTCCGGCCGGACTCTGCCGTGATCTGACGGCCTACTACATCGACCCGGAGAAATGCAAGGGCTGCGGCATCTGCGCGCGCAACTGCCCGGTGGAAGCCATCACAGGTTCAAAGGGCGAGCTGCACATAATCGACCAGGTCAAGTGCACACAATGCGGAACCTGCTTTGAGATGTGCCCCGAACGTTTCTCGGCGGTCATCAAGGTCCCGCGCCATCAGGTGATCGAACAGACAGACCAGGAAATGGAACTACACAGGCGGTGACACAATGGCACAGATAAAACTGGAAATAGACGGTAAAGTCGTAGAAGCGGAAGAGGGAATGACCATCCTGCAGGCGGCACGCCAGGCAGATATCTACATTCCCACGCTCTGCTACCATGAAAAATTATCACCTTACGGCGGCTGCCGCCTTTGCACGGTTGAGATAGAGAAAAAGGGAAAGTCACGGCTGGTGGCATCATGCCTATACCCGGCCGAGGAAGGGCTTATTGTCCGGACTGAAACGGCGGATGTCTTGAAAGTGCGTAAAATGATACTGGAGATGCTGCTGCCGCTCTCCCCCACCGGCCCTATAGAGACGCTGGCGAAAAAGTACGGCGTGGTGAAGTCTCGTTTTG
This sequence comes from uncultured Dehalococcoidales bacterium, assembly GCA_964519615.1. Lineage (GTDB taxonomy): Bacteria > Chloroflexota > Dehalococcoidia > GIF9 > UBA5629 > CAZFIM01. The sequence goes on from CAZFIM010000022.1 coordinate 32,161, forward strand.
TAGATAAACCTACATGCTGCATTCTCTGTGGCCTGTGCGTGCGCTACTGCGAGGAGGTCAAAGGAGCCTCGGCAGTGACCTTTATCAACAGAGGCACGGAAAGAGATATCGCCTTTGTGCCGGAAGTAGCCCCTGATGTATGCTGCGTCTGCAAGGAATGCTTCCCGCTTTGTCCCAGCGGTAAAATCACTACCCTCTGTCTGGACGGAACCGAGTTCGCCCCATTGGCCTGAGGCCCTGCCTGCAGAGAAAGCTCAACTGACACCACACCGCATACCAGGTTTTCCGCAAAAGGAAGCGTACTGCTGCACTTCATTGATACCGTAGATTTTCAGGCCGCTGGCTGGGTGCGAGCACAATCGTCTATAATAAGATACTATGAAATACGATATCGAGATTACGCTACTGGCCATCACACCTGACAGCGAGGCCCTGCTGGAGAAAGCGGGGCGGCTGTGCTATGACACCGTCGATAAGCTGGGCACAAAGGAGAAATGGCTCCAGTCCCGCATCCGGCAGGGTCATGAGAGCCTGATAGAACATGCGAGCGCAACTTTTTACATCAGGGCATCGCGAGCACTTACCCATGAACTGGTGCGCCACCGCATCGCCAGCTACTCTCAGCGCAGCCAGCGCTATGTGAAAGAAACGGATGTGAACTATATCACGCCGCCGGAGTTAAGCGCTGACAGCAGTCCTGAGCTGGCGCTCATCTACCGCAAAGCCATGGATGATGCGTGGAAGGCCTACAATCAACTGCTGGAAGCGCAAGTCAAGCCGGAGCTGGCCCGCTACGTGCTGCCCAATGCCTGCAGTACCGAGATCATCTGCACCTGGAACTTTCGCGAGATCCGCCATATCATTACCTTGCGCGATAGCCCCGCCGCCCTGCCCGAGATACGCCAGGCCGCTGAGACTATCAAGCAGATTATGCAGCAGCAGGCGCCGGCGGTATTCGGGGACCTGTAAATCCGGCATATATGGCGAACGCAAATACGGACGGTTTTCTCGTGCGGTATGCCGATATATCAGGATGCCCTGTCACTACTCGCTGGAAATCAGAGCAAGCGGCCTAATAGCTGGTGGGAACAATCCCGCGTATGCCGATAACTATAACATTCGGCCCGGCGTGTGCGCCGAGGATAGGGCCTATCTGCCCCATTATTATCTTCTCCACCGGGAATAACGGCGCAATACGGTCTCTTAGTGCTTTGGCTTCCTGTATTGATGTGTTGTACATAATGGCCAGGTCTTTGACATTGCCCTTTTCTTTGAGAGCGTTGGCCATATAATTGTAGAGCTCCATGACCCCTTTGGAGAAGCTCCTGGCCATTTTTACCGGTATTACCTCCCCGTTTTTCATGGAGAGCATGGGTTTGATGTTAAGCAGCGTGCCTACCATACCTTTTGCCTGCCCTATACGTCCGCCTTTTGCCAGGTATTTAAGCGAGTCGAACAGAGTTAAAAAATGTATCTCTTTAAGTGCGTCTTTAGCTATTTTGACCACCTCCTGCAGGCTCGCACCGTCACGGGCAGCCCTGGCTGCAGCCAGGCAGATCATGCCCAACCCGATGGTCATCGACTGGGAATCTATCACCTCGATAGGACAGGCGTCTGCCATCATCTCCTTGGCCTGCCGGGCGGACTGACAGATTCCGCTGAATTTCTCGGAAAGATGTATGGATACGATACCATCTGCTTTCCCTGCCAGGCTTTCATATGTTTGCTGAAAATCCATGGGCGATGGTTGAATGGTATTGGGGAAAACGGGATCCGTCGTCAGCCTCCGGTAGAATTCATCATTGGAAATTTCTACTCCGGTTTTAAATACCTCCTCACCGAACCGTACATAGAGGGGTACCACTGAAATATCAAGCTCTTCCAACAGGTGCCGGGGGATATCCGAGCTGCTGTCTGTCACAATTTTTACTGCCATCGCACTTCCTTTAACAATACTGATTTTCCGTATGATACTATATATGCAGCAATGCTTCAAAATTTGACACTAAACAGAGTAATAACTCCGCCCTGTAAGCAATAACTACGCAACAACACGCACTCGAGCATAATAAATAATTCGGCCGCCCTCTATAAAAAGGGCGGCCACATAAAAAGCCTCCGCTGGACCATACATCCAGGCCATACTGAAGAATGAATGTGCAGTACCTGTGTTAACCTCTGCTCTTTTTAATCCCTTTGAATACGCGCTCCGGTGTTAAAGGTATTCTCACCATCCTGACGCCGGTGGCATTATAAATAGCATTGCCGATGGCCGGCGCCGTGGGACACATAGCCGCCTCGGAGACTCCCTTGGCTCCGTAAGGCCCTTCTTTATGCGGTATCTCCAGCAGCTCAATCTTTGTATCCTTCTTATGAGGGACATCTCCGATACTGGGGATCTTGTAATCATGGAAATTGGGATTGAGCATCACGCCTTTTTCATCCAGTATATAACCTTCAAAGAGTGCGCTGCCCAGTCCCATGGCTGCTCCGCCTTCCATCTGCGCAATACACATTTCCGGATTTATGGTTTTACCGTTATCGAACGCCGTATAGAGGCGCAGCACCTTTGTTATGCCGGTCTCCGTATCTACCGCCACTTCGGCCGCCTGAGCGCCGTAGGCATAGCTTATCGCCAGACGTTCGCCCTGGCCTGTCTCGGGGTCCTCCGTGCTGGGATGTCCCCAGAAAGTGGCAGTGCCCATTATCCCCGCGGCATCTTCCAGACAGGTAGCCAGCTTGATAGACCCTCGCGCTTCAGGATGATTCTTCAGAGCAAGCTGTGTGATATCCATCTTCTTTGCCGGGTCATCTATACTATAGACCATCCCATCCTTGATATCCAGCTTATCCGGGGTTGTGTTAAGCAGTGGAGCCATCCTTTCGAAGATCTGCCTCTTGGCATCCCTGCAGGCCAGCATGGTAGCATTGCCGATATACAGAGTGCTTCTGCTGGAGGCACTCCCGAAATCATAGGGTATGCGGAAACTGTCTCCCCAAATTATGCGGACCTTATCAACCGATGTGCGGAACTCTTCGGCTACCACCTGCGCCACCACAGTATTCAAGCCCTGGCCGCACTCATCGCCGCCATGATAGGCCTCGATTGTGCCGGTGCCGTCTAAATATATTTTAACCCATGATGAAGAGGCCGTATCGATAAGCGAATACTTGTTTCCTACAGCGATGCCTTTAGCCACTTTGATATGTTTCTCGGGCGGCTGGATGGAGGGTTTACCCCACTCAATCCAGTTCGCAACCTTCTTCAAGCACTCCTTGGCACCGGTGCAGTGAATTTTCTGGCCGCGTACATCCAGCTCATTCTCATCGGGTGTATTATGAAGCCTGTATTCAACGGCATCCATACCCAGCTTTTCCGCAACGATATCCATCTGCTGCTCGGTTGCCCACAGCACCTCCGCGCTGCCGAATCCGCGTAACGGCCCCACGCAGGGCTCATTGGTATAGACACCGTAGGCATCCCATTTATAATTGGGCAGACGGTACTGAGAGGCATGGAACGCACCGTTGCGGATCGTCAGCGGTGCATGCGCAGTATAAGCACCGGTATTGACTATTACCTTAATCTCACGCGCTGTAATGGTACCATCCTTTTTCACTCCGTCTTTGACGTAAACAACCTTGGGCAGGCGGTTGAAACCATCGATAAAACAATCCTCGCGGGAATAAACCATCTTTACCGGCCTGCCGGTCTTCATAGCTATGAGAAGGGTAAACCTCTCCGGCCTGCCCAGCATTCCGAACATCCCTCCCAGATAGCCCGCTCTTACCCTCAATTTATTGGGTGGCAGTTTGAATGCATCGAGCAGAGGGTGCATGGTCTCATAGATACGCGCAGACGTCCAGAGCGTAAAGCTGCCGTCGCTTTCCGGATAACATACGGAATTGTAAGGCTCAAGCTGGCAATGGGTTATCCGGTCATTCTGAAACCTGTTCTCAACGATCAGGTCCGCTTCATCGAAGCCCTTCTCCAGATTGCCTTTGCGCACCTTATGATGCGTATGTACATTGGGGCCCGGTACATCCTGCCCCATATAGCTGTAGATGGTCCTGCGATAATTATTAAGGTCGGGATGAACAATAACGGGACAATCCGGCTTCATCGCCTCCTCAACATCAAAAATCGCCGGAAGAATCTCGTATTCCACTTTAACCAGATCGGCTGCTTCCTGTGCCGCTTCTACGGTATCGGCGGCAACAACGGCAACCGTATCCCCGGCGAAGCGGGCTGTTTCATGGCAGATGACATGCCGGTCATCTATCATCGTACCTTGCCGGTGATCCGGTGTATCTTTGCCGGTGAAAACAGCTTTTACCCCTTTAAGGGCCATTGCTTTTGAACTATCGATTTTTAAAATTTTCGCATGAGCATGCGGGCTGAACACAGCCTTGGCATAAAGCATGCCGGGGACGCCTATACCTTCCTCCGAGCAGTATTTCACCGTCCCTTTCGCTTTTGCCACAGCATCAATTTTTTGTACGCTTTTACCGATAACTGAAAGTTCTGCCATTGCTAGCTCCCTTTTTCCATTTTCTCTGCAGCAGCCAAAACTGCATCTACGATCTTGGTATAACCCGTACACCTGCATAGATTGCCACGCAGGTATTCTTTAACATCATCTTCGGTGGGATGCGGTTTTTCATCCAGTAAGGCTTTCGTTGCCAATATCATCCCTGAGGTGCAGTAGCCGCATTGAATGGCAAAATTATCGATAAACGCCTGCTGAATAGGATGCAGGCTGCCATCCTTGCCGGTAAGCCCCTCCAGAGTGAAAATCTCTTTGCCGATAGCTTTAGCCGCAGGATATATGCAGCTTTTTACAGCCTTGCCATCGATAAGAACGGTACACGCGCCGCAATCCCCTGTGCCGCAGCTCACCTTTGTTGCCGTTAAGCCGAGCTCCTCACGCAGGACATGCGCTAAAGTCCACCAGGGCTCGATGTATACCTCCTCCTCCACCCCGTTTACATTTAGTTGTATCAGCTTTTTCATGCCTCTCCTGACTTATAATGCTTTAGATTTCTCTCAATTACTTTAGCCGGGCATTACCATTTGTAAAGCACGCCGCGTATATGCTATCACCATATCAGTACGGTACTCCTTTGAAGCACGCACATCGGCTATGGGGCGTGCATCTTCCCCGGCTGCATTTGCGGCAGCCTCTATGGTTTGTTCATCAATAACCTTGCCCTTTAAAACACCCTCGGCTTTCTTTGCCCGTATCGGGGTCGCTGCAACAGCGCCAAGAGCTATCCGTATATCCTCACACTGCTTTTTGCTATCGAAACAAGCTACGACGGCCGCACCTACCGTAGAGAGATCGATGCTTCCTCTGTGGCTGTGTTTGAGATATACTCCGCGAGCGTTGGCTTTAGCTGCCGGTATCTGAAATTCTACCAGTATTTCATTGGGCGCCAGAACGGTAGCTCCCGGGCCTGTAAAGAATTCTTCCAGCGGAACTACACGCTCACCTTTGGGGCCGACGATTTTTACCTTAGCCTGCAAACATAAAAGAGAGGGGGCGTTCTCAGCGGAGGGCGCCGCATTACAGATATTGCCTCCGATGGTAGCTACATTCCTGATCGCCACAGAGCCCAGCAGACTCGCAGACTGAGCAAGCAAGGGAAATTGTTTTTTTACAATTTCTGATTTGGCGATATCATTGATAGTGGTCAGAGAGCCTATTTTCAGCCCTTTGTCGCTGTCAGGCTTTATGTAGCTAAGCTCGACAATGCCTGAAATATCGATAACATATTTGGGCTTTAATGCTTTGGCCTCCATCTTCAACATCAGGTCCGTTCCGCCTGCAAGTATTCTGGCATCCTTACCATGTTGATCAAGCAGAGCTAAAGCCTCTTTCAAAGTTCCTGGTTGCAAATACTCGAAACGCATTTTGCCTCCTGAGAATAAAATAAATGATAAAAACAGATGTTAACAACCCTGATAATAATGGTGAAATAAGGTATTAATAAGCCTCAGAGTAATAATATTCAGGTAATTCTACCCGACTTATTATACATTTTTTCTCAGATGATGTAAACGGGTTGTATGGGTTCAGTACATTAGTGACACATGACCTCCTTTTTGTTCTGCTTCCAT
>CAZFIM010000023.1:0-37058 GCA_964519615.1 uncultured Dehalococcoidales bacterium
AAGCAGATATTGTTTTTATGCCTTCTCCGGAAGATATGTATCCTCAGGGGTACAGCAGTTGGGTAGAGGTTGATACCATCACAGAGCCACTGGAGGGAAGCCACCGCCCGGGACATTTTAGAGGTGTTACCACAATTGTTTCAAAATTATTTAACATCGTCGAGCCCACCAGAGCCTATTTCGGACAAAAAGACGCCCAGCAGGCCCTGGTAATTAGTAAAATGGTTTGCGATCTCAATATGAATCTGCAGGTGATTGTCCTCCCCACCATCAGGGAAAAAGACGGTCTCGCTATGAGCAGCCGGAATACTTATCTAAATGATGTAGAGCGTAAATCTGCAACAGTGCTATTTCGGGCATTGACTGCCGCGCAGGCTCAGTACAATAACGGCGAAAAAGACGCAGAACACCTGAGACAATTAATAACCGGCATAATAATGAAAGAGCCTCTTGCAGCAATCGACTATATAAGTATTGCAGACTGCAGCACTCTCAAAGAACTTGCGCATATAGAAAAATCAGCTCTGGCATCGCTCGCAGTACGTTTTGGTAAAACCAGGCTGATAGACAATATAATTCTTGGTTAAGGGAAACGGCAAGGTACTTTTCAGCGACTACAGCGATACCCAGTACATAGCCACTTTCCATTCATTACAGATTGACCCTCGTACTGTTTTCTGTTAAACTTGCCAATTGACTGGTCCACAGTGAAGGTTAGCATGCTAAGCGGCGAAGCAATCTTATCAAGCAGCGTCTTTACATTGTCGGATACGCTGTTATTTCCTGTTAAAAATAGTTCCCCTTCATTAGAATTACCAGCCACTTCGAATATCATCACATATAAGGTTATAGTTTAAGGGTAGAGATTTATGGCTACAGAAACAGACAAACTTCGCAAACAGATTCAGGATTGTCTTGCTCCATTCCGTGGCAAGGAAGGGGTCCTTATACCAGCACTTCAGGCCGTACAGGAGAAATTCGGATATCTCCCTGAACTAGCTATGGAAGAGATCGGATCTATAGCCAATGTTTCCGCTAATGTAGTGTACGGTGTAGCCAGTTTCTATTCCCAGTTCCGTTTTATTAAACCGGGCGAACACATGATCAAGGTATGTCTCGGCACAGCCTGTCATGTTCGCGGAGCAATGGGAATAGTCGATTCACTTCAGCGGCAAATCGGGGTAAAGCCCGGTGAAACCTCACAAGACGGCAAATTCAGTTTAGAAGAAGTACGGTGCTTCGGTTCATGTGCCCTTGCCCCTGTAGTTGTCATCGATAATGATGTATACGGGAACATGAACACAACCAGAACAGAGGATCTGGTGAAAAAGTATCAATAAATTCCTTTTAAGGAAATATGGCATGGATTTTACCGATATACAAAAAGAAGCAAAAAATCAGTGGCAAGCGCTCTGGAGCTCTGATAAACCGCTGATCCTGATAGGATACGCAACCTGTGGTATCGCCGCCGGGGCTACTGCTGTTATGAATAGAATAAATGAAGAGTTGGATAAAAATAAGATCGATGCAGCAGTTGTTCCTGTGGGATGTATCGGCTTATGCTATATGGAGCCGCTTGTAGATATAGTAATGCCCGGTAAACCGCGTATTAGCTACTATCATATGACGCCGGATAAAGCCGCTGAACTGGTAGTAGATTATATTGTTAATAACAATCCCCACCCGGAGTATGCTCTTGGACATTTCGGCAAAGGCTCTCTGGATAATATCCCTGCCTTCTGGGAACTGCCCATGCTCAAGCCCCAAATAAGGATTGCCACGAGAAACTGCGGCAATATCAATCCGGAAAGCATAAACCATTATATTGCCAATGACGGCTATACGGCACTTAAACAGGCACTGGAAATGAAGTCTGAAGAGATCATCAAAGAAATGGAGATCTCGGGACTGCGTGGCAGGGGAGGGGCGGGCTTCCCCACCTGGCGTAAATGGGACGAGGCATCCCGTAATAAAAAATATCCCAAATTTGTTGTATGCAACGCGGATGAAGGCGACCCGGGGGCATTCATGGACCGTTCAGTACTTGAAGGTGATCCCCATTCTGTACTCGAAGGCATGGTTGTTGCGGGTAAGGCAATCGGTTCCTCTCACGGATATATTTATGTCCGTGCCGAATATCCCCTTGCGGTCAGGCGGTTGAAGCTTGCTATTGAACAGTCAAAGAAGCTCGGACTGCTTGGAAATAATATCATGGGAACAGATTTCAGTTTTGATATTGATATTATGCAGGGAGCGGGTGCATTTGTCTGCGGTGAAGGCAGCGCGCTCATGTATTCCATTGAGGGTAAACGTGGTATGCCCCGTGTACGTCCTCCACGTTCGGTAGCATCCGGGCTATGGGGACTGCCTACATCATTGAATAATGTTGAAACTTTCGCCAATGTTCCTCTTATCATTACTAAAGGCGGAGCATGGTTTGCGAGCTACGGTACCGAAACAAGTAAGGGCATGAAAACTTTTGCTCTCACCGGAAAAATCGAGCGGCCCGGGCTGATTGAAGTCCCTATGGGGATCAGTTTACGAGAAATAATCTTCGATATCGGAGGGGGAATTTCGGAAGGCAAACCGTTCAAAGCCGTACAAACCGGTGGACCATCCGGCGGCTGTTTACCAGAAAGTTTACTCGATACCCCGGTGGACTTCGAGTCACTTGATCGTGCCGGATCCATTATGGGATCAGGCGGCATGGTAGTTCTGGACACGGACACGTGCATGGTAGATGTAGCTAAATATTTTGTTAGTTTTTGCCGCGATGAATCCTGCGGCAAATGCGTACCCTGCAGAGAGGGACTACCTTTGATGATCGATATACTTGAAAGGATCACCGAAGGCAAGGGCACACTGGAAGATATCGACCAATTGGAGGAACTGGGAAATACGATAGCGAGCGGCTCGCTCTGCGCGCTGGGCAAATCTGCCCCTAATCCAGTATTATCGAGTATTCGTTATTTCCGTGAAGAATGGGAGAAACATGTGGTTGAAAAGAAATGCCCTGCGTTGGTATGTAAGTCACTCATTGAATTCTATATCCTGCCCGATAAATGCGCTGGATGCGGTATATGCTTGCGTGCGTGTCCTGTTGAAGCTATAACAGGTGGGAAAAGAATGGTCCACGTTATCGACCAGAATAAATGCATTAAATGCGGAACCTGTTTTGAAAAATGTCCTGACAAATTCAGTGCAGTTACTAAAGTAACAGGCGAGATAATAGAGATACCTGCAGAACCTGTACCGGTTACATTAAATAAATAACCTGAAGGTATGAGATAAGTGGATACTATTACGATAACTATCGACGGCATTGAAATAAAGACTACTCGTGGAAAGCGCATACTTGAAGCGGCGCTTGATGCTGGAATATATATACCCAATCTCTGTGCATTACGTGATATCGCACTACCCACTGGAGCGTGCCGTATTTGCCAGGTACAGATCGAAGGAAAGCGCGGAACAGTAACAGCATGCAGTGAGCCCGCTGCCGACGGCATGGTCATCCATAACAATACACCTGAAATAAACGCCATACGCCGGAACATACTTGAAATCATGTTGGCCAAACATCCCTCAGTATGTCTTACCTGTCACCGCAGAAAGCGCTGTCTACCCGGCGATATTTGCCTGCGTCTGGTAGAGATTACGGAGGAGCAGTGCATACTCTGTCCCAATAACGGACGCTGCGAGCTTCAGAAAGCCGTAGATTTTATCGGATTAACGGAGGTACGCTATCCCTATAAGTCCAAGGGTTTGCCCATTGAAAGGGAAAATCCTTTCATCATACGTAATAATAATTTGTGTATATTATGCGGACGATGCGTGAGAGTATGTCAGGAGATACTGGGCATTGAAGCCATTTCTTTCAATCAACGCGGAATAAAAACATTTATAGGCGGGGCCTTCGGCAAGTCCTTGCTTGATTCAGGTTGTACATTTTGCGGGTCATGTGTACAAGTTTGCCCTACAGGAGCCCTGAAAGATAACGGCGATGAATGGGATCGATGGCCTGACCCAAAGGCATCCGCAATACGCTGTCAATATGCATGTCCGGTAATGGTGGATGTGCCGCGCTTCATCCGCTATGCTCGTAAAAAGCAGTTCGACGAGGCCGTAGCGGTAATCAGAGAAAGTGTTCCTTTTGCCTCACTCTGCAGCCTTATTTGTGAGCATCCCTGCGAGGACGCATGCAGGCGTAATAATCTTGACCAGGGACTTGCCATCAGAGCACTGGAAAGATACTGCGTTGACAATGCCGGCGGCTATTCAATGAAAGCAAATGCTTCATCGGTGAATTCCGGTAAGAAAGTGGCCATCATAGGTTCAGGACCAACCGGCCTTACAGCCGCCTACTATCTTGCCAATATCGGCGGCCATTCCGTCACCATATTCGAGAGGGAGGAAAAAGCCGGTGGAATGATGCGGTACATTGTTCCGGAATTCAGGCTGCCCAGCCAGACACTCGAAAAGGAATTGCAAATGCTGATCGAATGCGGCATCGATATCAAAACGGGAAGTCCGGTGGAAACACCCGGGACGTTAATCGATAGACAATATGATGCAGTACTGGTAGCAACGGGGATGTCCAATAGTATCGATACAAGCATTGAGGGCACTCTTGAAGAAGGTGTCATAGACGGCGTTGCTTTCTTACATCAGATTAGCAGTGGGAATAGTGTTACCATCGGGAAAAAGGTTGTGGTAATTGGGAATGGTACACTGGCCATTTATGCTGCGCAAACATCAAGACGGTTGGGAATTGCAGATGTTACACTATTGACACCCGTCGCACAAAAAGAGAAATTGACCACACTTCCGGGCGCATCCGAAGCACAGGCTGAAGGGGTGGAATTCAAATGCGGTTATTCCCTGACTTCAATCAGCCGCGCAAACGGTCGTCTTGTGCTTACCTGTCAATCAGTTCCCGATTTCCCCTCGGAAGCCGTCGGCAGATGTGTAACTCTGCAAGCAGATACTATAATTATCGCTGTTGAGAGGGATAATACCGTCAACTTGAATGTAAAGAGCGATGAAGGCATAATAAATATGGGAAAAGGACTGTTTTCAGCCGGAAATGTAGTAACAGGTAAGGTCTCTTTTATAGAATCCATAGCTGCCGGCAAAAACGCCGCAAAACACATCGATCTATATCTCGGAGGAAACGGCGATATTTGTGAAAGGCTTGCTCCCGTGACAAAGGAAATACCGCGAATTGGGCGTATGCCCAATTTTTCTCAGAGAAAACGCAACGGTATTCCTTGTCTGGCAACGGTGAAACGTCTTAACAACTTCAATCAGATTGAACTGGGTTTCGATCAGGAACTTGGAAGTGCAGAAGCTGACCGCTGTATGGGATGCGATCTGCGTTTTCACATAGCTCATATGATATCGAATGTCAAAATCGATAAACCGGCATCCACTGTGAATATGTAGATTTTTCCCTGAACTGTGTTCCGGTTGTTTGTTGATTTTATATAAGTAAAGTAATTCTGTTATCATCAGTGAAATAATTTGTTTCTGCAATGGCTCGCAAAGATTCATTTTACTTGGAGCAGTCAATGTATCAAATTGTATTGAAAAAGAACCTTCTACCTGCTATTTCTATGATCAAGGTAAAAGCACCTAAAGTTGCCCGAAAGGCTAAGGCAGGCCAATTTGTTATTATTCGCGTTGATGAGTTCGGCGAACGTATTCCACTCACACTGGCCGATTGGGACGAACAAGAGGAAACCATAACCCTTGTTGCTATGAAAATCGGAACATCCACTTATAAGCTTTCAGAACTTAACACAGGAGATTATCTGCAAAATCTAGTTGGTCCGCTGGGTCATGCTTCAGAAATATTGAATTACGGGACTGTCGTCTGTATCGGCGGCGGTGTGGGTATCGCACCGGTATTCCCTATTGCCAGGGCGCTTAAAAAAGCAGGCAATAAAGTAATCACCATAATGGGGGCAAGATCCAAAGATCTTCTTTTCTGGGAGGACCACTTACGCAGTATAAGTGATACATTAATTGTCACTACCGATGATGGATCTTATGCACGCAAAGGCCTAGTAACCGAACCTCTTAAAGAACTGCTGGAAAGCAGGGAAAAAATAGACCGCGTTATTGCCATCGGTCCGGCTATCATGATGAAATTTTGCTCACTTACGACCCTGCCGTATCATGTCCCGACTATCGTAAGCTTAAATTCAATTATGGTAGATGGTACGGGAATGTGCGGCTGCTGCCGTGTATCTATAGATGATAATACCCGCTTCGTATGCGTAGACGGCCCCGAATTCGATGGGCATAAAGTGGATTGGGATACTGTCTTCAAGAGACAACAGACATACCTTAAAGAAGAAAAACAATCATTGGAAATGTGGCGCTCCTGCAAGTGTCATAAATCGTAACCTTCAGAGGAAAGTATGGAAGGAAAGCCAAAACTCGACTTGAACCGTGTACCAATGCCCAGACAGGAACCTGCCGTCAGGGCCAGGAACTATGATGAAGTTGCAACCGGATATAGCGCAGAAATGGCAGTTCAAGAGGCAAACCGCTGTATACAATGTCCCAAGAGACCATGCGTTTCCGGCTGCCCCGTTAATGTCGATATACCGGAATTTATCGATGCCTTGCGTAAGGGAAATATGTCTGAGGCAGTAAAAGTATTAAAAAATAAAAACAGCCTGCCGGGCGTCTGCGGGCGTGTATGTCCACAGGAAACACAATGTGAAAGTGTATGTACACTCGGTAAAAAAGGTGCACCGGTAGCTATTGGGAGGCTGGAACGCTATGTTGCAGACTGGGAATTGGAACACAGCTCAGAATTGAATTCAGAAATAGAAATTGCCCCTGCTACCGGGAAAAGGGTTGCAGTAATTGGATCCGGTCCCGCCGGTTTGACCTGCGCCGCCGATCTGGCAAAATTGGGATATAAAGTCACTATATTCGAGGCTCTTCACATAGCCGGGGGTGTGCTCATGTATGGCATCCCTGAATTTAGATTGCCTAAAAGAATCGTTGAGACAGAAGTAAATTATGTAAAATCACTCGGTGTCGATATTGACCTTGATACGGTAACAGGCAAGGCAGACACGGTCGATGAACTTCTTCAAAACGGTTTTAACGCCGTATTTCTGGGCAGCGGAGCCGGCCTGCCGATGTTCCTTGATATACCGGGCGAGAATTTGAATGGAATATACTCGGCAAACGAGTTCCTTACACGCATAAATCTGATGAAGGCTTACCTCTTTCCTCACTATGATACGCCTATAACCAAAGGTCGAAAGGTAGCTGTTATCGGAGGCGGCAATGTTGCTATGGACTCGGCACGCTGTGCGTTGAGGTTGGGCGCAGAACAAGTATACATTATATATCGTAGATCGCGGACCGAACTACCCGCTCGTCATGAAGAAGTTGAAAACGCAGAAGAAGAGGGCATTATCTTCAACGTTCTTACTAATCCCAAACAATTCATCGGGGATGAGCGCGGCTGGCTTAAAGCAATCGAATGCTACCGAATGGAACTTGGGGAACCGGATCAGAGCGGAAGAAGACGGCCCGTCACCATACCAGACAGTGAATTTCAAATAGAAGTTGATGTAGCTGTAGTCGCACTGGGAACTACTCCCAATCCCCTTATACCTTTAACAACGGAGGGCTTGCCGGTAACTGGCAAAGGGACGGTGGTTGCCGACCCCCAAACCGGCAAAACAGCTAAAGATCGCGTATGGGCAGGTGGTGATGTAGTGACCGGTTCGGCAACGGTTATAAGCGCGATGGGGGCCGGCAAACGTGCGGCTGCTGATATCGACGCATTCTTAAAAAGCCTCTAGCCCGCGGTCAGATCCTTAAGGACTTCAGTTTATTTCACTTCCGGTCTATGGGCGTTTATGTACTTATCTTACCCTCATGTTACAATACTATTAACATATTTTGATTAACTGCAATGCCACAAGAGAATATAATCGTTAAAGGTGCCAGAGAGCACAATTTAAAAAATATCGATATAGTTATACCCCGGGACAAGCTGGTAGCGATCACCGGCGTATCCGGCTCAGGAAAAAGCTCTCTCGCTTTCGATACCATCTATGCTGAAGGACAGCGGCGGTACATGGAATCTCTGGCTGCATATGCACGCCAGTTCCTTGGACGCATGGAAAAACCTGATGTGGACTATATTGAGGGCTTAAGCCCGGCAATCTCAATCGACCAGAAAGGTCCATCCCATAACCCCCGCTCAACCGTAGGAACTATAACCGAGATTTATGATTACCTGCGTCTTCTCTTCGCACGTGTCGGACATCCGCATTGTCCGCAATGCGGCCGTGAGATTGTCAAACAAACCGTACAGCAGATCGTAGATGCAGTACTTAGAGTCCCGGCCGGTAAGCGCATCATGATCCTTGCTCCCCTCATCAGAGACAGGAAAGGTGAACATAAGGCTATTTTCGATGACCTGCGGCGGGCGGGCTTCGTACGTGTACGCGTTAACGGTACGGTATATGATCTTTCAGATGAATTTTATCTCGATAAAAATAAAAAACATACCATAGAGGTTGTCGTTGACCGCCTTCTGACTGGTGAGGCGGAAAACACCGGACGCATTTCAGACTCTGTGGAAACTGCATTAAAACTGGGGGCAGGGCTGGTACTGGTTACTATTGTCGAAGGAGAGGAAGTGCTTTTCTCTGAGCATTTTGCCTGCGCCTATTGCGGTATCAGCCTCGGCGAAATCGCTCCGCGGACTTTCAGTTTCAACAGTCCACACGGCGCTTGCCCCGATTGCACCGGACTCGGTATAAAACTGGAAATTGATCCTGATCTGGTGCTGCCCGATAAAGACCTTGATCTGATCGGAGGAACTGCAAAACTGCTGGGGTGGGGAACATGGCGGATGGGCCAACTTGATCACCTCGCCCGCACACACGGTTTCTCGCTGCGTACACCCATAAAAAAACTCAGTACTGAGCATATGGATCTTATTCTCTATGGCGAAAACCAGGAAGACTGGTACCGTCATCGCGGTAGGGACGGTAAAGTAAGGGAGTACTACACCTCATATGAGGGAATAATACCCACATTTGAAAGATTATACCGCGATACAGAGTCTATCCACACCCGGCTCTATATAGAACGCTACATGATGTCCAACCCCTGCCCTACATGCAACGGGAAAAGGCTTAAGCCGGAGTCTCTGTCTGTTACCATCACCGGTAAAAACATTATCGATATAACCGAACTCTCCATACTGGAAGAATTAAAATGGATAGAAATGCTGGGAAGTCCGGTGGGGTCTTCTCCACTCTCAGCCAATGAACAGATCATTGCCCATCAAATAATCAAGGAGATCACCGCCAGACTGGGTTTCTTAAGGGATATAGGTCTTGGTTATCTTACATTGGAGCGCCCTTCATCGACTCTAAGTGGTGGAGAGGCACAAAGAATACGGCTGGCCACCCAGATCGGCGGGGGGCTTATGGGTGTTCTCTATGTCTGTGATGAGCCGACCATAGGACTACATCCAGCAGATGTTTTTCGGCTCATAGAAACGATGAAAAGATTAAGGGATCTGGGCAATACCGTGCTGATCGTAGAACACGATGAAGCAATGATGAGAGCCGCCGACCATATCATCGATATGGGTCCAGGCGCAGGGGAGCATGGTGGACGTGTGGTTGCTGAGGGAAAGATAGAAGATATCATGACTAACCGCAAATCTCTCACCGGCCGGTATTTAAGCGGAGAAAAAAAGATACCCCTGCCGCAGAAAAGACGGAGCGGCAATGGTAAAAAACTGGTTATCAAAGGAGCGCGAGAGAATAACTTGAAAAACATCGATGTGGCTATACCTCTGGGTAAATTCGTCTGCGTAAGCGGCGTATCCGGAAGCGGCAAAAGTACACTGATTAACGACATTCTCTATAAAAAGCTGGCACAGATAATATGGAAGGCAAAAGAGAGACCTGGTAAATGCGATGATATCACCGGTACAGAGTATATTGAAAAGATAATTAATATAGACCAGTCCCCGATCGGCAGAACGCCCAGAAGTAATCCCGCAACATATACCGGTACCTTCACCCCCATACGTGAGCTGTTCGCAACTGTGCCGGAAGCACGCATGCGCGGGTATTTGCCCGGACGTTTCTCTTTTAATGTGAAAGGCGGGCGTTGCGAGGCTTGTCAGGGAGACGGATATATACAGATTGAAATGCAATTTCTGCCGGATGTTACAGTACCTTGTGAAGTATGTAAAGGCAAACGCTACAATCGTGAAGCATTGGAGATTTATTTTAAAGGTAAAAATATTGCGGACATTTTGGATATGACGGTAGAAGAATCTATAGTATTCTTCGAACATTTCCCCGCAATAAAGCGTAAACTGGAAACGCTCAATGACGTAGGACTGGGTTATATACGTCTGGGACAACCTGCGCCTACTCTTTCAGGAGGAGAAGCGCAACGCGTGAAACTGGCAACAGAGTTATCGAAGCGGCCGAAAGGACAGACCCTCTATATACTTGATGAACCCACAACCGGGTTATCCTTTGCTGATATCGATTGTCTCCTGCGCGTATTACAGCGCCTGGTTGACAGCGGGAACACCGTCGTGATCATTGAGCACCATCTCGATGTGCTTAAAAATGCAGATTATATTATCGATCTCGGCCCGGGAGCCGGATACGACGGCGGACAGATCATTGCCACCGGAACACCTGAGAAAATCGCTCAAAACAGCTCTTCGTTCACCGGCAAGCATCTTCAGAATACCTTGAAAGAGCATTACAGGGAATATTCTCTCACGTCCTGAAATGTCTCACTCCGGCAATGAGTACCCCATCTGTACATTAACGAGCAATTGCCCTAGTCGTCCTCTTCCATCCAATCACCGAATTGACGGACAGGGCTCGGCAAATTACAATAAGGCTTCGGACAGGATATGTTTGAACTGCTGGTTGAAAAACTAAATAAGGCGCTCAGCAGCTTTACCAATAAAGGCAAACTGAGTGAAAAAGATATTGATAACGGTCTGCGTCAAATACGTCTGGCATTGCTCGAAGCAGATGTTAACTATAAAGTCGTAAAGGAATTCCTGGCCCGCATAAGGGAAAAGGCTCTTACCGCTGAAGTATTGGAAAGCCTGACACCGGGACAGCAAATAGTAAAAATTGTCAACAGCGAGCTGACAACCACACTAGGCGGTGTATCAACCGGGCTGAAATCAGCAAATCAACCGCCAACGGTGATAATGCTGGTCGGCCTGCAGGGATCAGGCAAAACTACAACAGCTTCCAAGCTTGCTCTCATTCTTCGTCAGGCAGGGCAACGACCATTACTAATCGCCGCCGATACAAGGCGCCCGGCAGCCATTGAACAGCTTGTAACGCTCGGGAAACAGCTCAACATTCCGGTCTGGCATGAAGATCCCTCGATCTCACCCTTGACCATTTGCACGCATGGCCTGAAGCACGCAAGAGAGACCGGCGCTACTCAGGTCATTATCGATACACAAGGCCGCTTGCATATCGATCAGGAACTGATGACTGAGTTGGTAAATCTGCAGCAGTCCACCAAACCGGAGGAAATATTACTGGTTGTCGATGCTATGACAGGACAGGACGCTGTCAAAGTAGCGGAGGATTTTAATACTGCCATAAAGCTTACCGGCCTGATATTAACCAAAATGGACGGCGATGCGCGGGGTGGTGCCGCGTTATCCATCAGAGCTGTTACGGGAATACCTATTAAATATATCGGTACAGGTGAGAAAAGCACCGCTTTTGAACCGTTTTTCCCTGACCGTCTGGCATCAAGAATTCTCGGTATGGGCGATGTACTCACCTTAATCGAAAAAGCAGAGAAGACGTACGATCAGGAACAGGCAAAGAAACTGCAAAAGAAAATACGTACATCTGATCTTGATCTGGAGGATTTTCTCGAGCAGCTTAATCAACTCAAAAAAATGGGGCCTCTCAGCCAGGTGATGGAAATGGTCCCCGGTTTTTCAAAAATCTCCGCTAAAGCAATTGATGGAAGCGAAGATCATCAGATGAAAAAAACTGAGGCAATTATACTTTCCATGACTCGGGAAGAGAGAAAGAATCCTCAAATTATTAAAGGAGGCCGGAAACGCCGTATTGCTCTGGGAAGCGGCACTACTCCCAGAGATGTAAACCAACTGCTTAACCAGTTCTTTGCAATGCAAAAACTTACCAAATCGTTAGCTAAAGGTAAAATGCCCAAAAACCTTATGCAGATGTTTAAATAACACTTAATGGCTATTGCACGACTTTAGTTACCACTTCCAGCGTGAATTTCCCGTTGTCTATCTCCACATCGCTTAACTCCACTGGGAGTTCTTTGAACGGCTCCTGTAATTTAGCCACTGCATTTACTACTTCATTGACTCCCGCATCCATGGACCGGGGAGTTGGCAATTTCCCCAGGTGAAATTCCGTAAGAAATACATCCAAATCTCCGTCTTTAACTTCCATTTGAGCTATGCCGGCTACTTTTGCATCTATTCCGGGATTGATAAGTGCTGCATAGACAACACAAAAATCATCTTTAAAATTTATTAGAACCTCTTTGGCAGGAAGGGCTCCTTCCGCCAACATCTCAACCAGCTTAGAATTCACCTCTTCTTCCGTGACCGTAAGGGTAATCCTCTTTTCCTCTTTAGCTACCGTCGCATCCCTGACTTGTTGCTTAAATGTGGCAAGCTTTTTATCATAACTTTGAACGGCATCGTAAGTCACCGGCATAATACTAATTTCGTTTTTTAGCGACGGCGTCAATGTGTATAGAAACACACCCGTAACAGCAGCAATGACAATAAGGATTGCAAGAATACCTATACCCATCAATGTATACTGGACTGCCTTCATGAACTAACTCCTCTTGTTATAATGTGGGATTTGTTACTATTCTAGATAGTCTTTAAGCTTGCGGCTGCGGCTGGGATGACGTAGCTTGCGCAGCGCTTTCGCTTCAATCTGACGAATACGTTCTCTGGTGACATTAAACTCCTTGCCCACTTCCTCCAGCGTCCTTGCCCTTCCGTCTTCAAGCCCGAAACGCAATAATAAAACTCTTCGCTCCCTGTCGCTTAACTCCGCCAGAACGCTGTGTAATTGAGCTTTCAATAGTTCCCTTGAAGCCGCATCCGCCGGTGTCATGGTAGCTCGATCCTCAATAAAATCTCCCAGGTGACTATCTTCCTCTTCTCCGATAGGCATTTCAAGAGAAATAGGCATCTGGGATAGTTTCATTATTTCACGGACTTTTTCCGAAGATATCTCCATTCCTTTACCGATTTCCTCGTAGCTCGGTTCCCGCCCAAACTCCTGTGCCAGACGTCTATTGGTACGCAATAGTCTATTTATAGTCTCCACCATATGTACCGGTATTCTGATCGTTCGTGCCTGATCGGCAATCGCACGTGTTATCGCCTGTCTGATCCACCACGTAGCATAAGTACTGAATTTGTATCCTTTACGGTACTCGAATTTTTCCACAGCCCGCACAAGACCGATATTTCCTTCCTGAATAAGGTCAAGAAGAGGCATGCCGTGCCCCACATATTTTTTTGCAACACTTACTACCAGACGTAAATTTGCTTCTGTTAAATGTTTTTCCGCTTTATCTGCGGTCCGCTTCACCCTATCATAAAAACTGGCAATCATCTGGTCTTTTGCATTTAACTGATTTCTGAACTGGGTATTTATTGGATCGCTGATTAATGTCTCCACCTGCTCCCATGTTGCCTCACTATCGATCAATGCAAATATTTCCGGCGGTATTAATCGGTAATCAAGATTAATATTAATTAACTGCGGTTCAACCTCGGTCTCCTCTTCGTGACGCAGATCAGCTATCGTTTTCAACAGTGCAGGGTCGATCACCCCATTGATTGCATCCTGCATCTTCTCATGCGTCACCATATCTATAAAGATATTTTCTACGGAAAGTTTCAAATTTTCGATTAACATTTCGACTAAAGCACGTGAAGAGAGGAGATGCCTTAAAAGATAGATAATGATATCCTCGCTGGAAGGCTGCATATTGAATTCATTGAAATAGAGTCCCTCGATTTTCTTGAGGTACTTCGATTCCTCCAATTTGCTGGCGAGTACTTTTTCGTCTTTAGCTGTAAGTAATTGTACTTTGCCGATTTCCCTCAGGTAGACATGTACCGGATCGTCAATTACCTCATGTTCTTCTGTATCGATATCAGCTAAATCAAGAGAACTTTTAGCACTATCTGATTTACCCAGTAAATCCTCTTCTATCTCAGGCGCAATCTCGCTTTCCCAGAGAGGCGGAAGCTCGGAACTTTCATCATCCAATTCTTCATCGTCAAGAAGATAAATATCATCTGTATCTTTATCTTCCGCCAGATCATCCTCCGGTGATGCATCACCGGGATCCTTTTTTTCCGGGAAAAATGATATTAATTCATCATCAGTTGGAAAAGCCATATGTGCTCCTTAGTGTCATGCCTTATAACGCTGTCTGTCGTTTGTGACCTCGCGTATCAAGAACCTTTTTCAGTTCCTTGCTTTCCTGGCAACCTTTTTTCTCTAACTCCGCCAATCCACCATCTGCCCCTGGATCGATACTCAATAGTTCTTTCTTTTTCAGTTCCATATTTCTTAAATATTTTTCACGCAGCCGGACTATACACCCGGCTAAATCCTTGTACTGTTTTTCTTCACTTTCATCGAGTGGATCAGGATATGATCTATTGAGAAGAGATTCCAGATATGGATGCAGTGCAGTGTCAATACTATTCTTAAGTTCCTCAATTGTCTCATACTGTTTCCATTTTGTGAAAATCTCGATGTTCTCATTATACTCAAAATAATCCCCGGGTATTTTTTCACCCTCTAATTTTAGCACAGGATAGCGTAAGAGCAGACCCAGGCAGTATTCCTCCAATGTATTGGTAACAAAAAGTAACTTCGATAGCTGCGCAGACCTGGTCTGAATATCTATATATTTACGCTTTTTATTGCGCGTAGTAAACTGTCGTAGCTCATCATACATATCTCTCTCATTGACCTTTAACCTCTGTGCAATGTTGTTCAAATAATGGCTGCGGCGTATCGAGTCATTTATCCCGGCAATCAAGGGCATAAGAGTCTTAACTGCCATGGATTTGTCATTCGCACTATCTAGGTTTACTTTCTTCAGTACAGTATATATGACGAAATCTACCAGCGGACGGGAATTATTTATAGCTAGCGTCCAATTCTTAGCGTTCTTCCTTATCTCCTCATCAGGGTCTTTGCCTGAGATAGGAGCAACTACTTTTAACTCAGAGCCCATCATATTTTCTGCGTCAATAGATTCTGCAAAACGTTTTATTGCCTCTTCTCCGGCCATATCCGCGTCAAGTGCCAGTATAATATGCGCAGTCAGCTTTTTAAGCGATGAAATTTGTTTTTGTGTGAGTGCGGTTCCCATCGACGCTACTGTATTGAGCCAGCCGAACTGATGTGAAGTGAGCACATCCATATATCCTTCAACGACTATAGACGTATCTTCCTTTCTGATTGAAGCTTTTGCTTTATCAAGGCCGTAAAGAATGCTGCTTTTATCAAACAACACTGTCTGCGGAGAATTGAGGTACTTTGGCTGTGAATCGTCAAGGGCTCTGGCACCGAATCCCACAACCTGTCCCCTGTCATCCCGTATAGGAAACATGAGTCTGTTGCGGAAGCGGTCATAGCATCCGCTGCTGTCGTCTCTTTGCATCACCACACCCGCTGCGATGAGATCTCCTTCATTATAACCTTTTCCCGAAAGGTAATATCGCAAGTCATCGAAGCTGTCACGGCTGTAACCCAGTTGAAATGCCTCTATCATTTCATCGGATACACCCCTTTTGACCAGATAGTCCCGAGCCTTGCCGGCGGCTGAGCTTTCTCTGAGCAAGCGGTGAAAATAGGACGCTGTCGTTTCATTGATCTCCAGTAATCGTTCCTTCTGCCTGTCTTTCTCATCGCTCCGACTGTCCGGCAGAGCAAGACTAATTCCTGCCCTTTCCGCAAGTTGTCGCAGCGCCTGTCCGAAATCGATACCTTCTTTTTTCATTAGAAAGGTGAAAATATCTCCGCCCGTCCCGCATGCACCAAAGCAATGCCAGCTCTGCCTATCGGGAAAGACAAAAAATGAAGGGTTTTTTTCAGAGTGGAAGGGACATACGGCTTTAAAATTATGACCAGATGGCTGTAAATTCACATACTCGCCGATAAAGTCCACCACATCGATTCTTTGTTTAATGTCATCAACAACACTCATTACACCACACTATACCATACGCATAATGCGCGGGGTTTTCCGTTTTTCCTTTTTTAATATACCTCGTGCTACTTTCAACGCATAATTATCGGTCATACCTGCGATATAGTCAGTGACCATACGTTCTACTCCTTCTCCACATCTGTGAAATACCTCCGGCAGGTCATCCGCATGACGGCAGAAGTACTCATATAAAACGTTAATTACCCTCTTTGCGTTGTTCTTTTTCCGGATTGCAGACCTGGAATTATACACCCTGCTAAATAGAAATTCACGCAGTGTGTTGGCAATCTCAAGAATTGGAGGGCTCATACCTACCAGAGGAGTCCCGTCACCAAGATGATCCCAGCTTTCCAGTGTATGATTAACAATATCTGTAACCAGTGTGTTTATTCTGCATGATGAGGTATTACCCAACATCTCTATTACCTGAGCAGGTAAATCTTCCTCTTTTAATACACCAGCCCTGATTGCATCTCCGATGTCATGATTGATAAATGCAACGAGGTCGGAGATTCTCACAACCTGACCTTCTATCGTACCCATTTGCAGCCAACCGTCACCCAGTATATCTAGGGAGCTCTTGGAATGATGCAAGATTCCATCCCGTACCTCCCATGTTAAATTCAATCCCTCGCCGCCTTTTTCCAGTACATCGACTACACGTAAGCTCTGTTCGTTATGCCGGAATCCGCCGGGATAAAGATTATTTAATACCTCTTCACCTGTATGCCCGAAAGGAGTATGCCCAAGATCGTGACCCAATGCAATCGATTCAGTCAAATCCTCATTCAGGTTTAATGCCCGTGAAATCGTACGGGCGATCTGGGAAACTTCAAGTGTGTGTGTTAGCCGTGTGACATAATGATCCTCAAACGGCGCTATAAAAACCTGTGTTTTATGCTTCAACCGTCGAAAGGCAAGCGAGTGTATGATCCGATCGCGGTCGCGCTGAAAAGATGTCCTGAGAGGGCATGGCTCTTCCCATCTTATCCTCCCCCGGCTCTGGGCGCTTCTAGATGCAAAGGAAAATAACAATCCTTCTCTTGACTCGGTTCGCTGCCGGATATTCAATTCAACCATGAATTATCCCAACTGCAGTACTACTATTTCGAAAACACGCCCAGCTTCTCTTCTGCGTTGGCAATGATCTGCCTTGTAGCATCTATCATATCCGGGGTGACGGAGACCGACGTAATTCCCAGTTTCACAAGTCTCTCGGTTATCTCCGGGTAAACAGAAGGAGCCTGACCGCAAATTGAACATGTTATCCCCTTCTTGCGTGCTGCGGTAACAGCTTTTTCAATTGCCATCTGCACAGCTTCGTTCCTCTCGTCGAACTGCTGTGCAAGCTTGGCATTGTCCCTGTCAATCCCCAAAATAAGCTGCGTTAGATCATTTGACCCGATAGATATACCGTCTATCCCTGTATCAATAAATTTATCAATTAAAAATATATTTGAAGGCACTTCAACCATCATCCAGAGTTTAAAATGCGGATACTGGTACAGCCCTTCCGAGACAAAAAAACTCTTTATCTTCTCCATCTCTTCCACAAAACGGACAAAGGGAATCATTACATAAAGATTATGATAGCTCTGGCAGACGCGGTTAATGGCATCCAGTTCCATCCGCATAACTTCGAATTCCCGCGTATAACGCGAACAACCTCGATAGCCGAGCATGGGATTCTCTTCCATTTCTTCATATTTTTCACCACCGCGCAAATTGCGGTACTCATTGGTTTTGAAATCCGTGGTCCGGTAAACAACCGGACGAGGATAAAATGCCTTTGCAATTGTGGATATGCCTCTTGTCAACGATTCCACAAATTGAGCTCCCTTGCCTTCATGAAGCATATATCGTGGATGCCCCCCTATATGCGCCACCATAAATTCTGCGCGTAACAAACCCACACCATCGACATTCCGGGCAGCGACAGTCTCCGCCAGCTCCGGTTCCGCCAGGTTGACATACACTTTTGTTTTAGTCTTTATTCTTTTCTGGGTAATTATTATAGGAGCTGCTTTTCTATCTTCAGCAACCTTGCCCTCATATACTTTTCCTCTAAACCCGTCAACGGTTACTATCTGTCCGTCTTTTAATATTTTGGTAGCAACTTCAGTGCCCACAACACAGGGAATACCAAGCTCCCGGCTGACAATAGCAGCGTGTGCTGTTCTTCCGCCTCTTTCCGTTATAATTGCAACCGCCCTTTTCATTCCCGGAACAAAATCAGGAGATGTTACCTGTGATACCATGACATCTCCTTTCTCAATTTTATGTATCTGAGAAGGATCAGACACAATTCTCGCTTTTCCGGTGGCAATCCCGGGGCTCGCTGCGACACCGGTCAGTATCGGCTCAGCGGCGATTTCAGGCAGGGTATTGAGATCTTTGGTATCTTTCACAGTTGTAACCGGGCGGGCCTGGACAATATAGATATGATCGTTCTGTTTTGCCCACTCAATATCCTGAGGGGTCTGATAGAGATCTTCTATTGTTTTACCTATTTTTGCCAGCGCTACAATATCCTTATCAGACAATTTCTGCTGTGATTGCTTCTCGGGAGCGACTTCAAGCGTAATGTTGGGCTCCGGATCTCCTGCCCCTTTGTTCGGATCCCTATTAAGCTGAAAAAGCTGCTTCTTGATCTCTTTGCTCAGGATCTTCAAATCACTTTTATCCAGCATATAAAGATCGGGAGTTACCTCGCCTGATACGATAAACTCACCCAGGCCGAATATAGCTTCAATTATTATTTTTGTATTATCACTGCTTAACGGCTCAATAGTAAAGAGAACTCCGGAAGTCTCTGATTGCACCATTGTCTGGACAGGGACGGCTATGCCAACTTTAAAATGATCGAAGCCTCGTTCTTGCCTATAAAAAATAGCTCTTGCTTCAAATAAAGATGCCCAGCAATTTTTAACAGCATTAACGACCGCGTCGTCTCCGCGGACATTGAGAAAGGTACTTTGTTGCCCCGCAAAGGAAGAATCGGGTAAATCCTCTGCGGTAGCTGAAGATCGCACAGCGACAAGTTCTGAGCCCAGCCGCCGGTAGGAAATTTTTATTATTTCTGAAATATCCTCAGGAATCTGCTGCGAGATTATTTGTTGCTTGATCTTATCAGAAATCTCGCGTAATTTCTGATTATCGTAAATATCAATACCTTCCAGTAGTTTACGAATTACTGTTTCAAGCTTTGTCTGCTTTAGAAACTCGAAATATGTATCAGCCGTTACCACAAATCCCGGTGGTACCGGCACTTTAGCTCGTGCAAGCTCACCCAGATTAGCACCTTTTCCTCCAACCAAGCCGATGTCATCTTTCGTTATCTCTTCAAACCAGGCGATGACTTTTAGCCCATTTTTCATTTAATCTCCTTACCAGCAGATAATATGATAGCGGTTATTATATCAAAATCTGTTTTAACAAGTTTAAAACAATAAACATTACTAATGAATAAAGCCCGAATTGTAGCACGCACCATTAGCAACTATAAAAATATTCTATATTCTATCCAGAGAGCGGGTTTAAGATATTCAATAAATACCACCCAAAAAGGACCTGCACGGTCAATTCTAAATATTGAACAAGAATGTTATTATATCACCATCTTGAACTGAATAGCTTTTCCCCTCCAACCTCATAAGCCCCTGCTTTCGTACTTCAGCTGTACTTCCGTATTTTACAAGGTCGTCGTAATGTATTACTTCAGCTTTTATAAAGCCCTTCTCAATATCAGAATGAATTTTACCGGCTGCTTTCAGAGCAGTAGTTCCGCGGGTTACCGTCCATACCTTCAATTCAGCCGATACGGTCGTGAAAAATGACAGCAAATCCAGTAATTCATACGATAGTTTAATTGTTTTTTGCAGTGCAGGTTCTTTTAGCCCCAACTCCCCCCGGAATTCATTAGCCTCAGATTCACTCAGTTGTGCAAGTTCCATTTCCAATTTACCGCACAATGCAACAACTTGAAACCGGGGATGTGAATAACTTGAGCGTATCGTGTTTTCAAGAGAAGCAGCGTTTTCTAACTGATTTTCATCGATATTCAAGACGACAAGCACAGGTTTAGCGGAAAGAAACTGGAAATGCGAAAGGCTTCTTTTCTGTTCTTCTGATAGTTCTTGCTGCCATATAGGAACCTCCTGCTCAAGATCGCACCTGACCTTTAAGAGGAAGTCCTTTTCTTTCAACCATTGTTCCCTTTCGGCTGATCGAGCACCTTTCAGTGCCTCTTCAATCCTGGACATGCGCCTATCTAAAATCGTTACATCGGAAAGAATAAGCTCCAATCCTATTGTAATAAGATCGCGCACGGGATCCAGAGCACCTCCAATATGCGGCACTTTATCATCTTCAAATACACGTACCACCTGCAATAGTGCGTCTACTCCACTTAATATATTAAGGAACTTACCGCTCACTCCTTCATCCTTGCCAAAACCCCTGGTCAATCCCAGGATATCAACATACGTGACTTCAGCCGGTATAATTTTTTTTGGTGAATATATAGATTTAAGAGCATCCAACCTGTCATCGGAGACTTTTGCCATACCGATATTAGTAGTAAGCGTACCGGAAGGGTGAGTTGATAGTGAAGCATTGCCTCCGGTTAAAGCGTTAAAGATGGTCGTTTTCCCACACTGCGGTAATCCGACAATGCCTATTTCCAAGAGAACACCTCGATTATATTTCCAACTATATGTCAGAAGAAGACAAATTTCAAGTAAAAAGCGGCACTATTCAAATTTATGTAAAGTTTTTTCCTCAAAGCCCGGCCTACGGACTTTACTGAAAATTGATGAAGTATTAGAATTCATATTGTAGTGTTAAAGGACAAACATGTAAAAAACATGTATAATACTAAGCTGTTATATTTTTTCTGGTATGTTATAATGTTCTATCTTTTTGAAGCTAAGGTGACAAAGTGTCAAATTATGAGTTAGTTTATATCGTGAATCCCGATATCCGGGAAGACGGGTTGTCCGGTGTTCTGGACAAAGTAAGTGATTCTATTGCAAAAGCAGGTGGAAATGTGACTGAAGTGAATCAATGGGGTAAAAAGAAGCTGAGCTACCCTATTAAGAGATTTACTGAAGGTCATTACGTATTGACTCGTCTGGAAATAGAACCGGGAGCAGTCTACGAACTGGATACAACTCTGCGATCATCAGGCGATATTATGAGGCACTTGCTGGTAAAAGTTTAAGCGGAACGGAAGGGGGCATTATGGCAAGCCTTAACAAGGTAATGCTCATCGGTAATGTCGGTACTGATCCTGAAATGCGTTTTACTCCGAATGGCAATCCGGTTACTTCGTTCAGGATAGCAACTAACAGGATTTACACGGCATCGGATGGTGACCGGCGTCAGGAGACCGAATGGTTTACTGTAGTGACATGGCAGAAGCTTGCTGAAAGTTGTAATCAATCCCTTACCAAAGGGCAAAGGGTATATGTAGAAGGACGTTTACATACCAATACATGGGAAGGGCAGGATGGGCAAAAGAGGACCCGGGTTGAAGTAGTTGCAAATAGCGTTCTCTTTCTGGACCGCCAGAATGTGGCGCCTCTCCCGGGTGATGAAGAAATGCCAGTAGATTATGCAGAAGGTGTAAATCCGGAAGATTTACCCTTCTAGAATAGTTCCCAAAGGAGGCAATGAATATCAAAATGATAAAGGGTCGTGGGATACGAGGACGCGGCGGGAAATCCAGGCGGTTTGTAGTAAAACCTAAGGTTTGCGCCTTTTGTTCTGAAAATATGCACATAGATTATAAAGATATTGTAATGCTGAAGAGATACATCTCTGATAGAGCCAAAATTGAACCTCGCCGGCGTACCGGTGTTTGCGCCAAACATCAGAGGCAGCTGGCTATGGCAATAAAGAGGGCACGGTTTCTGGCTCTGTTGCCTTATACTCCAATGCATATTAACCTTTATGTATCTCAGCAAAGAATTGCCCCTGTAGTAGAGGAAACATCCAAAGGAGCTGAGCAGAATGCCGAAGCGAACGTATCAGCCTAAAAAAAGCGCCAGAACACGTAAGCATGGTTTCCGTTCAAGGACGTCAAAGCAGGGTGGACGTGATGTATTAAAGGCAAGACGGCAAAAGGGGCGCTGGCAGTTAACGCCGGCTTAGAGGTTATTATGACCAGAGATTGGGCTTTAAAGAAAAGAGCCCAATACCAGGCGGTTTATAAGTCAAAAATTGTAAAGGTTAATGGCTACCTGGTTGTAAAAGCAATAGCAAATCAGCTTGATTTCTCGCGATTCGGATTTTCGGTTAACAAGGGATTAGGTAGAGCTGTCGTTCGTAATCATGTGCGTCGCTTACTAAAAGAAATAGCACGCGCGGAGCCAATAAAATCAGGTTGGGATATAGTCTTTATAGCCCGTCCCGGTGCAGCTAACGCCGATTACCATATACTTAAGCGTTCTGTTGAGAAGCTGTTGTCGGGAGCAAGGTTGCTGAAAGATAAAAATGAAGTGGTTAGCACTTAGCTTAATAAGATTATATCAATCGACAGTTTCAGAGGTTACTCAACCCTCATGCCGCTACATTCCCACCTGCTCGCATTACGGACTGGAGGCCATTGAAAGGTATGGGATTATTAGAGGATGCTGGCTTACAGCAAAAAGGATTGCCCGCTGCAATCCATGGTGCAAAGGAGGGTATGACCCGGTACCCTGAGCAGCTAAGATAGTGATATTTTATGAAAAAGATATTAAAATCGGTTACCATAAATAGAAGAAGGACAATTTCGCTTGCTGCGCTGCTGGCTATCCTCAGCCTTTTCCTTATTAATTGTATGAGTCCTACAAGCGGTGGTATGTACGGCGGTGGATGCGGAGGTCCGGCTGCCCAGGGTTGGTCAGGGCCAGTCGAGCAAAACGGCATCATCTATGTGGGCTCCATGAAAGGCAGCGTACTGGCACTTAACCCCTCTATCCGCGGACGCGGTCTCGCCTTTCCCGGCGAAAATGAATGGCAATATGAGATAAAAACAACATCTGCTTCTTCCCCCTGCGGTCCGCTATGCGGACCTTCTGCCTCACAGGGTGCGATTATCTATGGTTCCCCCGTGGTAACCGAAGAGCTGGTATATATAGCCACATATTCAGGACAGGTCTATGCTCTGGCTGCCGCTACAGGAAGTTTAAGGTGGGCATATCCGCGGTTGAGCGGTGAAAATATAGGTGCGGTCGTCGGTAATATGATATTGGCTGATGGTACGCTCTATATCGGCAGTTCCAATGGAAAAGTATACGCTCTGGATGCCGCCACCGGCGATTTTAAATGGGACTTTCAAACCGAGGAACGCATATGGACCTCGCCCGCAGCCAGTGATGGTACGGTATACGTCGGCAGCTATGATAGCAAATTCTACGCTCTGTCAGCGCAAGACGGCACTCTTCAATGGAAGATAGAATTACCTGCGGCAATGTGTTCCAGCCCCGTAGTAGCAAACAATACCGTATATTTCGGTACTTTTGATCATAACCTCCATGCGCTTGATAAAAATAGCGGTCAGGAGATCTGGGCATATCAAGGCGGCAACTGGTTCTGGGCACAACCAATAATCAAGGATGGAGTTGTTTATGCCGCCTGTTTAGACCGCAGAATATATGCACTCGATAGCCGCAACGGCACGGAAAAATGGAAATTCATCGGGAGCAATGAGTTTGCCTCTTCACCGGTTATAACCGATTCATCAATGTTTATCGCTGCTGATGACGGCGAGCTTTATAGCATTAATATCGATAGCGGGGCACTTATTCAGTCACTTTCATTGGGGGCTGAAGTCATGGCGCCCTTATATACAGATGATACAATGGTCTATATCCATGCCCGCGATCGTTCAGTCATTGCCTTTGATATTCAAAGCGGTGCTATTGCATGGAAATATAAAACCGAAGATGAGTCCGAATAATGGCTGAAATCTGGAACGCAGGAATATTAGAGCCTGTACTCAACTGTTTAATTGCACTGAGCTCAGTGCTTGGTAATAGTTTCGGGTTTTCAATCATTGCATTAACGATAATCGTCCGTATTATTCTCTTCCCTTTAACCGTCCGTCAAACAAGATCGACAAAAGCAATGCAGGCACTTCAGCCCAAAATACAGGAATTGCAAAAAAAATACGGTAGAAACCAGCAAAAGCT
This sequence comes from uncultured Dehalococcoidales bacterium, assembly GCA_964519615.1. Lineage (GTDB taxonomy): Bacteria > Chloroflexota > Dehalococcoidia > GIF9 > UBA5629 > CAZFIM01. Next base: position 24,489 of record CAZFIM010000023.1, read on the forward strand.
TCAAGAAGAAATGATGAAGCTTTATAAAGAAGCTGGTATCAATCCCCTGGGCTGCATGTGGCCGATGCTCATTCAATTTCCTGTCTGGATAGCACTATACCAATCCATCATCCGCGCTTTGGCATCGACACCTGAGAACCTGCTTGATCTGGCTCAACGTTTATATTCATGGCCAATTGTAACACAGGCCTTACCCCTCAATGAGCAATTCCTGTGGCTACACCTGTCTAAACCAGATCCATACCTTATCCTTGCGATATTGGTAGGTTTAACAATGTGGGTACAGCAAAAAATGGTCACTGCTCCGCCAACTGACCCGCGGCAGCAATCCATGACACAGATAACAACCCTTATGATGCCGTTAATGTTCGCCATGCTCACCCTTTCCTTCCCGAGCGGCTTGGCACTCTACTGGGTAATATCGAACATTATCAGCATCGTAATACAATACTTTGTATCAGGCGGATGGGGTTATCTACAGTTGCCCATAGGCGGCGCAAAACCACCTTCGCTTAAAAAAGCACCACCACCCCCAAGTGAACAACAGTCAAAAGTATTGAGAAAAGGGTTGGAAACTAAGAAGGGGCTATTTAGAAGGTGAAAGATATAGAAGTAACCGCAAAATCAATAGAAGAAGCAATCCAGAAAGCTGCGGAGCAATTTGGAGTTGATGAGAACGAGCTTGAAATTGAAGTGGTGAAAAAGGGACGCGGTGGTGTGCTGGGAATGGGAGCAGAAGAAGCTCGCATCATAGCCCGACTTGCCGGAGAAATCAAACCGGATAACAATGCCAGTGAAGAAGCATCTGATATTCTGGCGCAATTGCTTGACTACATCGGCGTAGACGGTACTGTTAAAATCACCCATCCTGGCGATTTTGGCTTGCCGACTACTCTTAATATCGAAGGTGATGATCTTGGAGTTCTCATCGGACGTAGAGGTCAGGCACTTTCAGCTCTGCAGTATATTGTAAGACTCATACTGGCTGAAAAAACAAAAACCTGGACACCCCTCAATGTGGATGTTGCAGGGTACAAAAACCGCAGATATCAATCCTTGCGAAACCTCGCATTTCGCCTTGCAGATCAGGTAAAAACAAGTCGACGCCCTATCAATCTGGAGCCTATGCCTGCGGATGAAAGACGAATTATTCATCTGGCACTGGCCAACCATCCCGATGTCTCAACTCAGAGCAAAGGTGAAGGTGACAAAAGAAAGGTCGTTGTACAACTAAAGAAGCGGTAGATATGTTCAAACCTGTTAATAACAAGGTGAGTTTTCCTCATCTGGAAGAAAATATCTTAAGCTTTTGGAAAGAACATCAGATTTTTCAAAAGAGCGTTGATGCAAGAAAAGGCTCAACGAAGTTCTCTTTTTATGAAGGGCCTCCAACCGCAAACGGCAATCCAGGCATCCATCACGTCCTTTCACGCATATTTAAAGATGTTATTCCACGTTATAGAAATATGAAAGGTTACTATACACCGCGTAAAGCCGGATGGGACACTCACGGATTGCCTGTAGAGCTGGAAATAGAGAAAAAGCTCGGATTCTCCAGCAAAAATGAGATAGAAAATTACGGCATCGCCAAATTTAATGCGCTGTGCAAGGAAAGCGTTTTTAACTATCTTAAAGAGTGGAATGCCATGACCGAGCGCATCGGTTTCTGGCTGGACCTGGAACATCCTTATATTACTCTTGATAACTCATATATAGAATCTTGCTGGTGGGTGATAAAGCAGCTCTGGGACCAGGGGCTGGTATATCAGGGTTACAGGGTTACACCTCACTGTCCTCGATGCGGCACCTCGCTCAGTTCTCATGAAGTAGCCCTGGGATATGACGAGCATGCTGAAGATCCATCCGTCTATATTAAATTCAGGTTAGCCGTAAACTCCTTGAAAAAGTCCAATTTGTCAGAAGAAAGGGCTCAAAAGCTCCAATCATTAATGAGCGATAAACCCGTCTATTTTCTGGCATGGACTACTACTCCCTGGACTTTACCCGGAAATACCGCCCTGGCAGTATCAGCGGATTCCGAATATCTGGTAATGGATATTGGTTCAGAATATATAATCATGGCTAAAGCACTGGTGGATTCGGTAATGACCGATGATTATAAAATCATTGATAAGGTATTTGGCAGCGATCTGGTAAACGCCTCCTATGAGCCGCTTTTTAATCCGCATCACTACGGAATCGAGAGAAGTAGATATACTAATCAGAGCAGCGGATCTGATGATACCCGCACAGGTTTTACTATCCAGGATAAAGATGACGGCCTTACATATCATATAATTACAGCCAATTTTGTGTCTATGGATGACGGCACCGGCATCGTGCATATAGCACCGGCTTTTGGTGAAGCAGACTTCGAGGCAGGCAAGAGTAACCGGCTTGACTTCGTACAACCGGTAGACCTTGACGGCAGAATCACCGGTAAATATCCTTTCGCCGGCAAGTTCGTTAAAGATGCTGATCCGCTTGTTTTGGATGACCTGAGAACCCGCGGACTTCTTTACCGCAGCGAGACCATCATTCATACATATCCGTTCTGCTGGCGTTGTGACTCACCACTGCTTTACTACGCCAAACGTACATGGTATGTCAGAACAACAGCCAGAAAAGATGAGTTAATCGCAGGGAATAAAAAGATCAATTGGTATCCGGAACATATTAAGTACGGCCGTTTCGGAGATTGGCTTGAAAACAATATAGATTGGGCTTTTTCCCGGGAGCGTTACTGGGGTACTCCACTCAGTATCTGGCGGTGCTCTGTATGCGGCACATATGAATGCATCGGAAGTCTGGAAGAATTGAAAAAGAAGCCGGGCTTAAAAGGAATGATTGAACCTCTTGATTTACATAGACCATATGTTGATGAAATAACTTTTAACTGCCCTTCATGCGGTAAAGAAATGAATCGACAGCCGGAAGTGATCGACTGCTGGTTTGACTCCGGAGCCATGCCGATAGCACAGTGGCATTATCCTTTTGAAAATAAGGCCGTGTTCGATATGAGCTTCCCTGCAGATTTTATATGCGAGGCTGTCGATCAAACTAGAGGTTGGTTCTATAGTCTGCATGCACTTGCAATTATGCTCTTTAGCCAGCAGGCTTTTAAAAATGTGATATGCCTTGGACATATACTGGATGCTCAGGGAGAAAAGATGAGCAAAGCAAGGGGCAATGTAGTCGATCCCTGGACAATACTCAATCAATACGGTGCCGATGCAATACGATGGTACCTCTATATATCCTCCCCACCGGGTAATGCGCGCAGATTCTCAAGCGATATCGTTGCAGAAGTACAGCGCAATTTCTTCCTTACACTCTGGAATACGTATTCTTTCTTCGTAACATATGCCAATATAGATCAGTTCTCGCCGGAGAATAATGCTACAGGCGACCTTTCGGATCTTGATAAATGGCTTAAATCCAGTTTGAATCAGCTTATTGTCGATGTCGACGAAGCACTCGATAAATACGATCCAACGTCCGCAGCACGGAAAATAGAATCCTTCGTTTCCGATCTCTCCAACTGGTATATACGCAGAAGCCGCCGCCGATTCTGGAAAAGTCAGAACGATGAAGACAAATTATCAGCCTATCATACGCTGTATAACTGTCTTGTTACATTATCAAAACTTCTTGCACCTTTTGCGCCTTTTATAGCAGAAGAGATGTACCGCAACCTTGTGCTCTCTTTTTACTCTGATGCACCTCAAAGCGTTCATATGACTGATTTCCCGGTAGCCGATACCGGATTTATTGATAAAAAACTCATCGACGCTACCAGTCTTACAATGACAGTATGTAGTCTGGGGCGTGCTGCCAGAGCTAAAGCTGCAATTAAAGTACGACAACCGCTTGCCAGAGCACTTATTAAAGTATCATCCAAATCCGGGCAGGAAGGACTATCCAGATTTGAAGAACAGGTACTGGAAGAACTGAATGTTAAAACTATCGAATTTGTCGATAGCGAAATTGACGACGAGGCCAGATTTGCTGCTTCAAAAGACGGCGATGTTTGGGTTGCAGTAGATAAAGAATTGACACCTGAGCTTAAGATTGAGGGAGCCGCGCGGGAACTGGTACGTAGGCTTCAGACAATGCGCCGCGCGGCAGGCCTGGAAATAACAGACCATATAACAGTCTATTTTGAAGACAGCAGTGCAATGAAAGATGTTATCGCCTCGTTTGGCGATTATATTAAACAGGAAACATTAGCCAGAGAATTGGTTGCAGGAACTATATCGGAAGAGGCGTATTCCGATAAATTCCGTCTTATGGACGCTCAGGTGCGCTTCGGCCTCAAGAAAATTGCCTAATAATTCCTATCAGATATCGGCTACTCTAATTACCAGGGGCCGGGCTTTCCGTAAGTATTGCATATGTAGTACCGGATGTTTCTCCGCGGATATAGGTAATTTTGATTCTCTCGCCTATCTGTGAAGCTATAATCAGTTGAATCAACTCCTCATCGGTACTGACTGCCTTATCATTGAAATGGGTGATGATATCATATTCTTTAAGGCCCGCTTTATCAGCAGGACCTCCACGATCTAGATAAGTTACTACCACACCTTCATCAACCGGCAGGCGGTTGATGAGTGCTACATAAGGATCTATAGTGTACAGTCCCACTCCCAAATATGGACGTGTGATATATCCTTTATTAATTAGCTCCTCAATTATAGGCATGGCTGTGTGAGTGCTAATAGCGTATCCCAACCCTTCCACACCTACAGCTGATATCTTGGCGCTGGTTATACCTACAACGTGACCCATCATGTCCATCAAAGGTCCCCCGCTGTTTCCCGGATTGATGGCAGCAGACGTCTCGATTAAATCATAGAGTTTCTGTCCCTGTTCTAATGGGAGCGATACTTTCAGACCGCTTATAGTGCCCTCTTTAATTCTCAATCCCTGTCCGAGAGGGTTACCCAGTGCCACCACCCATTCACCCAGACGCAGGTTTTCTGAGTTCCCGATAGTAACAGCCGGAAGACCAGCGGCTTTTATTTTTACAACGGCCAGATCTGTTCTGGCATCACGATATACATTTTCAGGGTCGGTCTGATAGGTTCTACCATCAGCCATCTCCACAGTAATCTTCTTTGCTCCCTCAACCACATGATTGTTGGTGACGATAACCCCATCCTCACGTAGTATCCATCCTGAACCTGCTCCCTGCTGAGTTTGTCTTCCCTGAAAAATATAATCAACGACTACCTCCGTACTAATTGCCACAACTGAGTTGAAAGTCTTTTCCACCACGTCCGCAATAGTGGGCAACAGCATCGATTCCCCCGTGTACATTTCAGCTGACCATTTTGGATCAATAGGAATTATATTGGCCGGATCAACCGTCGCAGCTGATGATGGGCTTGCCTGCTGCGGCTCAGGAATCACCACCAGGCATCCTGATAAGGTCACTATTATGAATAGTAATATAAACAGTATTACTGCCTTTTTCATATCAATCTCCGTAACTCTTTTTTATAAGTGCTTATTTGTGATTTTAGCATAGCAATATGATACTGACAATCAACATGAATAGAACGTATTGATAGTAAGAAAGTGTACTTTGCTGGCACAAACATCGGGAAAACTGGTATGTATACGATATGCTTTATGCAATATCTGATACTTTATGTCTTATAACTCCTTTAAGCTGGATATGCTGCTTATTTACGCTATTTTATATTTAATAAAAAAAAGAGGCCGGTGGTACTTAATTCAGTACCACCGGCAAATCTTTCACGTTTTAATTGAATACTATTGTATTTACGCTACAACTTAACTTCAGGCAGTTGCGCAAGAGATTTCTTTATCGCTTCGTCCGGATAGGCATAATCCTCTAACTTTCCGGTAAGATACGCATCGTAAGAAGCAAGATCAAAATGGCCGTGACCGCTAAGTCCAAGCAAAATCGTCTTGTCCTCACCTGTTTCCTTGCATTTGAGAGCTTCATCGATAACCACACGTATGGCATGGTTAGCTTCCGGAGCAGGCAAAATACCTTCTGTTCTGGCAAATTGGACTCCCGCCTTGAATGTAGCAATCTGCGGAACAGCAACTGCCTCGACTAAACCCAATTTTAATAGATGACAGATAATAGGAGCCATGCCATGATAGCGCAGGCCTCCGGCATGAATCTTCGGTGGAATGAATTTATGTCCCAGCGTGTTCATTTTCACAATCGGAGCCATTCCGGCAACATCACCATAATCCCACGTAAGAGGACCTTTGGTAAGTGAAGGACAGGCTTCAGGTTCCACGTTAATAACACGTAAATTCGGTTTCTTACCCTCTATTTTATCTTTAATAAAAGGAACATAAAGACCGGCAAAATTGCTTCCTCCACCAACACACCCGATGATAATATCAGGGTATGCATCTGCCATTTCCATTTGCTTCTTTGCTTCAAGTCCAATAACCGTCTGATGCAGAATTACGGAATTAATGACACTACCGATTGAGTAAAAACTATCATCACGACCGACAGCGTCTTCAATAGCCTCACTGATCGCAATACCCAGACTGCCTGGTGAGTCAGGGTCTTGAGCCAGAATACTGCGGCCGAAATTAGTGTCATTACTTGGACTGGCTACACAGTTTCCACCCCACGTCTCCATCATTATTCTTCTATAAGGCTTCTGGTTATAACTTACCTTGACCATGTAAACCTTACACTCAAGTCCAAAGAGTGCGCAGGCGAATGAAAGCGCGCTTCCCCACTGTCCGGCACCAGTCTCCGTCGTCAATCGTTTTATCCCGTCTTTTTTAGCGTAATAGACCTGAGGTACTGCCGTATTTGGTTTATGGCTTCCAGCCTGACTGGTACCTTCATATTTATAAAAGATTTTCGCAGGGGTATCCAGCGCTTTCTCAAGGCGATAAGCACGGTAGAGTATAGTAGGTCTCCAGGTACGATATATATCCTGAACTTCTTCAGGTATCTCAATGTACTGCTCCATACTACCTTCCTGCTTAATCATCTCGGAAGGGAAAAGAGGTGGGGGCAATTGAGTGGGTTCCTTGCTTACCGGATGTAACATCGGAGGCATAGGCTCCGGCATATCGGGGAGGATGTTATACCATTTTGTAGGCAGATCTTTTTCATTCAAAATATATTTTGTCTGTTTCATTTTCTACTCCTTTACTCGATTTTTAATATGCATATTTGCTCTGACGTTGATTTAGTAATTTATCCGGCCCCACGGGGCCACAATTTGCAGCACCTTTCCATAATTTCCTCCAAACAAAAAGCCTCTCGCCTAAGGGGCGAGAGGCTTTTCTTCGCGGTGCCACCCTTATTGGTCTTGTTTGACCATCTCATTCAGAGTACACAATTCCTTAATATGAACGGTATACTCCGGATTCTGATAACGCTATCCTTGCGTCAAAGCCTACTCATCAATGCCAATAAGCACATTTTCGGTTTGCGGCTCCCGGGTCCATTCAACCTTTGCGCCGATATCAGCTCTCACCTACCCTGACTCTCTGTAACTTCGCTGAAAGCCTACTAATCCCGTTCTCAGCCTTTGTATTATACGATTTGGGAAATTCTAGACATTTAAAACCCGTTTGTCAAGTATTCGGAAAAGTATTTTACATACCTGAAATCCACCAACAAGTTTTTCTGATAATCGAATAATACTTAGTAATAATACTCATAGCGCTATTACAATGCAATTATTTAATTACTTAGTTTACTCTCTTTTTGACAATAATCCATGTATTATCTATAATTTCTTTTATAACAATCTTCATCAACAAAGGCGAAGTTAATTCCCGGAAAGAGAACGGCATCGAATTCAAAACCAGCCGGCAAGGTCAGCTTTATTATCCCCTCATGTTTCCCGTCAAGGTCAACTTGAATTATAATTATAGTATCAATAAACCTGAGTACATATTGGAAAATGAATTGCATATAATCGGTGAGAGCATCTCATCACATATTGCCGGAATAATAAGTACCAAATCATCTCCTTTTGTAGTGTCAGTATGTAGTCAAGTCATAAAATAAATTTTCTTTATTTGGAGGAAAGCATCATTATGAGAGAAGTAGTTATTACAAGCGGTGTGCGTACACCGATCGGAGCGTTTTGCGGTTCATTAAAAGAAGTTCCGATTGAAAAAATGGGTGCTCTGGTACTCAACGAAGCCATCAAACGCTCCAACGTCAAACCTGAGCAGGTAGAAGATGTTATTATGTCTCAAGCCTATGCCAACGGTGAGGCAGCCAATGTTGCCCGGTTTTCTCTGCTTGAAGCGGGATGGCCAGTCGAGGTTCCCGGTTACGTAGTGGACCGACGCTGCTGCTGCGGTCTGCAATCTGTATGGAATGCCAGCATGTTAATCGAGACTGCATATGCCGATATAGCCATAGCTGCCGGCATTGATGCTATGAGTAGAGCAGAATTCTATGTACCCGGCGATATGATGAGATGGGGCGTAGGTAGCAAGACAGATCCCAAATGGGGCTTTTTTCCCAGGAATCACGGCAGCCTTGACCTCTGGGGTATTCCTTTTTATGATAGAATCCAGCGCGGCAGGCCTAACTCCCAACCCCACTGGAGGTTTGGTGAATTGAACTCCATGATGACATGGGCAGAGAAAGCGGCTGTAGCAGAGAATGTATCACGCGAAGAGGCAGATGAATGGGCTCTAGGCTCTCATAAAAAAGCAATTTCCGCTATGGATGCAGGTAAATTTAAAGACGAGATTGTACCTGTACCTATACCGGGTAAAAAAGGTGAACAACTCATGTTCGATACTGATGAAACGCCGCGTCGTGATACTACCATCGAAAAACTGGCCAAACTGAAGCCCATTTATGAAGGTGGAGTGTGCACAGCCGGCAACTCGTCCGCTGAGAATGACGCTGCAGGCGCCCTTGTTATGATGAGCGCAGAAAAAGCAAAGGAGCTCAATCTGGAGCCAATGGCTTACTGCAGAGGCTTTGGTGTTGCCGGTGCTGAACCGGATCTAACCTATCCCGCAGTGCCCGCTGCCGTAAATAAAGCTCTTAAAAGGGCAGGCGTTACTATAAAAGATATGGACCTGCTTGAGATTCAGGAGGCGTTTGCCGTACAGACTCTTGCCGATGCCAAACTCCTGGGTTTAACTAAAGATGAAATGGCTAATAAAGTCAATGTCAACGGCTCCGGCATTTCACTCGGACATCCTATCGGGGCTACCGGCGTTGTAAGGCTGGTGACCCTCCTATATGAAATGAAAAGAAGAAACGCACGATACGGTCTGTTAACCATCTGCGGTGGCGGCGGACTTGGTATCTGTGGTATTTTCGAAAGAAAATAAATTACCTTAATAAAGATCAAAAAAAGGAGATGGCTTCCAGATAGAAGCCATCTCCTTTAGTTTAAATAGCAGTTATTCCTGTTGGAATGATTACTACGATCGCTTCCCGGTCATGCTTGCTTCAATATGCAATAATTACTTATCACAATTTCAAACATATCTACATCACGGCAGTGCCGTCATAACACAGAGATGACGTACGACTAACATTTTTACCGAAAACCATGGAAGAACAACAGCAGGATTTATACTATGCAATACGGTTGTACAGAACACACACTATCCAATAAACAGGACTTGACAACAACAAGATATGATGCTAAACTAATTATTTACGTATTGTTATGCCTTCGAAACGGTTTAGCTATTATTATCTACAACGCATTCCCAGCCGATATTATTTTGCTTATCAAAGATAATTTTGTCAAATCGGGCATGTCAACGCCATTTATAAACAGGAGATTTTATGTCTAAGATTCAACAAAATGCAAATCTTGAGAGAATATCTTACGGAAAACTGCCTGAGGTTCTGATTATACCCAATCTGATCCAGGTCCAGCTTGATTCCTACCGATGGTTTCTGGAAGAAGCTATAAAAGAGCTTTTTGACGAAATATCACCTATTCTGGACTTCACCGGCAACAGGTTGGAGCTGCGTTTTATCAGCTATGAATTCCGCCCGCCGCAGCTTTCAATACTGGAGTGTCGTGAGAGAGATACAACCTATTCAGCTTCGCTCTACGTTCGGGCACAGCTGATCGTTAAAGAAACCGGTGAAATTAAAGAGCAGGAGATATTTTTCGGTGATTTCCCTATTATGACCGAAAAAGGAACTTTCATAATAAGCGGCGCAGAGCGAGTGATCGTGAACCAGCTTATCCGTTCTCCGGGTATTTATTTCAGTATTCATGAAGATCCTGTCAGCGGTCGCGATCTTTCGTCTGCCAAATTGATTCCGGAGCATGGCACATGGCTCGAATTTGAGACATCCAGCCGCGATATTATCTCGGTAAAAGTAAATGGCAAGAGAAAGATACCGGTGGTGACATTGCTGCGTGCTATCGGATATGAAAACGATGACCAGCTCATTTCACTTTTTGAGGATATCGATAACTCCAGCGAACATTCTTTCATAAGGACCACTATCGACCGTGAAACATCTGGTAAAACCAAACAGGAAGCATTAACAGAGATATACAAAAGGCTCCGTCCCGGCGAGCTGCCTACTGTTGATAACGCTACTATTCTCATTCACAATCTTTTCTTTAACTCCAGACGGTATAATCTCGGTAAAGTGGGACGTTACAAGCTCAATAAACGGCTAAACCTGACTATCCCTCAGTCACAGCGTGCATTATCACCTGAAGATTTCATTGCAGTAGTCAGACAGATGATTCTGATTAATAACGGCAAGGAAAGCCCCGATGATATCGACCATCTGGGGAATAGAAGAGTGCGTACGGCGGGGCATCTGATTCAGAACCAATTTAGAATTGGCCTGCTGCGCCTGGAACAGACTATTAAAGAGCGCATGAGCACCATAGGTCCTGAACTGGCAACACCTACAAATCTTATTAACAACCGCCCTATAATTGCAGCAATCCGCGAGTTCTTCGGAAGCTCACAGCTTTCTCAATTTATGGACCAGACAAATCCGCTTTCGGAATTGACACATAAGCGACGTCTTTCTGCCATGGGCCCGGGTGGACTTTCACGTGAACGTGCCGGATTCGATGTACGCGATGTTCATCAATCTCATTATGGTAAAATCTGCCCCATTGAGACACCGGAGGGTCCGAATATCGGCCTTATCGGATCGATGGCAACCTATGCATCAATCGATGAATACGGCTTTATTCAAACTCCCTACCGTATCGTTAAACATGATCTTCCCAACGATTCTCAACTACTGGTCGGGAAAACGCTCAATGAGGATGTTCTCGGCGAAGACGGGAATGTCATTGCCGCCGCTAAAACAAAGATTGACAGCAAACTATTAAAAAAGCTGTCAGCGTTGCCGCTGCGCATGATCAAGGTTGTACCTTTCGTAACGAATGACGTTGTTCAATTAACCGCAGATAAGGAAGAGGATTATACCATAGCTCAGGCTAATGCCATCCTCAATGATCAGAATGAATTTATGGAAAACAAAATCGATGCCATTAGAGGCGGTAAATACATCAAAGAATCAGCAAGTAGTATCCAATTGATGGATGTTTCGCCTAAACAGATATTCAGTGTGACCACAGCGTTAATCCCCTTCCTGGAACACGACGACGCAAACAGGGCGCTCATGGGTTCCAATATGCAACGTCAGGCTGTTCCACTGCTGCGCCCGCAAGCACCCTTAATTGCGACAGGCATGGAGATCGAGGTGGCAAAATCCAGCGGTCAGGTTATCTATGCAAGGGAAGCAGGCAATATTACCTCGGTTACAAGCAGCAGCGTTACAGTGGAGGAAAAGGAAGGTACCGAGCGTACCTATAATCTGACTAAATTTCAGCGTACAAATCAGGGGACATGCTTTAACCAGCGGCCTACAGTAAATAAAGGGGACCGTATCGATAAGGGTGGCGTTATTGCTGATAGTTCAGCTACAGACCGCGGTGAACTTGCCCTGGGGCAAAACATAATCTGTGCATTTATGAGCTGGAGAGGATATAACTTTGAGGACGCCATCATTCTCAGTCAGCGTCTGGTAAAAGCCGACAGTTTCACTTCCATTCATATTGAAAAATTTGAAATAGAAGCGCGGGAAGGCAAATTAGGCGCGGAAGAGATTACCAGGGATATTCCCAACGTAGGTGAGGAAAGCCTCAGAGATCTGGATGAAAACGGCGTTGTACGTGTGGGAGCCGAGGTAGGGCCGGGTGATATTCTGGTGGGTAAAATCAGCCCCAAAGGAGAAACAGAGCTAACAGCGGAAGAGAAATTGCTCCGTGCCATCTTCGGTGAAAAAGCACGTGAAGTCAAGGACAGTTCTCTTAGAGTGCCACATGGTGAATCCGGTAAAGTTATCGATGTAAAGGAATTCACCCGTGATAGCCAGCATGACCTGCCGGCTGGTGTGAACAGGCTAGTGCGTGTGTGGATTGCACAAAAAAGAAAGATATCTGTTGGCGATAAAATGGCAGGCAGACATGGTAACAAAGGTGTCATTGCCAGCATACTGCCGGAAGAAGATATGCCTTACCTTCCCGATGGAAGACCGGTAGATATCATCCTTAATCCCATCGGTGT
>CAZFIM010000024.1:0-18550 GCA_964519615.1 uncultured Dehalococcoidales bacterium
TGCCGGCGGTAACGATATCTCCATCTTCCACATATATCTCCTTGACCGTTCCGGGGGTGCCGAAGCGCAGTTTGACCTCGTGCGGCATAATCAGATTGCCGTCCGCGGTGACGCCGACGATAAGATCGCCGCGTGTTACATCAGCGGTATTACCGGTTTCTTCTGTTTGTGACGTTTTACCGCAGCCGGAAAACAAGGTAATGGCGATTATGAAAACAATAATGAGTGAAGTGATTAATTTTCTCTTATTTCTCATTGAACTCTCCTGCCATAGAAATTAATCATATATTAGAAACTATGCCTTAGCATATCTTGTAATTCTCCTTACTTACCTTTTCCCATCGAGTAAGAAGGAGGCTTATTTCATCGTGGAGATAAGAACCGAGATCGCACATATACCTGAGGCGCTCGATTTGCTCCGTATTACATTCATCAATCAGATCCAATCCGCGCTGCGCAAGATTGTGCATTGAGAGTAGAAAGTCCATGCGCTTATGCAAAAGCTCAGGATGGACTCCTGCTTTTAGGCTGTAATGTGTACCTCGTTTGCCGCTGATACTGCGCCGCTCAAGAATATCGAGCTGTACCAGAAGTCTGTTCATGAGGCTGATGGAAGCTTTGCTGCCGCCCGTTGCGGCCTGAATCTCTCCCGCGGTCTGATAAGACGGAGTACTGATAAGTAAAAAACCGATAATACGGCCGGCCATACGGGGAAGGTTAAAGTTTTCGAACAGTATTCCTGTGTCTTCTATGTAGCGTTTTTTTTGTTGTGGTAACTGGTCACTGTTCATACTTTGGTCAACAATTATATTCAGTATAGACTGTTTACAAAGTTTAGTCAAAACTGAACAAACTCAATGATAAGGTGAAAATGTTAAATTATTGTTTAGTTAGTAGATTATATGTCAGTATCAAAACGTACGAATGATAAAAAACATTTAATAAATAATAGAAGATGGACATGGGTCAAAAAGTATAGCCGATTTATTCCCCCATTATTTGAAGTACTAATTCACGGTTGCGGGGTCTATTATCGAAATCCATAAAGACTATTTGCTGCCATGTGCCCAGAGTCATTCGCTTGTTAATAAAAGGGATGACCATAGAAGGGCCAAGAAGAGAAGCCCTGACATGTGAATGTCCATTGCCATCACCCCAGCGTCGGTCATGCTGGTATGCCAGATTCTGCGGTACGGTACGTTCCCACATACTTTTAATGTCCGCAATGAGGCCGCTCTCATATTCAATTGTTGAGATTCCTGCGGTTGAGCCTGAAACGAAAACCGTCACAGTGCCGTTAAGAATCTCGGCTCGAGAGATTTCCTCTGCGATACGCGATGTAACATCTATAATATCGCAGTTGCCCGCTGTAGATATGCCAATACTCTTTGTTATTACCGTCATAGTTGTATTTCCTCCCAGATGATATCATGCAGGTTGAACACCGGTCCGTCCAGACATACTCGTTTCATGCCTTGTCTGGTTCTGATGCTGCATCCATAGCATGTACCCATTCCGCAGCCCATTCTTACTTCCAATGATATATCTATGGGTATACTGATGGAAAGCCCGGCTGCTACTTGAGAGATTGATTTGTACATGGGCAAAGGACCGCAGGCATATACGCGATCTGCCTGATAAAGATGATCGGGGAGAATATCAGTCACTATACCCTTGTGCCCGAGACTGCCGTCATCGGTTGTATATACGATATCTGCTTCTCGTAGTATGTTTTCTACATGAAAAAGCGATTCTGATGTCACGGCGCCCTGTAATAGTGTTACATCTTTACCATGAATCAGAGCCTCCTGTGACAGAAAGGCCAGAGGTGCAATTCCGATGCCTCCGGCAACAAGCAGTATACGTTGAGCGCCGGCCGGTAAAATAAAGCCGTTGCCCATGGGACCAAAAATATCAAGTATTTCCCCCGGATTACGCTGTGAAAGCCACAGCGTCCCTTTACCGGTGACGGCAAACAGCATTGATAATGTTCCATTGCGGTCAGTACGGTGAATACTGAGTGGACGGCGCAATGTCAGCTTGCTGGCGCATTTAACCATTATGAATTGCCCCGGCCGTGCAGTCTCCGTGATTTCAGGGGCATAAAGGTGAATCAAATGTATACCGGGGCAGACCATGCTATTTGAGATTATCTGAGCGTCAATTTGCTTCATGTTATTTTTTAATACCCCGCAGGTATTCTGCCATGGATTTGACGTTGAATAATTTATCTCCACGTGCCAGCGCTTTTGCTGTGATGCGTGCCGTATCGAGTGAAGTGAAGCACGGAATTCTGCGTGCAGTCGCTGCCCTGCGGATGTGGAATCCGTCCTGCAGGGCAGTTCTTCCGCCTGTTATAGTATTTACAACGCCGTTGATAAGTCCTTCATCTATGATATCAATTATATTCGGGTGACCCTCCTCTAACTTTTTACCGATCATTTTGACCCTCATGCCGTTATTTTCGATATAACGGGCAGTACCCTCCGTAGCATAAAGGTGGTACCCGAGCGAATAGAAATCTCTAATTATAGACAGGGCTTCGGCTTTATCTTTATCAGCAATACTGAAAAGCAGGCTACCTTTCTCCGGTAACATCAAGCCGGAGGCCATTAAGGCTTTGGTCAGTGCGGCCTCAAAAGTGAAATCGATGCCCATAACCTCACCGGTAGATTTCATTTCAGGGCCGAGATAAGTATCGACACCAGCCAGCTTGGACATTGAGAAAACCGGAGCCTTTATACCCACGAGCTTTTGCCTTTTATACAGGCCGCCGCTAAAACCCTGATCTTTAATACTTGTTCCAAGCATAACTCCGGTAGCGAGCCTGATCATTGGCACCCCGGTGACTTTGGAGATAAAGGGAATAGTACGGCTGGCACGCGGATTGACCTCGATAATATAAACAGAGGAATCATGACCGTCCGCAGGGGGCATAATAACCATCTGGATATTCATCAGCCCTTTGACCTGAAGCGACAGCCCGATGCGGGTAGTATAATCGACAATAGTGTCAACTTCATTTTCCGTCAAATTCAGACCGGGGTAAACGGCAATGGAGTCACCGCTGTGAACGCCGGCTCTTTCGATATGTTCCATGATGCCCGGTATCAAAACTTCTTTGCCATCGCATATCGCATCAACTTCCACTTCTTTGCCTTGAAAATACTTATCGATAAGCACGGGATGCTTGCTCAGTGCCTCCGTCTCCAGCAGTGCCAGCGCTTGAGATGTATACTGTATAAGCTCTTCCCTGTTGTGGACTATTTCCATCGCTCTACCGCCCAGCACATAGCTGGGACGTACCAGCAGAGGATATCCCAGGAAATTGGCTACATCCTGCGCTTCATCGAGGGAAGTAACCGTAGCTCCGGGAGGCTGCGGTATGCCAAGATTATTCAGGAATGCCTCGAACCTGTGCCTGTCTTCAGCGATGTCGATGCTTTCATTAGCCGAACCCAGGATAGGCATACCATTGCGTGTGAGAATGTCGGCAAGATTGATGGCCGTCTGTCCTCCGAACTGCACAATCGAGGAAGGCGCCCATTGTGGCTCAAAGGGCACGCTCTCATTTTCCAGTATATCTCTCACACTTTCTTCATCGAGCGCTTCGAAATAGAGCCTATCGCTGGTATCGAAATCAGTGGATACGGTCTCAGGATTGGAATTGACCATTATGCTTTTGTATCCCGCTTGCTGAAGTGCCCAGGCGGAGTGCACGCTGCAATAATCAAATTCTATACCCTGTCCTATGCGTATCGGACCGCTGCCGATAACGATAGCTTTTGCATCGCTAAGAGGCGGCGCCTCGTTTTCACTCTCATAAGCGCTATAGAAATAGGCGGTCTCAGCTTCAAACTCAGAAGCGCAGGTATCCACCATTTTATAGATAGGCCTGATTTTCCAGCTGTATCGCAACTGGCGTACCTGTTCCGGCAGTTTGTCGGAAAGAGTACCGATCTGCTCATCTGAAAAGCCTTTGCGCTTTGCTTCCCACAGCAATTCCGGTGTGAGCGGCTCGGATAAAAGCCGTTTCTCGATACCGATGATATTTTGAAATTTATGAATAAACCATGGGTCGATACCGGTATACTGACACACACTCTTGCAATCGATACCACGTCTGAGTGCTGCCATTACCGCCCATAGCCTTAAATCGTTAGGAGTGAGAGGATAGCCTGAGAGGATATCGTCTTTTTCCCATGTACGGTCCTCCCAGAGGAGCGATTTTCTGCCGAATTCAAGACTGCGAACAGCTTTTTGTATGGAGGCTTCAAAGCAGCGGTCGATGGCCATAACCTCTCCGGTAGCCTTCATCTGGCTGCCGGTGCTGCGTTCGCCGGAGGCGAATTTATCGAACGGCCATCTGGGGATTTTTGAGACGCAATAATCGAGCGCAGGTTCAAAAGCCGCCATCGTTTTGCCTGTGACCCGGTTAACGATCTCATCAAGCCGCTTGCCGATAGCGATTTTAGCGGCGACGCGAGCGATAGGATAGCCGGTAGCTTTACTGGCCAGCGCCGAACTCCGGCTGACGCGGGGGTTAACTTCAATGACATAATAATCGCTTTGTGTTCTGTTAAGCTGGTCTGGAGCGAATTTCTCCGCTACTATAGGATGAGGTGAGAGAGCATACTGTACATTACAGCCTCCCTCGATTCCCAGCGCTCTGATAATCTTAAGGCTGGCGGTACGAAGCATCTGGTATTCTTTATCGCTTAAGGTCTGGCTGGGAGCAACGACTATGCTGTCGCCGGTATGAACTCCCATCGGATCAATATTCTCCATATTACAAATGGTGATGCAATTGTCAGCGGAATCGCGCATGACTTCGTATTCAATTTCTTTCC
Organism: uncultured Dehalococcoidales bacterium; assembly: GCA_964519615.1. Lineage (GTDB taxonomy): Bacteria > Chloroflexota > Dehalococcoidia > GIF9 > UBA5629 > CAZFIM01. Next base: position 4,851 of record CAZFIM010000024.1, read on the forward strand.
AGCCGACCAGGCTTTTTTCAATCAATACCTGATGGCTCATACTCAAAGAGAGACCGCCGGCTACGATATCCTCCAATTCCTCCATGTCATGGGCAAAACCGCCGCCTGTACCTCCAAGTGTATAAGAAGGCCGTATAATAAGCGGGAAGCCGATGGATAGCGCGAACTCTTTTGCTTCTGCCACTGTATTCACTGTCGCGCTTTCCGGCAGCGGTTCTCCGATGGTTTGAAGAAGCTTTTTAAAGAGAGAACGCTCTTCCGCTGTTTTGATCGTTTCAAGCTGTGTACCGAGCATTTTAACGTTGTACTTGTCGAGCACTCCGGCATCAGCCAGTTCGACGGCCAGATTAAGTCCTGTCTGTCCGCCCAGCGTCGGCAGGAGACCGTCAGGGCGTTCTTTGGCTATAATCTGCTCAACTACATCTACCGTGAGAGGCTCGATATAAACGACATCTGCTATGCCCTCATCGGTCATAATGGTGGCCGGATTGGAATTGACAAGCACGGTAGTAATACCTTCTTCACGCAGTGATTTACAGGCCTGTGTGCCTGCATAATCAAACTCCGCTGCTTGGCCTATGACTATGGGGCCTGAGCCGATGACCAGTACTTTGGATATTTTCGACAATTTACTCCTTTATCGATGGCTGTTTTGCGTGCGGTCAATTGGAGCCGGCATATTCATTTACCATTGTAAGAAAGCGCTTAAACAGGTACATGTTATCCTGCGGCCCCGGCGCTCCCTCCGCGTGATATTGAATCGAGAGCAGCGGGAGCTCTCTGTGCTTCAGCCCTTCCACTGTATTATCGTTCGAGTTTATATGGCTCACTTCGAGGCCGCCCTTAAGGCTGTCACTATCTACGGCATATCCATGATTCTGTGTGGTAATATGGATTCTGCCCGTGGCAAGATCCCGTACGGGATGGTTGCCGCCTCGATGACCGAACTTCATTTTATAGGTTTTTCCTCCCAGAGCCTGCGCGATCAATTGGTGTCCGAGGCATATACCCATAACCGGCAATTTGTGTATCAGCGTTCGGGTCGTATCCAGCATATAATCAAGAAGTGCCGGGTCGCCTGGACCTGGTGAGATGACGCAGGCATCAGGTTTCAGATAGAGTATATCCTGAGCGTTCGTTCTTGCAGGCATAACGGTAATATGGCAACCAACACTGTGTAGAGAACGGGCTATATTGTATTTTAATCCAAGGTCGATAATGACGATGTGGTGAGAAAAAGGGGCGCTGCCCCGGGGAGTGTCCCACTCATACCGTTTTTCGGTTGACACTTCCTTGATATAATCAAAAGCGCCATAGCCGGGATTACTCTTGAGCTCCTTTAAGGCTTCTTTGACAGTGAGATCAGACGTTATTATGCCCATCATCACACCGTGTGAACGGAGATGGCGTGTAATTGAGCGAGTATCTATGCCGTTTAAACCGGGAATATTCTGAGACTTCAGATAGTCGTCAAGCGTACGTGTGCTCTGCCAGTGGCTGGGGAAAGAGCAGCACTCTCTGGTAACGAATCCCCGTAATTGAATCTGTCCTGATTCATTATCGTTTTCGTTAATTCCGTAATTTCCGATGAGCGGGTAGGTCGGTACAACTATCTGGCCGGCAAAGGAAGGATCCGTGAGCATTTCCTGATAGCCGGTCATACTGGTAGTAAAAACTACTTCTCCGTAAGTGGTGGTATGAGCACCGAATGATTCTCCGCGGTAAACCGTCCCGTCTTCCAGTACCAATATAGCTTTATCTGTCATTTTTTATTGCATCCAGTGTGGCATCGCGATATGCTATATTGCCGGCCACAAGGGTTGCCATAACCTTTCCTTTGAATTGATAGCCCTGATAGGGAGTGTTTTTACCCTTCGATGCAAAAAGCCGGCTATCGACGGTCCATTTCTTGTCAGGATCAAAAAGCACGATATCCGCTCTCGCTCCCGCACGAAGGGTGCCTGCGTCCGGGACACTGGCGGCAATAATTGAAGCGGGTCTAAAGGAGAGCGCGGATAACAAGGTGTGAAGGTCAAGCTCTTTATCATGGACCAGTTTCATTAAAGATGCGAAAGCGGTTTCAAATCCGCTAATGCCGAAAGCTGCCAGCCCGAACTCGCACAGTTTATCAACCGTTGTATGCGGGGCGTGGTCCGTACTGACGCAATCGATAACTCCTTCTTTTAAACCCTGCACCAGTGTTTGCCTGTCTTGCTCTGTACGCAAAGGGGGATTTACTTTAGCGCTGGTATCGTAGGCAAGTATACTGCCATCCGCAGCCTGCCCTCTCATCACCCTCTCCTCTGTCAGGGTAAGGTGGTGAGGGGTAGCTTCAGCAGTTACGGGGATGCCGTCTTCACGGGCGCGGCGTATCAGCTTTACGGAACCGGCAGTACTGGCATGACAGATATGCAATCTGGCGCCCGTGAGCTTTGCCAGCGCAATGTTGCGCGAAACCGCGATCTCCTCCGATTCCGCGGGAATGCCTTTTAATCCGAGACGTGCGGATACCCAGCCTTCATTCATAGAGCCGCCGTTAGTCAATTCCTTATCTTCGCAATGCTCAAAAATAGGTACGTCGCAGGCGGTACTGTACTGCATTGCCAGATACATCAGGCGAGAACTTGCCACAGGGTTGCCGTCATCACTGAAAGCTACTACTCCCGCATCAACAAGTTCGTGCATTTCCGCAAGCTCGCTGCCTGCCCTGCCTTTGGTGATACAGCCTATGGGAAGTATGCGCACTATTGCGTCGTCTGAAGCTTTGTTCTTGACATAATCTATCGCAGAGCGGCTATCAAGAGCTGGAAGCGTATTGGGCATACAGCAGATGGTAGTAAAGCCCCCTGCAGCAGCAGCTTTAGTTCCAGTGGCGATAGTCTCCTTATCTTCGTAACCGGGGTCACGCAGATGGCAGTGCAGATCTACAAATCCGGGGCAGACCACAAGACCTTTTGCGTCCAGAACTTTACTATTCCGGCCGCTAGTAGTGTCTATAGAGCGTGCGATACGTTCAACTTTCCCATTGGAGATGAGAATATCGCCGGATGTATCGATATTTTGACCGGGATCAATGATTCTGGCGTTTTTAATAAGCAGCGACTGTGTCATTGTCTGCTTCTCCCTCCGGCAAGTAGATAAAACAGGGCCATGCGTACCGCTACTCCGTTTGCAACTTGCTCCTCGATCACTGCCTGGCTGCCGTGAGCCACATCAGGGCTGATCTCGATGCCTTCATTCATGGGGCCGGGATGCATGACCAGAGCATGCGGTTTTGCATGCCGCAGACGTTCTGCAGTCAGCTGATAAAGTTGTATGTATTCACGCATGGTTGGGAGGAGGCCGCTTTGCTGCCGTTCAAGCTGAAGACGCAAAGGCATCACTACATCCGCATCCATGAGCGCACGCTCAATTGAAGGTTCAATGGAGGTGTTTTCAAGATTGCAGGCGCGAATATAATCCGCCATACCCATTGACTGCAGGGTGGGTGGGGCGCAGAGAACCAGTTTCATTCCCATGGTATTCATGCCCCAGATATTGGAACGTGCTACTCTACTGTGCATAATGTCACCGATAATGGCGACTTTAATCCCGTCCAGTTTGCCCAGGTGGCGGCGTATGGTATAGAGGTCCAGAAGGGCTTGAGAAGGATGCGCATGCGCCCCATCTCCGCCGTTCACGATGCTGATGTTGACGCTTCTGGCCGCCAAGTATGGCGCTCCTGACTGCGAATGCCGGATTACGACAATATCTGCCCCTAACGCTTGCAGTGTGAGCAGGCTGTTAATAAATGACTCACCCTTGGAGATGCTGCTTTTAGCGGTATCGAGATTGATAGTGGAAGCGCTGAGACTTTTTGCGGCGATGTCAAAGGAAGAGCGCGTACGTGTGCTGGCTTCATAAAAGAGGTTAACGATAGTCTTGCCTCTCAAAGTTGGCACCTGTTTCACTTCGCGGCTAAGAATTTCAGACATGGCGTCGGCGGTTTCAAAGACAAGCTCAATCTCTTCTCTGGAAAAATCATCCATGTCAAGAATGTGATAATGATTCCAGCAGCTTGCGGTTGAAGGCGGTAGAGATTCGTGCCTGGCCGATATTTCGTTAGTTGTTTTCACGCCGTCCCCCTTTCTTCCTGGTTGCTGATAATAGTGACTTTGTCTTCACCGTCTACCTCAGTGACATATACCTTAACTTCTTCACGTACGGCCGTAGGGATATTCTTCCCTACATAGTCGGCGCGTATGGGTAGTTCACGATGACCGCGGTCGACGAGCACTGCCAGTTGAATGGTCATGGGCCTGCCGAGATCCATGACAGCGTCCATCGCGGCACGGATGGTGCGTCCTGTGAAAAAAACATCGTCGACCAGTATGACATGTTTGTTCGTAATATCGGCAGGTACATCCGTACGATGCACAATGGGCCCGAGGGCCATTGAAGAAAGGTCGTCCCGGTAGAGGGTGATATCGAGAGAACCTACAGGAACAGAGACATTTTCAAAAGTCTGTATGGTGGCAGCCAGCCGCTGCGCCAGCGGCACACCGCGAGTTTGCATACCTACCAGTACAAGCGCTTCTGCTCCGTTGTTGCGTTCCGTGATCTCGTGGGCAACGCGGACCAGCGCTCTTTCCATATCCACCTGGGACATAAGTGTTTTTTCAGCCAAATAAAAAGCCTCCCGCCAGAAACCGGCAGAAGGCTGATTAGCTTTAGCCACATTGGTAGTTGTAAGCTGCTTGCCGCGACTACCAATATTTACCTTGACAGCCTCGCCGGACTGACTTAAAGGTTAACCTTAAATAGTATATCATATTGATTTTTTTATGCCAATAGCGGTCATATACAATCATAGCGCGCGGCTTTGAAATATTCTATAATTTCCTTATTATGCAGCACTGACATATTGCTGCATGCTGAAAAATGGTGAATGTGACGAGGCAGCTACTATATGCCAGAATGGAGAACAGGAGAAAAAATGGAAATCAAAGTACAAACCGGCTCAATCACTGAAATAGAAGCCGATGCCGTAATTGTCAGTCTTTTCGAGGGTGTGCAGGTGCCGGGGGGTGCAACCGGTGCCGTGGATGTGGCGTTGGGTGGGGCTATTTCAAAACTAATAGAACAGGGTGAGATAAAAGGCAAAGCTAATGAATTGGCTGTTGTACACAGTCTGGGTAAATTGCCGGCGCGGATAGTTGCGGTCGCAGGTATGGGCAAAAAAACAGATTTTACTTTCGATGGGCTGCGCAAATTAATGGCACACACCTGCCGGAATTTGCGTAAACTAAATTGTCCGCGTATTGCAACCATCGTACATGGAGCGGGTGCAGGGGGATTTGAACCTCGTCTTGCCTCGCAGGCTATTGTAGAAGGCGCCCTCATGGGACTTTATACCTTTCGCAAACATATCACAAAGGCTCAGGATTATACGGATGTGCAGGAGTTGATTATTGTAGAGCGGGATACAGCCCGGCAGCAGGAATTGGAAGAGGGCTGTAGAAGGGGGCGTGTATTGGCAGAAGCGGCTAATTTTGCCCGTGACCTTATTAATGAACCGGCCAATACCATGACGCCGACTATCCTGGCGGCAATTGCCGCTGAAGCGGCAAAAAAGTATAACCTGGGCATTACCGTTTTGGAACGGGAACAGATGCAGGCCGAGGGTATGGGAGGACTGCTGGGTGTTTCTCAAGGCAGCGATCAACCTCCCAAAATGATTGTAATGACCTACGAGGGAGATAAAGCGGCGGAGAAATCACTGTGTCTGGTAGGAAAGGGAATCACATTTGATTCAGGCGGTATTTCTCTTAAACCGGCGGAGAACATGGACTCCATGAAAGGCGATATGTCAGGAGCTGCTGCCGTGATTTCAGCCTTAATAGCGATAGCACAATTGAGGCCGGTGTTGAATGTTACCGCGGTTATCCCCGCTACTGAGAACCTGCCCGGCGGAAAGGCCTTAAAACCCGGCGATGTGATTAAAACGCTTGGAGGAAAAACAGTGGAAGTCGTAAACACGGATGCCGAGGGCCGCTTGATTCTGGCCGACGCGCTGGCGTATGCGCAAAAACGTCCGCTTTCACATATAGTTGATATCGCCACCCTTACAGGTGCCTGTAAAGTAGCTTTAGGGACCGTTTGCAGCGGTATATTCACTAACAATAAGGAATTTGCCGCGCAGGTAATAGCAGCGGGAGAGCAGGCGGGGGAGTGCATGTGGCAAATGCCCATGCATGATGAGTATAAGGAGTTGAATAAAAGCGATGTAGCGGATATAAAAAATACCGGCGGCAGATACGCCGGTGCCATCACCGCTGCGCAGTTCTTGGCTGAGTTCGTAGGGCATATTCCCTGGGTACACATCGATATTGCCGGTACATTCGAGACAGATAAAGAGAAGGGTTACCAGGTAAAAGGGGCTACGGGCATTGCCGCGAGAACACTGGTAAATCTGGCTGTCTCTATGGCTCAAAAGAGGTAAAACTAATAAGGAAAGGAGAAGGACGGTGAAAATAAAATGGCTTGCGCACGCCAGTTTCCTTATCACTTCAGATGAAGGTATTCGTATACTCACTGATCCTTACCACACGGGACAGGGCCTCCATCATGCGCCAATAAAAGAATCGGCGGAGGTAGTCACCATCAGTCATGACCATTTCGATCATAGCGCGTTCTCCTCTGTCTCAGGAAATCCTCAGAAAGTAGCTGCTCCCGGAATTACAGAAGCTAAAGGCATACAGGTAAAAGGCATTTCCGTATACCATGATGAGAGTAAAGGGCAAAAACGGGGTACGAATATTATTTTTTGTTTTACGCTTGACGGCATCAGGCTCTGCCATCTTGGCGACCTGGGTCATATGCTAATGGGCAAAGAGATAGAGGAAATAGGAACGGTGGATATTCTCTTCATACCTGTAGGCGGATACTATACCATTGACGCCTTTACTGCCGGTCAGGTCTGCAGCGCGCTGAAGCCGCGTGTTATTTTCCCTATGCATTATAAGAATCCAAGGCTTGATTTCCCCGTTGCTGGGGTGGATCCTTTTATTGAAGGGAAGGATAATGTCAGACGAATAGAAGCAAGCGAGGTAGAATACTCAGCGAATATACTGCCTCAGACAAGCGAGATTATCGTTTTGAAGCCTCTCAATTAGGCGGCTATTCATCGATAGATAATTTAGCACAGGCTTTACGTGCCGCCTCCATTTCAGCGGCTTTTTTTGTTTTCCCGCTGCCGGTTCCCAGTACTTCGTCATCGAGCTGGACCAGTATCGTGAACAGCTTGTCATGCTCGGGACCTGTGATATCGATTATGCGGTATACGGGCAGCTTCTTATATTCACCCTGCAGATATTCCTGGAGTTTAGCTTTATAATTTAACTCACTTAGCTCTCTTGTCTGCTCCGGCTGCTTGAAGATTCTGTACAGTATGAACTCTCTGGTGACTTCCAGACCCCTGTCCAGAAAGATAGCTCCAATTAAAGCTTCCATAGTATCGGCAAGGTTGGTCTGTCTCTCCCTTCCGCCGGTTTGAAGCTCGCCCTTGCCCAGCAAAAGATAGTTGCCCAGATCCAGATCACAAGCCATGCGCGCCAGGTTTTCCTCACGTATCAATTCAGAACGAATACGGGTGAGCTCCCCCTCCTTCATATCAGGAAATTGATGGAACAATTTTTCTGTGATAATCATGTCAAGCAAGGCATCTCCCAGAAATTCAAGCCGTTCGTTATCGCCATTGGTAGAATCGGGATTTTCATTGACATATGAGGAATGGGTAAAGGTCTGAGTGAGCAGAGAAGTGTCACCGAAGGTGATGCCGATATTCTGTTGAAGTTCGTTCCATTCTTCCAAAGCAGCTCATTTTGAGTATAACAGCAGCCCGAGTTATTGACAAATCGTGAGTGGTAATTAATAATATCGGAACACCATTTTACAATACTTATGGTAAAAACGCTTCATAGTACACCCTTAATTGCCGTTTCTATTTTACATAAACCAGTATTATTGCAGGCGTCAGCGTGCGTATTGCAGAGATGACATGAATTATGCAGGAGAGTTAGTACCATGCCGAGAAGAAACGATATCCACAAAGTCATGATTATTGGCTCCGGTCCTATAGTTATCGGGCAGGCCTGTGAATTTGATTATTCAGGTACGCAGGCGTGTAAAGCCCTGCGTGAGCTGGGTTATGAAATAGTGCTGGTCAACTCCAATCCTGCAACTATCCAAACTGATCCCGGAATGGCTGATTATACCTATATTGAACCTCTTAATCTGGAGACATTGACGCAAATAGTGGAAAAGGAGAGGCCGGATGCGTTACTGCCTAATCTGGGAGGCCAATCAGGCCTTAATCTGAGTGCGGAACTTGCGCATGCAGGTGTACTGGAAAAATACGGTGTAAAGGTTATCGGAGTGGAGATCGATGCAATTGTTCGTGGTGAGGACCGAATCGCGTTTAAAGAGACGATGGACAAGTTGGGCATCGAGATGCCAGAAAGCGAGGCTGTCTACAGTGTAGAGGATGCGGAAAGGGCGGCAGCGGGGTTGGGATATCCGGTTGTTATACGTCCGGCCTATACCATGGGAGGTACGGGGGGAGGTCTGGTCTATAATGTGGAGGAATTGCGGGTGGTGGCCAGCCGCGGTATAGCAGCGAGCCTGATCAATCAGGTACTGGTAGAGGAGTCAGTTATGGGATGGGAGGAGCTTGAACTTGAGGTGGTGCGTGATTCGAAGAACCAGATGATTACGGTATGCTTTATAGAGAATGTGGATGCCATGGGCGTTCATACCGGTGATTCCTTCTGCACCGCACCTATGCTCACTATAGATAAAACGCTGCAAAAGCGGCTGCAGGACTATTCTTACAAAATTGTAGAGGCAATCCGTGTAATAGGCGGTACTAATATCCAGTTCGCACATGATCCTGAAAGCGGACGTGTAGTCGTCATTGAGATCAATCCCCGCACATCGCGCTCATCGGCACTTGCTTCCAAAGCCACAGGTTTTCCCATCGCTCTGATATCAGCAAAACTGGCTGCCGGGCTGACGCTGGATGAGATTCCGTACTGGCGTGAGGGTACACTGGATAAATACACCCCATCCGGTGACTATGTTGTGGTCAAGTTTGCGCGCTGGGCTTTTGAAAAATTCAAGGGTGCACAGGACAAACTGGGAACGCAGATGCGCGCAGTGGGCGAAGTCATGAGTATAGGCAAGACCTATAAGGAGGCATTGCAGAAATCTATACGCTCTCTGGAGAAAGGGCGCTATGGATTGGGTATGGTCAAACAATTCAGCGGCAAAACGCTGGAACAGTTAATGGAATTGCTGAATGAACCTTCAAGCGAACGCCAGTTCATCATGTATGAAGCGCTCAGAAAAGGCGCAGATATCGGCGAGCTGTATAAAAAAACCTATATCAAACCGTGGTTTATCGAGCAGATGAGGGAGCTTGTGCAACTGGAGGAGCGTATTCTTGCTCATAAGGGTAAAACTCTTCCGGATGAACTTTTACGTGAGGCGAAGCAGGATGGATTTGCAGACCGTTATCTTGCGGAACTGCTTGCTGTCCCCGAGCGGGATATCAGGCAAAGGCGGCTTTCTCTGGGCATTACCGAAGGATGGGCACCGGTGCCGGTAAGCGGAGTGGAAAGTGCCGCTTACTACTACTCTACCTATAATGCCCCCGATGTTACTGCCGGCAGCGACAGAAAAAAAGTGATGGTACTGGGCGGAGGGCCGAACCGTATAGGACAGGGAATTGAGTTTGATTATTGTTGCGTCCACGCTGCCTTTGCTCTGCGCGATATGGGATTTGAGACCATTATGGTTAACTGCAATCCGGAGACCGTCTCCACTGACTATGATACCTCTGATAAGCTTTACTTTGAGCCGCTTACTGTTGAAGATGTATTGAGCATATACCAAAAGGAGAACCCGGAAGGAGTAATCGTTCAATTCGGAGGACAGACGCCGCTCAATATTGCCGGTGAGCTTGCGCAGGCGGGAGTGAAGATATTAGGGACCACACCTGAGGTTATAGACCTGGCTGAGGACCGTGACAGGTTCCGCAAAATGATGGAACAAATGGGTATTCCCATGCCGCGCGCCGGGATGGCCAGTAATCTTGAGCAGGCATTGAAAGTAGCAGCTGAAATAGGATATCCGCTCATGGTCAGACCATCGTATGTGCTGGGGGGTAGGGGTATGGAAGTTGTTCATGACGATGAAATGCTGGAGCGGTATGTGACGGCCGCTGTCGATGTGACGCCGGACCGTCCCATACTTATCGATAAATTTCTGGAGAATGCCATAGAAGCGGAAGCTGATGCCATTGCTGACGGAACGGATGCCTTTGTTCCGGCGGTAATGGAGCATATCGAATTTGCCGGTGTTCATTCCGGTGATTCGGCCTGCGTGATTCCTCCTGTCAGTATCGCTCAGAAACACCTTGATACAATCAATGAATATACCAGAAAAATAGCGCGCGACCTCCATGTGGTCGGCCTGATGAATATGCAGTATGCAATCTGTGATGATACTGTCTACGTGCTGGAGGCAAACCCGCGTGCTTCGCGAACGGTACCTCTGGTATCAAAAGTGTGCGCCGTTTCCATGGCGCGTCTGGCAACTCAAATCATGCTCGGCAGCAAGCTTAAGGACCTTGCACTGAAAAACCGCTCTATATCTCACTCAGGTGTGAAGGAGGCTGTTTTTCCTTTTTCAATGTATCCTGAGGTCGATCCCGTACTGGGCCCTGAAATGCGTTCAACCGGCGAAGTATTGGGGCTGGCTCCCTCTTTCGGTCTTGCCTATTTTAAAGCGGAGGAGGCCGCTAAACCTGCTTTGCCTGTCTCTGGTACTGTGCTTATCAGCCTCGCTTTAAAAAATGACCCCCTCGCAATAGAGGCGGCAAAGCTGTTTGCGGACCTTGGATTTACCATCAAGGCAACGGAAGGGACCTTAGCCTTTCTATCCGGCCTGGGGATACGATCAGAACATATCTTAAAGATGCATGAGGGGCGCCCGAATATTCCCGATGGCATCATGAACGGGGAAATTCAACTGGTGGTAAATACACCGAGTGGAAAACTGAGCCAGTATGATGATTCTTATATCAGAAAGACTGCCATTAAGTATAAAATCCCCTATATAACCACGCTGGCGGCTGCTGTAGCTGCAGCCAAAGGTATAGCCGCCTGGCGCAAGGGTAAGTCCGGAGTGAAAGCGCTGCAGGAATACCACGCAGATATTCACGATTAGGGTGGAATTTCATCTGCCGGGTCTTGAGCTAGTCCGCAGGCTGGAAGAAAGGCAGTTCTTCACCGGTTTTAAACGTGTTATCCGCCGATACAGTCTCGTTGCCGGAGGCGTCCTTTGACTTTACGCGAAAATGATAGGTACTGCCGGAAACAAGATTCTGGATATATACCGAGTGCTTTGTCACACCAGCCGATGCTCCGGTTGAAGGGTTGTTTTGCGGCTGCGCAGGTGCGCGGAAACCGTATCTTATCGTTTTGCCGTATTCAACCTGGCTGCTGGAGGCTTCATCTGTATACCATACGATAGTTGCGAAGCTCTTTCCCTGATTGATAACTGAAATTCCTGTAATGGCAGGCGAACGTGTGTCAGGTTTGGGAGCAAGCTGCCAGTAGGTGAAGCTGCCCACGGCTATGATCAGAATGACCAGCATAAAAACGAGGTAATAACTTAAAGGTAGTGAACGGAGCCACTTGACCGCCGGCTCCCAGAAAGGCGGGCTCTGATAACCATAGTATCCTCCGGAGGGTGCCATGCCGATTCCGTCCGGCATAGGCGCACCGCACTTCTGGCAGTATTGATAACCCGTAGCAACTATGGAGCCGCAGTACTGGCATGCTATGCGCAGCTGTCCGCCGCAGTTACTACAATAACGGCGGCCACTGGTATTCGCAGTACCGCACCATGGGCACGGAGATGCATCGCGTTCATTATACATAATTTATAAGCCGAGTATGATATTACAGTGCCGCATTTATAATGTCAAAGAGTTAAGTTTCTCTATATGAAAGTCTTTTATATAGGTATTGGTACCGGTACTATTGCCGTGTAGTACGGTTTTCGGCAGCGGCAGTGAATACCTGCCGCATGAGGTGCAGCGAGTCATCGTACGATTGGCTGTCATACACTGTAATACTCGACCAGCTATTGTTTTGATTACGGTAAGTGAAGGCAAAAGCATCTTGCAGCGGCCAAAGGTAGGCGGCTATTTCCCCTGATACCTTTATTGCAATAAACCATAGTATTGTTTCATATGTTATATGCATCGGTTGGAAAGAGCCCAGGCTTTTAAGAAATTCAGAAGCAATTAAACGTACCTCGCTGTTTGCAATATGTTCAAGCACGCTGTCAGGCAAATTATTTCCCTGCTGAGCACTCTGCGGCGCATCATGCTCATTTTGTCCGGGGCTGTTCCACAAGAGCGCAGTACCGCAGTTGGTACAGAATAGAAACCGGGGTTCTACAACACTGCCGCAGTTTGTACAGCAGTAGGTTATCTGTAAACCGCACTCCGTACAGATATCCTGTCCTGTTGTTAAAAAAGCGCCGCATGCCGGGCATAGAAAATGTTCCTGCATTATTTCCTCTATTGCTTCATACATTTTTTGCTGATGTGATTATATCGCCGCATGCTTAAGATGAAAACTTCATTTGCGATTTGCTTATAATACGCGCTGCGGTATGCCGCGAATTGTCAGATAAAAATCAGATTGCCGTAAGTTCTCTGTCAAGTACACTGCTTAAAAAAGTACTATCCTGATACTATAAGATACTTAATCAGGAGGGCGAAAATGAACCAGACAAAACATTTCTTGACAATACTGAACGGGGATAAAAGTTTGATGGTGATGTTCTGGGCGCTGATTGTCACAGGCATCCTCCTTCTCGGTACATTGATTGCGGCCAGTTTTTGCTTTCTTGGTTGATCCTGCGCGGCGTGAAGGTATCAAAAGCCGGTATACGGCAGGCAGGGTATACCGGCGTAATGGAAGCAGAGTCTTAAATACTTTATTTTCAATTAACGAAAGTACTGTGAGGTAATAAGCGCAAGCGGAAATTTCCGCTTGCGCTTATTATTGTTGCGGTAAAAAATACCGTATGCTCTTGCATAAGAAAAAATTTGTGGCATACTATATCTACCGGTGATAAATATATGATTATTCTTAAAGAGTCAATAAAGATAAAGGCAACGCCGCAAAGAGTATTTGCAGCAGTGCTTGAGAGGCTGCGTGATAAGGAGGGATATTTGGCATGGCATCCCGACCATGTTGACCTGCGCTGGATAAAAGGCGAGCCTTTAAAGAAAGACTCTATTATTTATGCTGAAGAGTATTTGTACGGGAGCCTTCAGAAGTTAAAATTCAAAATTGTTAAGAGCGTACCTGACAGGGAAATCGTCTACAAACCTTTGTTTCCGGTTTCCCTTTTCGCACCTCAAAACAGGTGGCTTTTTCAGCCTAAGGGCGAAAATGCATGTATTTTAACAGCGGTGGGACGTCTCAGGGGCGGACCGCTCTATAAAAAACTGGCCTCAAAAAGGCTTAAAGCTCTTGCCAGACATATGCGGGAGGAAGGGGAGAACCTGAAAAAAGCGCTGGAGCGGTGAAGCGGTTTGCTGTTTGTGAAGTGAATAAAACACCGGGGGAGGAAAGAGA
>CAZFIM010000024.1:18560-35241 GCA_964519615.1 uncultured Dehalococcoidales bacterium
GATTATGGCAAAATCATCGGCAGTAAAAAATATTGAAAATGCGCTTAATCAAGGCCAGCTCAGTATTAAAGACCCCGCAACCGGATACCTCTATTCTTTTCATGCCCGCTGCCCAAAAGACAGGACGCTTTCACCTGTGTATCGCGTCAACAGGGCTAACGCAGCTATTAAGCAGATCATTTTCCGCTGTCCCGTGTGCAGAGGGCAGTTTGAGGCAGGACCTGCCGGGATAATTTTGAAATAGAGCACATAAAAATCACCCCTCCAGCTGTTTGCTTTTGGCGCAGCGGGAGGGGTGTGAAATAACCTGCCGTATGCATTACATGTAACTAGCTCTGGTACCGCTGGCGGCGGTGGACAATGAGAACTACCAGGGCGACGATCAAGGCTGCCAAAAGGGCAAGCGCCGCTATTAAAGCCGAGTCTTTTGCTGATATGCCCTTGCTTGAGGCTTCCCCTATAACCGTGAAGTATGTCTTCTGTCCGTTCACATCGACTTCGTAGGTTCCGGGGTCATCGCGGCTCACCATGAATTTGAGCGGAACGGCGGTATTGCCCTGCAGGATGCCGGTCTTGACTTCTTCGACTGCGCCGTTTATTTTAAGCGTGGCGACATAAGGCCCCTCTGTCTCTCCCCGGTTAGCGATATTGGCATAGACGATAACCTGCTGGCCGGCCTGCGCTGTCCGGATATGAGCCCATGTATTGACGGTTGTTACGTTAGACGGGCTGGCCGAGCCGGAGCCGCTGCCGCCGGACTCGCTGATCAGCTTCTGGGAGAAATCCTCCTCCGCCTGCTGGTAGATGGTAATGGTATCGCTTGTCAGATTCTCGGCCGGTATAGGATCGTAACTTTTAGCATAGACGGGTGAGACGGCCCGGGCGAATACATTATCAAGCACAGAGCCGTTATATGCATCATAGTAATCATCGCCGCCGGGCGTTACCGTAATGGTTACCGCGCCGGGACCGGTGCAGCATACCTGCCAGCTCAGGGTAACCTCGGTCGGGCAGCTCTCATGGCTACTGTCGGTAGGCGCCCTCAGTCCTGACGAGGCGTATTTGGTGGCTGAACCTTCCACCATCGCGCTGCCTGTTACCGCTATCGTTCCCGAAACATTGCCGATAGGACACACAGGGCTTGCGTGGACTGTTTTACTAAAAAGAGGATGGTCGATATTCTTCGTACAACCCATGTCGGCTGCGGTTATGGCAGCGGTGACCTCAAAGCAGTCACCGGGCTGTATCACCGCCCCGTCGGCGGGAGCGGTTATCTGCGCGGTGAGAAATATCGGGCAGGTATCGCCATGAATATGCGAGCTGCTGTTCTGCTCACTGCAGAGAGGAAGAACAAAGAACCCGCTTACGGCAATCACAAGCGCGAGCATCATAAGGCTCACTATTTCCAGAGCTCTTTTCATGTTTCCACTCCTGTTAAAGAATTATATCAATAAGCACTGCATTATATTATTGCTGGTACCGCTGGCGGCGGTGGACGATGAGAACTACCAGGGCGACGATCAGGGCTGCTAAAAGGGCAAGCGCCGCTATTAAAGCCGAGTCTTTTGCTGATATGCCCTTGCTTGAGGCTTCCCCTATAACCGTGAAGTATGTCTTCTGTCCGTTCACATCGACTTCGTAGGTTCCGGGGTCATCGCGGCTCACCATGAATTTGAGCGGAACGGCGGTATTGCCCTGCAGGATGCCGGTCTTGACTTCTTCGACTGCGCCGTTTATTTTAAGCGTGGCGACATAAGGCCCCTCTGTCTCTCCCCGGTTAGCGATATTGGCATAGACGATAACCTGCTGGCCGGCCTGCGCTGTCCGGATATGAGCCCATGTATTGACGGTTGTTACGTTAGACGGGCTGGCCGAGCCGGAGCCGCTGCTGCCGGACTCGCTGATCAGCTTCTGGGAGAAATCCTCTTCCGCTTGCTGGTAGATGGTAATGGTATCACTAATCAGATTCTCGGCCGGTATAATAGAACCGGAAGAAGCGTATACTGAAGAGACTGACCAGGCAACAATGCTGCTGAAAGCAGTGCCGCTATCCGCCACATAATATTCACCGCCGGGTGTAACCGTAATGGTCACCGCGCCGGGCCCGGTACAGCATACCTGCCAGCTCAGAGTAACCTCAGTCGGGCAGTCAAAGCTGGATTGATGAGGCATTTTCAGGCCTGATGAGGCGTATTTGGTGGCTGAACCGTCTACCACCGCGTTGCCTGTTACCGCTATCGTTCCGGAAACACTGCTGACGGGGCAGAAACCATCAATACCGGCATAGACTGATTTGCCGAAGAGAGAACGGTCGATATTATTTGCTTTCTCCGGTTCCGTTGCGGTTATGGCAGCGGTGACCTGAAAGCAGTCACCGGCCTGTATCACAGTCCCGTCAGCGGGAGAAGTAATAGTCGCGGTGAGAATCGGGAAGGCAATGCCGTGTATATGCGAGCCGCTGTTCTGCCCGCTGCAAAGAGGAAGAACGAAGAATCCGCTCAGAGCGATAAAAAGTGCGAGCATCGGAAGGCTTACCGTTCGTAAAACCTGTCTCATGGGGCGTGCTCCTTTTCTACGTTAGTCAGGAGTTATACAAGAACGAGTATATTATATTGAAGCATTAGATGAAAAACAATACCTTATATGGGAAATTTATCATATATGTTATACCATTGACGACAATCGAAGATAAGAAGAGTGCCGGAGGGGTTTTTCTTGCTGGAGATATAGTCTCATGGTATAATCCTTGTGCGCTGGGGATTAGTCTAGCGGTAGGACAGCGGACTCTGGATCCGTGAGGCCAGGTTCGAATCCTGGATCCCCAGCCATTCATGATACATTCCGAACTCGTATTTGAGAAGAAGACTCTGATCCCGGCTTTGCAAAGGTTACTCACTTACCAAGTTGTACGATAGACAGGACTTTTCGTCTAGTGTTTTACCTTCCTATGTAAAATCCCATCCACAATTTCATAATCCTTCATCAAATCAGTTTCGTTTTCTATGAAGGATTGCAGCCATGAAAGCGACTTGAGGGCGTCTTCTTTGGCGTTCAGCCCTTGTCCATGTGCATAATCATTCCGTAAGTCTGCCATTTTCTTGCATAGGCTGAGTGTATTTGGTAAAAGAGCTTTATTCTCTTCCAGCATGTTTCTCACTTGCCACATTTTGTGTTGCCGCGTGGCTCCATAGGGAGCAGCTTTATCTCGCTGGAACCTCTCAAACGAGATACCACACATCGCAACGCAAGCATAGAAGTGCCCATCGACAAATACATCCCTAGCCTCCCTGATTAGCCTGCAGTAGGGGCCATCCTCCATTAATAAAGGCGGTAGTTGAGAAAGTCTCTCCAATTTTTCGTGAGCAGGTTCGCCAAGTGTGCTAAATGATAGCCCTGTGACTTGCTCCTGCGAGCCCTTTGACAATTCTTCCTTCAACTGGCGCTTGGCTGTATTGGGTCTGAAGTCAGCATAGGCGGGTTGTGTTTGCCCGCTGACATTAACTAATGCCTCTCCGCATTCCTGTATCCACCCGTAATGACCCTCGGGCAAGTTGGCTTGGATAATGCCAAGAAACTGAGATAAATCCGTGCCATTATACGCGCATATTGTATAGGGCTCAGCATCAGAAACCTGACAAACTATACTGTATTGTGTAAGAATTGCTCACCTCCGGTCCATTTTAACGTAAGCTGAATCAAGAGCACAACCCTTTAAGCCGTGCTATTTTGAATCCATTATTAGCCCGTTTCGGAAGGATACCGGATTCGTATTTGAGAGAAAAGAACTTATCCCGGCTCTGCAGCATTGCTAGTAACGCCTCTACAGCAAATGTAGTGATAACATTACGATGGATTGTTCTAACCGGGTGTAACAACAGTCTAGTGGTTTTTGGTGTTACCATAATACTTTCTTCCCTAAATACTCCTTCAATTCAACCCCCTCAATTAATACTCTCATGTAACACAGTATAGCTTATTAAAATTATTACCTATTGGTTACCGCGGCCGCTAAAACCCCAGAGGGCGATGTAGCTGCACACAGAGCAGATATGAGCAGCAAAGAGAGTACCTTACTGCTGATCCATTTAATTGAACGTTCGGCGATAGTTCGAGCTGGCATAAACTATATATCCGCCTGATAGACGGCCTTGATTCTCCTATATCCCCTCCCCCTCAATTCATCTGTGTCTGTTACGTATGTCTTTTACGTCAGGAGCGTACATATTATATCTGAGAGCGTATGTAACAACCATATATTTTACCAGCGAAATCTGGACAATCGTGTCAGCATGTCTGCGTCTTGTTAAGATTTTATGCGTATGATACCCTAAAGACCTTATGAAACAAGCACTGGTTTACCTGATAGTAATAGCCGTACTGATAGCGGCCGGATGTGTAAGTCCGCCGGCTGGAACGGAATCCGTGCCCGGCACAGCAAATGACCAATCACCGCTGCCGGCAGCCGATTTTAAGCCTTCCGGGACAAAACCGAAAGAAAAACCTCCCCGGACGGGAGGAGGAGAGACAACGTCAAAGGCTGAGGTTCAAAAAGTATTAAACCTGGGGATTATGGTTCACCTCGAGGGATGGGATGACGGCGCCAATGAAATCAAGTTCAAAAAGCACGCCTCTCTTCTGCGAGAGTACGCCGCCCTGTTTGAAAAGTATGGGGCCAGGCTTACGCTTGAAAGCAAGGAGATGACGTTGGGGGCTGTTAAGTGGAACGATAACGTGCTGCTGGAAATGCAGAGCCGCGGGCATGGTATAGGTGTTCATGCGGATGTGGGCGGCAGCATGAAAGACACCCTGCCGAAGATGAAAAAGGATCTGGCGAATATGAAGACTCAACTGGAATCCCTGGGGGTGACGGTGCGGCATGTTTCCGGGGTTTGCTCTCACTGTGATTGGGTGACCGCAGTTGCGGATGCCGGTTATGAATTTGTCACGGGTGTTGTATCCTATGCACTGCTATCTCTTCCCAAGGAAGAAAGGCCAATTGCGATACCTGACGGCGCCCGTCCGACGCAATATCACGAGGCTTATCCTTTCACCCTCGAGGGCAGGCTGCATGCCTGGAGAGCAGAGAACGGTTCCAACTGGATAGATGATACTCCTGCGGGCAGAGTGGTTATCATTCCCTCCGGAGGGGGAATAGCCTATTATTATGAAGCGTCTCAGGGTGGAGTGGAGCCGGGCGGTGATCAAGACCTGACTGCGGAGGATATCGCTGCCTTCGAGCAGGAACTGAAGAAGATTCTGGCTTATATAGAATCCGATAAGTCCACCCAGCCGTATACCTATTATCTGTCATGGTCTTTCGGCAAAGCTCTGGACATGCAGTTGATGGAGCAGTGGCTGCGTATGGTTGACGGATATGTTGCTGCGGGAAAAGTGCAGTGGCAGACTATACCCCAAATGTACGATGATTATCTGCAGTGGGAGAAAGCCACGGGCAGAAGATAGGATGGTATTTTTTACCAATGACAGATACTATTGCGGGCAGGAATCCGGTAGTAGAGGCGCTTAAGGCGGGCCGTCCCATAAACAAGATTCTCATCGCGCGCACTACGGGACATCATCCCGTGGTGACGGAGATATATGAGCTTGCACGTGCAGACAAAATACCGGTTGAGATGGTCAACAGGGAGGTTCTGGATAGGGCAAGCGGCACAACCGCCCATCAAGGCGTTATCGCCTATGCTGCGGCGAAAGACTATATCGCGCTGGAAGACCTTTTCGATGTATCCTCCCAAAAAAATGAACCGGCGCTGTACTGTGTGCTGGACGGCATAGAGGACCCGCATAACCTGGGGGCGATAATAAGGACGGCGGACGGAAGCGGCTTTCACGGTGTGGTGGTGCGCACCCGCAGGGCGGTGGGTCTGACCGCGGTTGTAGCTAAAGCTTCCGCGGGTGCGGTGGAATATGTGCCCATCGCGCGGGTAGCCAATATAGCTCAGTCTATAGAGACGCTTAAAAAGCACGGTGTCTGGGTGGTGGGAATAGATGCCGCAGGACAGACCTTGTTCGGCGAGGTGGACTTTACGCTGCCGACGGCCGTGGTGATAGGGGCGGAGGGTGAGGGGCTCTCGGACCTGGTGAAGAAGCGCTGCGACTATCTGGTAGCTATCCCCATGAAGGGCAGGATAAGCTCGCTCAACGCATCCGTGGCGGGGGCGCTGGTAATGTACGAGGCGCTGCGGCAGCGCGGTGTAAAATAACCGGAGTCCATCCCACAATCCTCTTGACCTTGTCCGTATTCTCATATATAATTTGCGACTTTGTCGGGACTTCTGGTATTCACCTTCGGCTCGCTCATGGGATCGTGAACTTCGACACTCAAAAGAAGAGAACGAGAAGGCCAATGTCTGATTACATCGAGAAATTGGGCTGAATTATAGGGCTGCCTGTGGGCAGGCAGGACCTGGAAATATCTGATTACATTGATAATGAAAATATCACAACTATAATAGATGCTATTGCTGCATTCCTATTAAACTGCAAGGTAGAAATGCCGTACGATTATCTGCGAGCATGCAGTACCTAGAAAATTTTGACTTTAGGCTTCTTTAATATCAGCAACGGGTGCATTTTTCTTGAAGGATTCTATACCGGCCTTTGCGCTTGCCAGAGTAGTGTATCCATCTCCTGAACTGGCAATAGTCTGCCCGTCAGATGCTACCAGCTTCCATCGGAATTCACCCTTTATATCTTTGTATAGCTCAAATTTTGCAGGTCCGGTGACCAAACTTGATGCTGAATTAAGGAAATCCCGCGCATTGAGTATCTCAAGGAGTACGGGTTCTCCCTTTGCAGAGAAGTGGACAATGACTGGTCCTGCCTCTTCAGCGTAGTCTATCTTTTCCTGTGAAAGCTCGAAAAGTAGAGCGTCGATGTCTTTGCTATATCTTATCTGTGTCATATCTCTCTCTCCTGCCGGGGTAGAAAGTGATTATTATAATCTCCTGGCCATGTTTTTCGTAAACGACTCGCAGCACATGGCGGGTATCAAGACTCTTTTGGGCTATTAATCTTCCTTGATAACCTTTTTCGATTTTTTCCGGATTGATCACCGTATCCTGAATAATCTCGACATTTAAGAGTATACCATGCGATTTCAGAATATCCAATTTTAGATGCGCATGCTCACTAAATACAACCGAATGCACTGTGGCTCTTTCTATACGTTATTATTTACGCTGCATTTATATTCTATGTATGAACACGAGTATACCATAATAAAAAAGCATAAATAAGGCCTTCACCGAAGCATTCATAAGTTAAGGTTGTTTAGCCCTCTACCAGTTGGTAAACGAGAATGTCTCGGAGTAGCTGCTCCATCCGGCGTCGTTGCCGGCGCGTATGCGCCAGTAGTAGATTGTACCGTTATTGGGGTATCTGGTATCCGTGTACTGCAGCACGCTGCCCACTTTGCCGAAGAACTTGCGCGTTTTCCTGCTCCATGTTTTAGGGTCCGTATTTACTTCAAGTATATAATTTGTCGCGTTCTGAACGGTGTTCCATTTATATGTGACCGATGCGCCGTGTGCGTCTGCGCCGTCCGCGGGTGCTGTCTGGATGGGAGCCGTCACGCCGCCGGTTTGACCGCTGGTGAACGTGCGTATCTCAGACCAGCCGCTCCAGGTTGCGTCTTTACCTGCCTTTACCCGCCAATACACCACTGTTCCGTCATTGGGCAGGTCAGTTACTTTGTAACTGGCAGCGTTATTGATTATGCCGCGGTAGATGCGGCTGCTGCCTTCCCATGACTCGCTGCTGTTGACATCGAGCATATAGTAGGCCGCAGCGGGGACCGCCTTCCACTGAAGCACAGTACTTGTGCCGGAAACGATCTCTTCATCGGCGGGAGTCTGTAGCACAGGCGCCTGCTCTGCTGAGCTGGTGAAACTGAATACCTCGGAGGGGGCGCTCCAACCTGTTTTATTGCCGGCTCTCACTCTCCAGTAATAGACGGTACCGTCACGCGGGTAGCCGTCATCGGTATAGTTGACGGAATCAGTTATAATGCCGTGGAACTTGCGTCCCGCCACCTTCCACTCCGTAGTGGTATTCACCTCCAGCACATATTCTTCCGCGTCATTTACGGAGCTCCAGGTAAAGGCTACTTTGTCTGCTGTAATCGTGACGGCATCATCGGGATGCGAAAGCGTAGGAACAGCCGGTACGGCCAGCTTTTTACTGGTAAAGGTATAGGTTGCTGAAGTGGCGCTCCATCCTTCTCTGCTTGCTGCTTTTACCCTCCAGTAATAGAGTGTGCCGTCTTCGGGGTAGTCCGTATCCAGATAATGCGTGGTATCCTTAAGTTCGATAAAGAGCTTGCTGTCCTCGGGGTCCCAGAGGGGATCACTGTTGACCTCCAGAATATAGCGGACATCCTTGCCCATCGACTGCCAGGAGAATTCCACCGCGTCACCGCAGACGTCTTCATCGTCTTTTGGAGTGACCAGTATAGGACCTGCGTTGATAAATATTCCTGTATCCGACCACTGACTCCAGGTATCACTGTTGCCGGCGCGCACGCGCCAGTAATATGTTGTGTTATTGTTGTAGTATCCGGTATCCGTATATTCGACGGCGTTATCGATAATGCCCAGGTATTTGAGGCCGCCCCGCAGCCAGTTCGAGCCGGTATTGACCTCAAGTATATAGCGCTCCGCCCCCGGCGTTTCCACCCATTTATAGGTAATCGAAGTCCCGGCAATGATTTCATCGTCCGCCGGCAGCGTCAGCTCAGGTTTTTCCAACGTGCCCAGATTGGTGAAGCTCTGCGCTGCAGACCATGGGCTCCAGTGCAAGCCGTCGCCGGCACGAACCCTCCAGTAATATTCAGTGTCGTCATTTAAAAACCCCTCTATTTCAACGCTGCTGCTGTACACGCTGCCGTAATGCATTCTTCCCTCGATATCCCAGTCAGACTCGCTGTTAATCTCCAGGAAATATCGGGTAGCTTTCTCGCAGGGGTTCCATGAAAAGGTTATCTCTTCGCCGTATATATAGGCCTTATCGGCGGGCAGACAGCCTGCTGGCGCGGGCAAGTCAGAGGAACTCAAGACGATGATGGTTATTACAGCGGCGTCAGACCAGGGTGAAGCAATGTTTTCCTCGTCAACGGCCTGGACCTTTATCTTATAGGTGCCCGGATCTTCCCAGCTGTGGGAAAGGTTTGCAGGAATGCCGCTCCCGAGATAATCGCTCTGAGAAGTAGTCCCGTCTCCCCAGTCGAAAATATATTTTATGTATCTCTGCTCGGGATTTACTGCCAGCGAAGAAAAGGTGTAAGAGGTGCCGGTCAGTCCCGTCTGTCTGCCGGAAGGGGTGGAGGGAACAGCGGGTGGAGCGGAGATAACGATCAGTTTTGATTCAGACCAGGAAGAAGAAGATGAATGGCTGTCTATCGTCATCGCGCGTACTGAATAACTCCCCGGTTTGCTCCATGAATGTGAAATTTGCGCCGGCTCACCCGATGCCACGAGCCGGGTTTCAGATGTGGTGGCATCGCCCCAGTAGAAATTAAACTTTACATAATCACCGTTAAGATCGACTGCCGAGGTGGAGAATGTGTACTCATTATTCGTATAACCGTTATAGGGGCCGGAAGGAACTGCGGATATGCCCGGCGGTGTATTGGCAGGCATATCTATAGTAACGATAGTAGGCGCGGACCATTCCGAATGATTGGATTCTCCATCAGCTGCCATTGCACGTACGGGGTACATGCCCGGACTTTCCCAGGAATGGGTTGCACGTATGGGGACGGAGCGGGGGGTGGGTCCGGTTTCAGTAAACGTTCCATCGCCCCATTCGAAAATATAACGGATGTTTTCATTATCCGCATCGAGTGCGGAGGTAGTATATGTATAGGTAAGCCCTGCGCTGCCTGATGAGGGGCCTGAGGGTTGAGAGGGGGTGGAAGGCGCATTGTTGGATGCTTTCACCTCAATATGAATTTGTACCTGTTCACCGAATACCCCCATGCCTTCACGTGCCATCTGCCATGATAGTGTATAACTGCCCGGCTGGACGGGGGCCATAATATCATCTATATTCCAGCTCTTTACCTGTCCGGGCGTGACGTTATCACTGATCCCGCACGGCAGATGGCTGTAGCGGTAGCTGTTCGGAAATATATCATCGTCCGTTACAAGCTCAAGAAAGTAGCCTAATCTGTTTGACCATGCTGTTGTACCTGTGTTCTGAAAAGCAAGCCGGATACTGAAGGGCTGCAGTGGTGCAACGGTAACTTCTCCCCCGGAAATGGGCTGGATCATGGCATTATCGATGCCGTCATGAAAAAGCGCCAAGATTCCCGGGGTGACGGTAATAACATCGTCCGCTGAATATCCGGCAAGTTTAAGCGATGCTTCATCCGGAAATGCTATACGCTGGCTGCGTTCTACAAGGTAGATGTTTGTGGAGTCTTTTTCCTTGAGTAATAGCCCGTTTGCACTGCCGTCAGTTGCTATAAATGCAGCGGTGCCTTCCGGCCATCCCCGGTAGCGCTCAAGGCATGATTGAGTTGCACAGACCATATCCTGCCTGGACCATCCCGGAAGCGAGCTCATTTCAGCTATGGTAAAGGGAAGGCTGTCATCGTTATTCATATAATCCGTGAGTGAATATAGCTTTCCATTCTGAAACCAGTAGATTCTATCCTGGTAGAGACCTTCAGATACCTGTACCAGTGATGCACTGCACGGCTGACCATGCCGGTTAATGAAACCGGAGGGGTCGTACCACTCCGGCCGCTCGGCGGGAGGGTCATATGCTTCATAGCCCCAGTTTTGCTGAAACTGCCCTTTTCGTATACCGAAATGCAGTATGTAAGGCCATTGCCCGTCGTTTTGACGCTGCATGTCGAAGGATGTATATCCGATCACAGCGCCCGCCTCTACCTCCCAGCCGGCAGATACGGGAAGCTCCATGTCACTGCCCAGACCGGCATAGAGCGTGCAGACATATTCAGAGCCCGTATAGTGCTCGATAATCACTGCAGAGCCGTATCCGTCTGCGCTACCGGCGAACCGTATCGTACCGCTGGCGGCGGCACGTACCTCTGTCCTGCGGGGGCAGACAACGTTCTCACCAAGGGAGATGCCGTGTTCCGTTTCCTCGCCGAAATACTGTGCAATGGAGTAATCATCTTCGACGGGATAGCGGAAGCTGACCGCTACTCTTTCACCCGCGTATGACTCTGGTATCTCAGAGGCCCAAACAGATGGTGGCGTCAGGCACAAAAAGAGAGACAGCAGCAGTATACTAGCCGCAGCCTTACCACCGGGTGGGAGCCTGTGCAACTGTACTTGTCCGGGCTTTTTCACATCAATCGCTGTTCTATAAATCTGTATATTGTACGGCGGCCTGCCGCATAATCTGTTAGAGAGCCTTACCTCTATTAATAATAGCAACAGTATCTTATGAAGCATCCCGTGAGTAAATAGCCCATTGGTAATAATAACAGTGGGTAAAAAGTACTGTTTTAGGGTACCGGTTGCAGTTAGCAGCCACATCATACGTCAGGGTGTGGAGCTGAGGCCGGTAAAATCTTGCAGTACGGGGAAAGGATGCTAGACTTTCAGGCTGGAGCGGATCTGCGGGAGATGCATGATGTTATCCAGAGTGACCAGGCCGATCACATTGCCGTCTTCCATCACAGGCACATAGCTCATGTTTCTTTCTTCCATTTCTTCCAGCAGTTCAAGTCCATTGCGGTCCGGAGCTGCGGTAATAAGGGAACTGAGAGGTGCCATAGCGTCTGTAGTGGTGACGCTGTCCCACTTCTCCTGAGGAAAAGCTTTGATGTTACGCAGGGTTATAAGCCCTTCCAGTTTGCCGTTTTCGGCCACTAAAAAGCAGCGTCTGCCGGTGGGTAACACGTAGTTCCGGACCAGTTGCTCAAGGCTGAGCTCCATGGTGATTACAGGACAATCTACGGTCATCATATCCCGGGCGGTAACGTTTTGCAGGGAATCACGAAACAGCAAATCGCGGTAGCTGGCTGTGGCCGATGTCTCCAGAAACCAGCCTATTACCGCAAGCCAAATACCGCTCAGCCATTGTTGAGTGATAACAGCCAGCGCAAGTCCTCCGGCTATGAAAACGAAGCCGATAATACGCCCAACACGAGCTGCCTTTCTGGTTGACTGGACGTAATTATTGGTGCGCATCCAGATGATAGCACGGAGTATACGCCCGCCGTCGAGAGGAAAACCCGGTATAAGGTTAAACATTGCCATAAGAGCATTGATATATGCCAGCCATTGTACAATGGTCACGACCAGCATATCCGCTTCCATGTAGAAGAGAAGACTGTAAATGCCGTGAAAAACGGCTGCTATGACTATACTGGTAAGCGGTCCGACTATGGCTATAAGAATCTCTGTTTTTGGCCGGCTGGCATCTTTAACAAGCTGTGAGACCCCGCCGAAAATAAACAGGGTGATGCTTCTGACGGGGATGCCGTTTTTAACAGAGAGCAGGCTGTGGGCCAGTTCATGCGCAAGAATTGAAACAAACAGCAGCAGGCTGCCGATAATAGAGAAAATAATCCGGTACCATAGTTGGTAACTACCTACAATCGGGAGGGTGATAAGAGTGGTTACTATAAGAAGAAAGATAATAAACCAGGTAAAATGAATGCGCAGAGGAATGCCGTATACTTTACCCAGGCCTAAACTGCTTCTCATCTCATTCTTTAGTTGACGATATAACCGATAAGTTTATATATCAATTTTGCAGCAGTATATATGCAGGCAGCCGGGCCCTGTGACGGGCAGAGTTCCATAATATCGAAGCCGACGATTTTCTTATGAGCGGCAATTTCCTTAAGGAGGTTCAATATCTCATACCATTGGAGTCCGCCGGGCTCCGGTGTGGCTACAGCCGCCATCATAGAGGGATCGAATACATCCATGTCAATTGTCACATAAACAATATCGCTGAGAGAAGCGATTATCTGTTCCAGGGGCAGGACGGATGTATCCTGGTAATAGAACGGTTTTAAGTTCTTCTGTTTGATGAAGTCCTTTTCTTCCATGCAAAGGCTGCGAATGCCAACCTGGGTAATGGGGCAGTGTTCGATTACCCTGCGCATTATACAGGCATGACTGTAAGGTGTGCCCTGGTAGGTATCTCGCAGGTCGGCATGCGCATCGAGCTGCAGTACTGAGATGTCCTGATATTGCTCCTTGAGCGCTTTAACCGGTCCAAGGCTGAGCGAATGTTCGCCTCCAATAACAACGATCAGTTTTGACTGTTTTACGACAAGTCTGGTAACCTGAAGAACCCGTTCAGTCATAGCTTCAGGATTAAGCAGAACAGGCTCCAGTTCAGGCAGGGTATGGATACCGGAGCGGTAAATCTCCCGGTTCAGCTCAAGATCGTAGAGTTCAAGGTATTGGGAAGCATTGATAATAGCACGAGGCGCATCACGTGAACCGCTGTGCCATTCGCTTGTACCGTCATAAGGAACGGGTAAAATAACTGTCTGAGCATCGGCAAGCTCACAGTAAGGCGGCCGCAGGCCGGCAAAGCTCTGTGCTGGGGAAAAAAGGTCCTCGATATTACTCATACTAGCTGCAATTGATTAATCTGGTCGACACTATCAAATTCGGAAATATCACGGTCGCGGTTGAGCAGGTGACATTTTATGCGTGTAAGCTTTAATTTTTCCACTAAATAGCGGGTGGCCTTCTCTGCGTCAAAGTCGCGACAGGAGAAAATATCCATGTTGATGAAACAGCGCTCTACAAAGGTATGGAAGCTGATATGGCTTTCAGCGATTACCACGAAACCGGATATACCCCAGTCCTGGGGTTCACCTCCTGTATATTTAAATGTACAGGTTTCTGATATTTTAGTCATTCCAATAGAAGAAGGAAATGTATCCAGCATCTCATGAAGAAAGGGTTCATCCTGCATGATCCGGGGTTCGCTTCCATATCCATCGATAATAAGGTGCATGTATTCCTCCATTAAATAAGCTGTTTCCTCAAATAAGGAAAAGCCACTTTATTTAAATTATTTCTGTGGTAACAATCTCAAGCAATTTTAGATAGTGCTCATACCGCATGATATTTTATTCTTATTAAACAGCGCAATCAACCCTGACAGACCGTAAAATGTTTAACATTTTGATACAGATGCGTTGAGATACTGGTTGACCAGTTCCATAGCGCAGTAATCACCGCACATGCTGCAGGCCCTTCCTTTTGAGGTGATTTTGCCGTGAACGGCGCTTACCCGCTGCGGGTCCAGAGAGAGAGCTGCCTGAGTATGCCAGTCCAGATTCTTCCTGGCTGTGGACATCTCTTTATCCCACTCTGCTGCGCCTTTGATGTTTCTTGCGATATCGGCGGCATGCGCGGCGATGCGTGAGGCAATGACACCGGTTTTTACAGCATCCAGGTCGGGCAAAGCCAGATGTTCGGATGGTGTGAGGTAGCACAGAAAATCCGCTCCGGCCAGACCTGCCAGTGCCCCGCCGATAGCTCCGGCGATATGGTCATAACCGGCTGCTATGTCAGTTACCAGGGGACCGAGAACATAAAACGGAGCGCCGCGGCAGATGCTTTTCTCAAGCTGCACATTAGCAACTACCTGATCCAGCGGAACATGGCCGGGACCTTCGATCATCACCTGAACTCCGGCTGAGCGGGATCTGTCCACCAGCTCTCCTAATATAATAAGCTCTTCTACCTGTGCCCTATCTGTAGCATCGGCCAGGCTGCCCGGGCGCATACCGTCACCCAAACTGAGGGTTATATCATATGTACGCGCTATCTCCAGCAAGCGGTCAAAATGCGTATAAAGCGGATTTTCCTTTTGATTATGAATAATCCAGGCAATAAGAAAAGCACCGCCGCGGGAAACAACATCCGTTTGCCTGCCCTGTTTTTTCAAACGCTCGATAGATGCCTGAGTAACACCGCAGTGAAGAGTCATGAAATCAACGCCCTCTTCAGCCTGTTTCTCTATTACATAGAAGAGATCATCTACGGTCATATTGACTATTGCACCGCGCTTGTGTATAGAGGCAATAGCAGCCTCATATATAGGTACAGTACCTATCGGAATGGAACTTGCAGCAAGAATTGACCTGCGAATAGTACAGATATCACCTCCTGTGCTCAGATCCATTACCGCATCAGCCCCATATTGGACGGAAATACGCAGCTTTTCAAGCTCGGTATTGATATTTCCGTAATCGGACGAGGTTCCCACATTGGCGTTGATTTTTATGCGCAGGCCCTTGCCTATGCCGCATGGCGAGATATGGGAATGTTTGATATTAAAAGGAATCACGGCGGTACCGGCGGCAACCTGTTCCACTAAGTAGTCCTCAGTGACGCTTTCTTT
The DNA here is from genome assembly GCA_964519615.1 of uncultured Dehalococcoidales bacterium. Lineage (GTDB taxonomy): Bacteria > Chloroflexota > Dehalococcoidia > GIF9 > UBA5629 > CAZFIM01. Next base: position 33,936 of record CAZFIM010000024.1, read on the forward strand.
TTGCGCAACGGCTCTTATTTGCGGTGTAACCGTTCCGCACCGAGCTTGTTCTAATTGTGTCATTTTATTAACTTCCCCAAAAATTAAAAAACCAGGAGAATGCTGACAGCGCAACCCCTGGTTTGCTGCCGCTTCCCTACGCTAGAATTACCTTTATCAGGTTCCAAGGGTTCTCCGTACAAGACGGAGTCTCAGCCTTAGATGGCGGTCTAAGCACCCCTAGCGGCCAGTAATATAATTTGCATGCTAACTATAACATAGAAGTGGAAATTTTCACAAGTTATTTTACAAAATGCGTATTGGGGGTGTTGACGGGTTAAAAAATATATGCTAGTATATTATTCTGTCTTTGAAAAAAGGACGACGCACCTTAACAACTGGATAGTGGAAGGAAGGTTCATGTTCAGAGAGTTTGATCCTGGCTCAGAATGAACGTTAGCGGCGCGCCTGATGCATGCAAGTCGAACGGTCCAATTGTTCGCAAGAGTGGTTGGATAGTGGCAAACGGCTGAGTAACGCGTAAGTGACCTACCTCTAAGTGGGGAATAACTTGCCGAAAGGCAGGCTAATACCGCATGTGTTGATAGATTCATTTTTATCAGTAAAGCCTTCGGGCGCTTGGAGAGGGGCTTGCGTCTGATTAGCTTGTTGGTAGGGTAACGGCCTACCAAGGCAATGATCAGTAGCTGGTCTGAGAGGACGACCAGCCAGATAGGGACTGAGACACGGCCCTGACTCCTACGGGAGGCAGCAGCAAGGAATTTTGCGCAATGGGCGAAAGCCTGACGCAGCGACGCCGCGTGGGGGATGACGGCCTTCGGGTTGTAAACCCCTTTTCCCGAGGAAGAAATATGACGGTACTCGGGGAATAAGTCTTGGCTAACTACGTGCCAGCAGCCGCGGTAATACGTAGAAGGCGAACGTTATTCGGATTTACTGGGCGTAAAGCGGGCTAAGACGGTTCCTTAAGTCGGGTGTGAAATCTCCTGACTCAATTGGGAGAGGTCATTCGATACTAAGGGACTTGAGGACGGCAGAGGAAAGCGGAACTCCCGGTGTAGCGGTGATATGCGTAGATATCGGGAGGAACACCAGTGGCGAAGGCGGCTTTCTAGGTCGTACCTGACGTTGAGGCCCAAAAGCGTGGGGAGCGAAACGGATTAGATACCCGTGTAGTCCACGCCCTAAACGTTGGATACTAGGTATTGGGGGTATCGACCCTCTCAGTGCCGAAGCTAACGCTTTAAGTATCCCGCCTGGGGACTACGGTCGCAAGACTAAAACTCAAAGGAATTGACGGGGGCCC
>CAZFIM010000025.1:0-33757 GCA_964519615.1 uncultured Dehalococcoidales bacterium
ACTATGGTACTTGTCGTGCAATTGCTTATGTTTATCTGTCTGCATTTTTTCTTTTACTCCCCTTTATCACATAGATTACTAAAGTCTCGTGACCAAGAGATATTACTGCTACGTAATAGCACTGTTAATGTGAAGAAAACATATTATAGCTGAATAACGCAGTTGTAGTGTGGAGGGGCTATTAACATTAAAACATCTCTTCATCTTCAATTGTAGTCTTTTTTATATGGAAGGCCTCCATGTATCGTTTAATTACATCTTCAGGCTTACCTGCTGCCGCAAGAACTCCGTTGTCCAGCCAGATCACCTTGTTTGCAAATTTTTCTATATTGCTCATGCTATGGCTGACCATGACTACCGTTTTCTCTCCTATGATTCGGCTCATTTTGTCATCGGCTTTTTGCCTGAACGCCGCGTCGCCTGCTCCCATTATCTCGTCAATTAATACTATCTCCTTATCGATATGTGAGGCAATCGAGAATCCCAGGCGGGAGCTCATACCTGAAGAATACGTGCGAACCGGCATATCGATAAAATCACCTAATTCGGTAAAATCTATAATTGAATCAATAATTTTCTCGATCTGTTTCCGCGAATACCCCATCATAACGCCATTTAAATAGATATTATCCCTGCCTGAAAGCTCAGGTTGGAATCCTGCAGTTAAGGAAAAAAGTGTGGATACTCCACCCTGTACGCTGATGGTGCCTTCGTCCGGAGCATAAACGCCTGCTATTACACGAAGCAAGGTACTTTTACCTGAACCGTTCCTGCCGATAATACCGATGGTATCGCCGCGCTCTACGGTAAGAGAGACGTTTCGCAATGCCCAAAATTCGCCGCGTGACCTGCGCCCATTGCGTGTCTGTGCCATAATGAGGACAAGAGCTTTGGCGCGCCGGCGTTTCTCCATTTTAAAACGTATCCCTAGATTGGTAATTTGTATCATTCTAAACTGCCTTCACCAGCTTATGCTCGTCATGGGAAAAGTACCACAGCCCCAGCACAAATCCGGCTACTGCCACAACTGCCGCAACAAGAAGATATGTGCTGGGCGGTTCACCCCGTATAAGCACATTTTTATATGATTCCAGCAGTCCGGCAAAGGGATTGAGCAGCAGGTAGAGCGTAGCAAACCTCTCCGGTACCCTCTCATTGACTGAATATAGTATAGGAGATAGATAAAAACATATTCTGATAGCGAACTGAATAATATTACCCAGATCTGAAAGATACGTTCCCAGTACTGCCCCTATAAAACAGGCGCCTATGGTCAGTACCAGTTGAATGAGCAAGAGCACGGGCAGCCAGAGGACGTTAAGAGTGAGCGATGCCTCAAAGACAAATAGCATGGGAAGAAGGATGATAAAGCCAAAAAGCCAGTCAAAAAAACCGATGATAATGCCGGAGAGAGGCAGTATGGCAAGAGGGAATTGCACACTTTGTATAAGTTTTACCTTTGATGTGATTGATGTAACCGAGCGGCCCAGAGAAGAAGCAAACCATTTCCAGGAAAGAAGCGCTATGAAAAGCAATACCGGAAATTGCGGTCCGCCGCGGCCAAAAATATAGTGTACCAAAAGGATATATGTGAGTAACAATAAAAGCGGATCCAGAAAGCTCCATAAAAAGCCGAGCACCTTATTCTTATTCTCAGCCTTCATCTGGAATTTGACGATATAATAGAGGAGTTCCCACCTTTTCCAGATACGTATTAACTGATCTAACATAGCAATCTGGTATTTGTAGCATAATATCACTTTTTACTTGCGGATAATAGCTACGGTTAAATATACCGATTCATTTTATCATAGTATCTAAACTTTCAAAAATCTCCTGAAATAAGCATTACATAATAAGTGTTGAATAATACCTTGTTTTAATTTAAAATATATGATATTCGATTATGAGTGATCATTGATTATTTTCTAAAACAATTTGCTCAGACTAGCGAAAAATATAATTTGCATTTTCAGTATATAAAAGTTCTGGAGGTTGCCAATGGTTCCATTACGGGTGCAAATAGAGCTTACTACAAGATGCAACCTCCGCTGCGAGTTCTGTGCGCGGGCAACTGTTATTGAGCAAGATAAGCGCCAGGTTGGTGATGTTGATTGGTCTATGCTGGAAACTATTGCTGCGCGGCTGGCTGAATATGGTGATAACTATATATGGGTATCATTTGGAGGTATGGGTGAGCCGACACTTTATCCAAGAGTGATAGATGCCATAAAGTTAGTAAAACAGAGCATACCGGATTCCACTCTTAAACTTGTTTCCAACATTACCACTCTGGATGAGGAGTTTGGTGATGCGATAATAAACTCAGGCCTCGATGTTCTTACTCTTAGTCTTAACACTGCTGATAGAGAATCATTCGAAAAATTAAAGAACCTTGATTATTCTAAAATAGAGAGAAATGTTATGAATTTCCTTCACCGAAAGAGAGATAGAAAACCTGATACATTTCTCCGTATTAATGCATTTGATAGCAACCTGCAGTATATTAGAGACGCACAACGATTCTGGCGGAAGCATCTGAATAAAAATGACCGTGTAAATCTGGGTAACTTCAGCAATTGGACAGGACTTATTGATCGTTCTAAATTTGTCAAAGATAGTATCTCCACACCAAGAACAGTCTGTAAGTTCCTGACCAAACAGCATTCTATTTCCATAAATTTCGATGGTACAATTTTCCCCTGTTGTATCGCATGTGTCGAGAACCGGAACAGCGCACTATATTTAGGTAACGTTGCTGATCATACTATTAATGATCTTTATACATCGGATAAGATGTTATCTATTGTTGCTGCGCATGAAAACGGTGATTATCCGGCACCTTGTGATACATGCGATGACTGGGGGGTACAGGTTGAAAACCTTGATCAATTCAGGAAAGAAATGCGTAAAGGCCGTTTGTGGAGATGGTAAAAACTATAGACTCTATTTTTAAATTGGCGGATAGAATTAACTAGAGCTGTTGGAAAACGCCCAGACTTCGGAGAGGTCGCCCCAGCCGAGGTCATTGTCTGCCCATATCATCCATTGATAGGATTTGCCGTCATTGAGGTAGCCGGAATCTGTATACTGGGTGACATTGCCGACATCGCCCCTGAATTAGATAGTGTGCCACCTGACATATATTATGCAATAACTGTAGAACCGAAAGGTAGAGGTATGATAGAATCTTTGACACCAAAGACCTTGGGCATAAGAAGATACTCAAACGAGAATGTATTATCTACACTTACGTTAGAGATCACCTTACAGAAAACCAGGAGAAGGTAATTCAAGGGTAAGACAGAATCGGATTTCTCTTTTAAATAAAAAACTCATTTGCGAATAGCACATCTTGTTTGAAGCAGGTATAATGTGCAATAACTGCGATGCATCATAAAGTACGAACGGTTATATGGCTTTGTACCGCAGGATTCGGACTTGTATGCATTGCCATTGCTATTGCTGCTACTGCTGAATGCGTATGCAATTATTTCCCTGAATTAGATAACCTGTCTGCAAAATTTATACGCGAACTGGCTTACTTAAGAATAGCGGCTGCTTTTACCGGAGTTTTCCTTGTCATGGTGAGCATTGGTAATCTGGTTGTTCCAGGATGGATATATTCACTCTTTAATGACAATATGAAGGCTCGGTTACAGGAGCCACACTATTATATATCATTTTGCATAATAATGGCCCTCTGTACGTTGACTGTCGGGCTCATAGCTACCTGGGACGGACCTGCGCTCAGCGCAGATTCAGTGGGATATATACAGGCTGCCAGAGATATCGCCGCCGGAGAAGGCTTTGGTAATTTTTCCCATTATCCACTGTTCCCTTTATTAATTGCAGGACTTATATTACTCGGATTTGATCCTATAACCGCGGCAGGCCTTATACCGGTATTTTCTTTTGTCTTGCTCATTCCGCTTATGTTCTCTCTGTGCAAAATCGCAGGGAACGTATTTATTGGATATGCCTCAAGTATTGGCTGTTTACTATTTACGCCCATGATCTTTCTTGCCCGCTATGCATGGACGGATATGCCCTTTATAATAGCCTCGCTTGCCATTGTTATCCTGCTTATAAGATTTTCCAGAACAAATAGTCTGAAGCTTCTCTGTATAGCGGGATTGATTATCGGGATCGGACTTCTGCTACGCTATTCGATCGCTTTCCTTATACCTGTGGGAATTGTTGCAGTTGTTGCAGCTAACTATAAGAGAATCAATGCTCTGATAATACGAGGTATAATATTCTGTTCTCTTTCCTGTATACCTGTCATTCCCTGGTTGTATCACAACTACATTACGGTATCACGTTTAAGCATGGGCTATCATCCCAGTGAGAAAGGTGCGCTTAAAGGCATTATCGATTATGCACAGTTTTTCGTCATTACGTTTGCACAAGACTTCTTCCCCCTTATTTTCAGAGTACCTGGTGAAAAATACATATTAACATTTTTAATTATTGTTTTATTTATATTGCTTGTAGCGTACTTGCTATATTATCCCAATAACCGGCTTACAGTTTTAATGTATATTAAACAGCATTACCTTATACTTCTCTCATTAGCTGGCTATATCGCTTCAATATTGATGTCAGCGGCATTGTGGTTTCTGTATTACGAAGTGCGTTTTGTGCGTGCGATTTACCCCGTTTTTATCATTGCTCTTTTGCTTTTTATCTATTATCTCTATAAAGGGATAAGAAGCAACTATATTAAAATCCATTTATTTTCTGCTGTTGCTGTGGTGTGGGCTTTATTACTAATTATTCAAGCTATTTACGCCGTCGAATACCTGGGAAGAACGGCGGATACGATGCAATACAATTCCACCTACTGGCGGAATTCTGAATCCATATCATGGTTAAATAGTAATTTACCATCTGAAGCACTTGTTTTCAGTAACAATAGGTTAGGGATAGCACTGCGCATAGAAAATGAAACCAGATGGGTTCCTGCTGTTGGTCAGAATAAAGCAATAGAGGATTTTCTCCTGCAGCTATCGGCGTCTGATACTGTTTATATTGTTGGATTTAAGGAACAGTATCATCAGGGGCGGATAAAAGTAATGACTAATGACGAGATTACAGAAGCGGTCTCCGTTTATTTTACGCTGTCCCCTGTTGCTGATTTTCCTGAGGCTACGATCTGGCATGTGTTGCCTGCGGAGCGGTAATCCTGTTGCGTCGAAAAAAATATTATGGATTTTATCCAGGTTCTGTATGATATACTATGCATCATAGTTATCCATATAGTCTTGGTACGTGTAAAAGTGCGATGCAAGATAGCAGCCATTCTTTTAACGAGCAATTAAGCTTTTCTGTTATTATCCCTGCCTATAATGAAGAGGGCTCCATAGAACCGCTCTACCGCAGATTGACCGCTGTCTTAACTGATTTGGCAGCACCGTATGAAATAATCTTTGTCGATGATGGCAGTAAAGATAGCACATTTCAGGTAATGAAAAAACTTTTTGAGAGTGATAGCAATGTAAAAGTAGTCCAACTCACGCGTAATTTTGGCCAACACCCTGCTCTTTTAGCAGGATTCAGGGTTGCAAAAAATAAAGTAATCATTACGCTGGATGCAGATATGCAGAATCCCCCTGAGGAGATACCGAAATTACTTGATAAGCTTAAACAAGGGCATGAGATCGTTTTTGGCATTCCTGCGGTAAGAAAGCACTCCTTGTTTAAACGAAGCATATCATTTTTTGCGCGATGGTTTCTTGCGAAGATACTTCCTGTAAATGCGACAAGTATAAGCGGTTTCAGGATGATCACACTCGAAGTGATACAGAAACTTTTGTCGTTGGAAGAGAAGGACAAATTTCTGGACGGTCTGCTCTGCTGGATGGGCTATAACATAGCGGTGGTATATGTCAAACACGATGTCAGAAAAACGGGTCAGGCGAAATATACGCTTTTTAAAATGCTCGGGATGTGGTTTGATATTATAGTCTCGTTTACCAATCTGCCTTTAAAAATTGCCACATTTGGTGGAATATTTTTCGGCGTTATCGGTATCATACTGGCAGTGTTATATTTAGCGCGCTATTTTTTTGGCGGATATGCTGTTCCGGGGTTTGCAACTACTATAATAACCGTGACTGTTTTCTCGGGGGTGCAGTTGTTCTGTCTGGGTATACTTGGTGAGTATATCGGCCGTATGAATAAAGAGTTAAAGAATAAACCGGATTACGTTACCAGACAAATACTATCCAGGTAGCATAATAAAATGAAGTCAGATAATAATAAAGTGTGGGTACAACCGGAGTATGATGATAGAGGCATGACCCAGTGGGGTTGGAGAGTGAGTCACCGAGAGAATTTTATACTTGGTAAACATGTGGAAATAGGTTCTTTTACCATGATAGACGCCCGAGAAGGTGTATATGTAGATGATAATGTGAAAATTGGTTTTAGCTGTAGCATCTTGAGTTACTCATCTATTGATAAAAAAAAAGGCGCTGTATATCTGCGTGAAGGTTGTAGTATTGGAGCAAACTCCGTTATTATGCCGGGCATTGAAATTGGCAGAGGAGCGATCGTGGGCGCAAACAGTTTTGTTAACCGTAATGTACCTGCGGGTGAAATATGGTTTGGAACGCCCATAAAAAGATATAAATCCGTTGATTGATTCTATTTAATTACACAGAACTCACCTGACCGCAATAAAGTTAACATAATATCTTTGCAGGAGTAATTATGACTAAGAACACAAAAAATGTATTGGTGACCGGAGGCGCCGGGTTTATAGGCAGTAACTTTGTGCGATATTTATTCAATCGTTATCCTGATTACTCTATCACAGTCCTGGATGCACTAACATATGCCGGTAATATTGATAATATTCCTGAGAATATAAAAAAAGACTCATGTTTTGATTTCTGGTACGGCAACGTTAGAAACGGGGAACTGGTCAATGAGCTCATGGCAAAAGCAAATGTAGTTGTTCACTTTGCTGCCGAATCTCATGTGGCGAGATCTATATTTGATAATACGATTTTTTTTGAAACGGATGTACTGGGTACACAGGTTGTTGCTAATGCTATACTTAAGCATAAAAAAACTATTGAACGCTTTATACACATATCTACCTCAGAAGTCTACGGTACTTCACTGCATGCCCCAATGGATGAAGAGCATCCTCTCAATCCTGCGAGCCCCTACGCTGCGGCCAAGGCCGGCGCCGATAGGCTGGTTTATTCCTATTTCTTAACATATGGGATACCGGCTGTTATTATTCGTCCATTTAATACATACGGCGCTAATCAGCATCTGGAAAAAGCGATACCGCGTTTTATAACAAGCGCGCTTCTGGATGAGCCGCTTACGGTCCATGGCTCCGGTGAGAATACTCGAGATTGGGTTTTTGTGGTTGACCTCTGCAGGGCGTTGGACAATGCATTACATGCTGATCCGGATAAAGTTATCGGGCAGGCGATCAACATCGGTACCGGCAGGGATATTTCTATTAAGAATATCGCAGAACTAATAGTGGACCATCTCAATAAACCGCGTTCGCTGATTACGTATATAGAGGACCGCCCCGCACAAATTGCAAGGCATATATCTTCAACTTCAAAATCGTTAGGGCTACTTGATTGGAAGGCGGAGATTGCATTCGAGGAAGGCATTGGGAATACAATTGAATGGTATCAATCCAATGTGCACTGGTGGCAAAAGCTGCTCTGGATGCGGCATGTGCCGGTAAAAAAGGAAAATGGGGAAGTAGAGTACTATTAGACCTGAGTATGACCGTGTCAGATGAATTATATTGCCCCCACTGTATGACTTCTCTTGAAAAGCGCAGCACGACTTTATACTGCAGCCGTTGCTGTTGCTATTACTCTATAATTGATGGTATCCCATCCTTTTTGCCCCCGGATAGGTGTCCGGAGGGCTTCGATGAGAATGTATTTGAGTTACTTTTTAGTGTGGAGGAAAAACATTTCTGGCATCGGGGAAGAAAAGAGATTATTTTGGATGTGCTTAAGCGACATGTGTCTGGCCTGGCAAAAGCCCGGATACTGGAGATTGGTTGCGGCACTGGAAATATTATGGCGTACTTTCAAGAGCATGGCCTTGATATTGCAGGAAGCGATGTATTTCTGAAAGCTCTGCAATTTTGCCGGCGGCGCACAGGTGCTGCTTGCCTATATCAGGCGGATATAACAGCTCTTCCTTTTAAAGAGAATTTCAATATAGTAGGTTTATTCGATGTGCTTGAGCATATCCAGGAGGATGAAAATGCACTGGAGCAAGCATTGAAAACCTTAAAACCGGGCGGTACGCTAATAATCACTGTGCCCGCTTATCAGTGGTTGTGGAGTAATTTTGATAAGCACTCCCACCACAAACGGCGTTATAGTAAACAGGAGCTTGTGTTGAAGCTGAAAAAAACCGGATTTCAGGTGAGAATGATTACGTTTTACATGAATCTTCTTTTCCCGGTACTTGCTTTTATACGACTCTGGTCCAAGTTAACTTGCACGAGTAAATCGGCAGAGACAGAGATGAGTTCATTTGTTGAACTAAAGGTTGTACCTTTGCTGAATTTACTCTTGCTTGCCGTAATGCGATTTGAACGGTTTTTACTAAGATTTTTTTGTCTACCTTTTGGAGTTTCTCTTTTGGTTGTGGCTGATAAACCCGGCAACGAGAGTTATTCAATTTGCAAGGACAGGAGCGCAGATGAAAATTGATTTTTATAAACATAATATTGACCAGAGCGATATCGATAGTACTGTAGCTGTCTTGAGATCGATTATGCTTACAACCGGTGACGTGGTGAAGGATTTTGAAAAACAATTTTCCAGCTATCTTGGCTGCAGGTATACAACAGGTTTGACTAGCTGTACCGGTGCGCTGCATCTCGCATTGTTAGCGTACGATATCGGGCCGGGTGATGAGGTTGTCACTACCCCCATGACTTTCATCGCGACGGCAAATGCCATTCTCCATGCCGGTGCTTTGCCTGTTTTTGTCGATGTTGAGCGCACTACCGCCAATATCGATGCGGCTCTAATTGAAGCAGCGATCACACCCAGAACAAAAGCCATATTGCCGGTACACCTATATGGCCAGATGTGTGATATGAGAACAATAAAGACAATTGCCGATAAGCATCACCTTAAAATTATTGAAGATGCGGCTCATGCTATTGAAGCAAGCAGGGATGGAATCAGGCCGGGTCAAGCAGGCGATGCCGCCTGTTTCAGCTTCTATGCTACCAAAAGCATTACATCAGGTGAGGGAGGCGCGGTAATAACCAATGATAAAGACACAGACGACAGATTGAAGATATTACGATTGCACGGCATGAATAAAGGAGCAGCAGACAGGTATTCCAAAAGATATCAACACTGGGACATGCTGCTGTTGGGCTGGAAATATAATATGGACAATATTCAAGCCGCTTTGCTGATCAATCAGCTTAAGCGTATCGATGGCTTTCAAAAAAGACGTTTGGAAATCTGCAGCATGTATGAGCAGGAATTTAAAGATAATAAATACGTTACTTGCCTAAAGGAAAGCTCCGGCTCAAAAAACGCCAGATTGATGTTCACCATTCTGGTTAATCCCGATAACCGCGACAAAGTGTTGTGGCAACTGCAGGACAGAGGCATAGGGGTTGCGGTTAATTATAGGGCGATACATTTGCTTACTTACTACAAGCAAAGGTTCGGGTTCCGGTGCGGTGATTTCCCTGTGGCGGAGCTTATAGGAGATTCGACCATTACTCTTCCACTCTATCCCGGACTGAAAGATGAGCAGGTGAACTATGTTATTGAAGCTGTGAATGATGTGACGGCGAAAATTAAATAGAGCGGCATTGAAAGGAGAGGGCATATGGTCTATCTACTGGTTTTCTGTACTGTTATCGGGATGACCGCTGCACAATTACTATTGAAAAGGGGTATGATTGCAGTTGGCGAAGCTCCTCACACTATCCATGAACTTGCGAACTTCTTTATCAGGGCATGCATAAATCCTTACGTGATTACAGCTATCATAATAACGGCCGCTACAGCCGTTGTGTGGATATATACTGTTTCAAAAGCACAAATCAGTTTTATTTATCCATTCATGTCGCTCTCCTATGTGCTGGTTGCCTTGTTCTCATTACTTCTATTCAGGGAAGATGTTACTATTACGCGCTGGCTTGGTGTTGCCGTCATATGTATAGGAGTTTTTATTGTTGCTAGAAGTTAACATTTATACCTTTGTGCAATTATCAGCAGAATCAATACTAATGTATATTTATCAGGAGAGGATGTTATCTTTCATTCGGGCTCATTAAAAGGGTGATCATCCGTCACCCTGCAATACATACGATGACTGGGGGGTACAGGTCGAAAATCTTGACTATCTCAGAGAACAAATAAAAAAAGTTGCTTTTGTGGATATTTGGATCTCGATTGGCTTAATCGCTACATCTGATGTAAATCTGTGTTTTAACCTTATGCTGGAGCAGAATGAGTTGCAATCTCAAAATGCCAAATTTAATAATGTGTATAAATATCGATTACTAAATCCATGTAAATGAAGACTTGCAGGCAAACCACAGAAGCTCTTAATTAGAGCTATTTGTGAAGGTCCATATCTCGGAGAGGTCGCCCCAGCCGAGGTCGTTGCCTGCCCATACCATCCACTTATAGGATTTGCCGTCATTGAGGTAGCCGGAATCTGTATACTGGGTGACATTGCCGACATCGCCCCTGAATTTAATAGTGCCGTTGGAGAGGTTATCGATCCTGAGCCAGTATTTGGTAGCGCCGGGTGCGGCATTCCACTGGTAGGTGACGGAAGTACCTGATACGGAAGAGCCGTTTGCGGGAGAGGAGAGGACAGCAGCCGGAGGAGGAGAAGTGGGAGTGTTAGTGCTGGTGAAGGTTCTGGCCGTGGAAGCATCGCTCCAGCCGTAATCGTTGCCTGCCCAAACCTGCCAGCTGTATATCGTATTATCTTGAGGGTAGGTGGTATCTGTATAGCTGGTGACGTTGCCGAGCTCGGAATCGAACTTCACGGAGCTATCGGAGGTATCAATAACCTGCAGGCGGTAGTTAGTGGCGTAGTCTGAGGCATTCCACTGGAAAGTAACTGAAGTGTCCGATACAGACGCGCCATTTGCGGGAGAAGAAAGAGTAGGAGCTGCAGGTGGAGAAGATGGCGAGTAGACATTGGAAAATGTCCATGTCTCGGAGAGGTCGCCCCAGCCGAGGTCGTTGCCTGCCCATACCATCCACTTATAGGATTTGCCGTCATTGAGGTAGCCGGAATCTGTATACTGGGTGACATTGCCGACATCGCCCCTGAATTTAATAGTGCCGTTGGAGAGGTTATCGATCCTGAGCCAGTATTTGGTAGCGCCGGGTGCGGCATTCCACTGGTAGGTGACGGAAGTACCTGATACGGAAGAGCCGTTTGCGGGAGAGGAGAGGACAGCAGCCGGAGGAGGTGAATCTCCGAATTCCTCCAACTCAAGCACTGTAACGCCGAAATGCTGCATGCCGGAATAGGTGCCGCCCCATGTCATGGAGTGGTTGCTGTAATCCCACGTATCATGAATATATACCTTATTCGTGGAATCATCGTAGCCGAATCCGAGCATAGTATGACCGACAACCTGGATGAGCACAGGCCTTCCTGCATCTATTTGAGCTTTATAATCTTCAAATGTGAAACCAAGACCCGGATTCTTCTGCGGCGAATAAGGCCAGTTGGGTATTGTGCCGTAAATCAACTGATTATAATTTGTTGTTACGGTGTAACCCCGGGACTCGGCAAAGAGCTTAAGGCCGTGACAGCCGCCCCAGTTATAGCCGGAGTGATAATCTTGCAAAGGAGCTCCGGAAAGATCAAGATAAAATGATGTCGCCCCGTCGGAATTGCTGAAATTACTGTTATTGGTGCTCGAATAGGTCTGCAGGTCCTGGGTGGTATATCCCTGATTTGTCCCCATATAATCGGCGGTACAGCTGCTGTAGAGATGCTCGGAGCCATAGCTTACCCATGGATCCACTGTCATGCTGTCGTATTCAACCCAGTAGTCATCCACATGCCCGTGTGATGAAAGTCCATCGAGCCCCTGCCTGGTGGCGCTGAGAGGCATTTGACCGTCTGAGCCGTTGATGCCCGCACCCCAATACGAATTATCCAGGGGACATACTCCCCCGTTGTATGGGCCGGTATACATGTCCGGGTAGCCTGTTCGATCATAGTAACCGAAAAGCATAGCTGCGGAGGTGGCGGAACAGCCGTAGGACCAGTTGAAGGCCGGCACATCGGAGAGAGTGCCGGTGGCTCCCTGCACAATAGCTTCAGGAACACTGGCAACGGCTGCCTTGATTCGTGGCGGTCTCCCCGCGATGACAACCTCTGCGATTTCCTGATTGTGCGGGCCGCGAAAGACACGCGCAATGTCCGGCTGATTGCCTTCATCAGCATGGACCGGCATTGGAAATAGACTGGTCAGCAGAGTAAAAGTAAGAAAAAGAGAAAGAAGCGCAAGCGCACTTCTATTGATGCGTTTTCTGATTACCTTTTGCAGTTCCATAAACCCCTTTGTCTCGCTTGATATAATAAACGGCTCTAACCTGACATCTATTGTACAAATGGATTCAGTGAAGAAACAAGGATTTTTCTAGTACTAATGTCCTGATAGATTGGTACTTTGGTGTGGCGAAGAAGAGAATGGAAATACTATTTAACCGTCACTGATTTTGCCAGATTACGCGGCCGGTCAGGGTCTTTGCCCAGGCTTACCGCCATGTAGTAGGCCAGAAGCTGCAGCGGTACAACGGTAACAATGGGGTAAAGCAGCTCATCGACACAGGGTATTTTAATCCAGAAGTCATAGATCTCGTTATCTTTGTCTGAAACGGCGATTATGTATGCTCCTCTGGCCTTGGCCTCGATGGCATTGCTCAATGTTTCCTTATAGGTATAGTCAGCAGGACATAATGTGACAACCGGAGTGCCCGGTTCAATCAACGCCAGCGTACCGTGTTTGAGTTCACCCGCAGGCATGCCCTCCGCGTGAATGTAAGATATCTCTTTCAGCTTAAGCGCGCCTTCAGAGGCAATGGCAAAATTTATACCGCGCGCAATATAATAAAAATCTCTCCTGTCCGTGAGAGTTTCACTGAGAGCTTTTAAAGGTTTATCGTTCCAGTCTATTACTTTTGAAATATCCTTCTTTATGCTTCTAAGTGTATTTACTGCAATGCCAAAAGAATTAACCATTGAAAACGATAACAGGTAAAAAACAATCAACTGGCTTAAGAAGGATTTGGTAGCCGCGACACATAATTCCGGTCCGCAATTCAGACGGATTACGCGATCGCTGAGGCTGGAAAGGAGTGACATAGGTCTGTTAACAATCGATATTATTTTAGCCCCTGCTGTCCGGGCTCTCTTTACTCCCTCGATGACATCGGCAGTTTCCCCGCTCTGGGAGACTGCAATAACTACCGTATTTTTATCCACTGAATCTGCAAAGTAATGGAACTCTGATGACATCACGACGTCACAGAATTTTTTGCCTATGCGTGAAAAAAGGTATCTTCCTACAAGTGCCGCATATCTGGATGTACCGCAGGCCGTAATGATGACCTGGCCCGCACGGAGGATATCGAGGGCAATTTCTGTGAACATCTCTTTATCCTGTTCAATAGCATATTCCAGTGTTGCAGTCTGCTCCAGTATCTCTTTCATCATGAAAAACCGGTGGCCTTCCTTATCTGAATCATTCCATTGGAAGTCCGGTGTTTGAAATTGTTTATTCAGCTTATTCCCGGCGGCATCGAAAAATTCGATATCGTCAGGACGAAGAATAACCATTTCGTTGTCATCGATAGCCACGAGTTTTGTTACCTCTTTGGGAAAAACCAGCGCATCACTGCCGGCAAATGTGCCCTGATTGCATATGCCGACAGCAAGGGGGCTCTCTTTTCTGATGCCGACTATTACATCGGGCTGGTCGCAGGAAATAGCTAAAAAAGCATATGCTCCCTCAAGTTTCGCTGCCGCAGCCGGCACCGCTTTTTCCAGCGGCAGTCCTTTTTTCACCATTTCCTCGAGAAGGTGAGGTATCACTTCAGTATCTGTTTCAGAAACCAGTGTATGACCGGAAAGGGAAAGCTCACGCCTCAGTTCCTGATAATTATCGATAGTGCCGTTGTGCACCACAGCAATTCTATTGCCGCAGTCACAATGCGGATGGGCATTAGCGACAGTAACCCCTCCATGAGTTGCCCAGCGGGTATGTCCGATGGCGATAGATCCGGGCATTGAGCTAAGATTATTCTTTGACTCTATTTCATCAAGTTTGCCGGTATCCTTTTTACACAGTAGAGCACCGTTATACACGGTGGATATACCTCCTGAATCATATCCGCGGTATTCCACACGCTTAAGGGCCTCAAATACTATAGGGGCCGCGTCATTTTTTCCGCAGTAACCTACAATTCCACACATATTACCTTCTCACTTTTTTGAATAGCGCCTGTCTGTTTTTATCAGCAAGCCTAAAACGGTTGGGTAAAACAATATAATCTGATTTTACTATCGCCATTTTACCTTCATCCAGATCTTTGGTTAAACATACATGCGCCCCGACAAATGCATTGGCACCTAACCTTGTACCGGGCATCAAACTCGCATTTACCCCTATTCTACAACCTTCACCCGCTATGACACCAAGCTTATCACGGCCGGTATTTACTTTTTTATCGCCCACCCAAACAATTATATTTCTCTCGTCCAGACGGTAATTTGCGGTCACTGCACCTGAACCGAATGAGCAATTGTTATCTATTACCGAATCCCCTATGTAATTTGTATGAAACCAGCAGTTATCACCTATGTATGAGTGTTTGATCTCCGTTCCATAACCGATAACGCCGGTACGTCCGATGCAAGCTCCTCTCACCAGAGCGTTATTACCGATTATGGTGTTCTCTCCAATAAAAACGGGACCTCTGATTACGGCATTTTCAAGTATCCTCACATTATCTTCAATTATGACCGCACCGTCAATGGACGCCCCTGAAGCGATAGTACAGGTTGGAGAGATTGCTGTTTTAATAGACCCGGCAAAATAGTCCATGGCGTCAAGGATATTCCACGGATATTTTATAGACTGCCACGGGCCATTATATTTGACCGCTTTACTTTTATAGCCATCCCGTATCATATTCTCCAATGCTTTCTCATATACATCGTCTGCGTTCGATGCAGTTTTGCGGAGATACTCAAATAATAGTCCTGGCTTAGCATGAAGGTGCACCACGATATTAATCAGGTCAGAGGGTTCTTCCCCTTCAGCAGGTTTTTCTATAATATGGAGCAATTCGTTATCATGGTTTATAACCAGATAACCGCCGGGAAAGTAGCTACTTACCTGTAGAGCGGCGATATAAGCTGCATATTTTTCTCCACACGTCTCATATTGTCCGAGCAGTGAAATATATACGCTCTCATCGACGATATCGTTGGAGCTGACCAGTATGAAAGGATTATCCTGTATACTATCGGCTGCTGACAGCAGGGCGTCTGCCATTCCCAGGGTGGTTTGCTGCAGTACGCAGTCAATATTTATGCCCTTTAGCGATGATGTTATGGATTTTATATCTTCAATATTTTGCTGATTTGCAATGATAATAACATCGCTCAAACCGGCAGCTTGAGCTGTGCTGAGCTGATGCAGGAGAAGAGGTTTGCCGAAGAAAGGCAAAAGCGATTTATCTCTAGACAGGGGCATCATGCGCTTTCCGATGCCGCCGCACATTACTA
The DNA here is from genome assembly GCA_964519615.1 of uncultured Dehalococcoidales bacterium. Taxonomy (GTDB): domain Bacteria; phylum Chloroflexota; class Dehalococcoidia; order GIF9; family UBA5629; genus CAZFIM01. Next base: position 15,811 of record CAZFIM010000025.1, read on the forward strand.
CCAGCTTTATTTTATTATTTAACATAATTCACCATATTTTGTTTCATTCTATCGTGATAGTGTAAAGGGTACTAGGGTTTTTAATGATTTAAGCAATAACCGGCCGTGCCAGTCAAAGGAGAAGTCATCGGAGTTAGCGATAAAATCAGCCATGCGTCTATTATCTGCTAAGGAAAACAGGCATTCTATCTGCCTGTTGCCGAGGGCAGACCAGATTTTACGTAGAATCATCCCTATCCTCATTTCCCGGTCCAGCAGCTTTTTCCAGCGCCGCTGATAGATATGCAGCCTTTTTGCCGATACATCGCCGTCCAGAAGTGCACCATGCAGTTCTGCTATTGCGATATCCGCACCAAGCAAACCGAAATACAGCCCGCCTCCGGTCACGGGTTTGATATGACCGGCGGCTTCCCCTGTCACCAGTACTCTATTGGTAAACGTGGTCTGGCGTGAGTGGAGCGGGATGGCAGCGCATGATAATGATATGTCTGCTGAATGGATTTTATTGTTTTTTATTAATAGCGATAATAGGGACTGTAATTTTGCTTTTGGCTGTTTATCCGCCATCAAGCCCGCAAGACCTTTGCCGCCGCAAGTGGGGACAAGCCATGCAAAACTGCCCGCGGTGAGAGACTGGTCCAGATAGATTTCAACTCCGCGCACGCCGGTGAGCTCCACCTCAGCCTGCGCGCCAATTGTAAATGAGGATATCCCGCCCAGGCCAAGCTTCCCGGCCAGGTTCGAGCCATAGCCGCTTGCGATAACGGCCGTTTTCACTTCAATAATGCCATTGCTTGCTGAAGAGGTAAATAATTTTACTTTAGTTTCGGTAATCTCCATGTCTTTGATATGACAGGAGAACATATAGTCGGCACCCGCAGCTTGTGCACGTTCTTTAAGCCGTTCATTCAATAGAGGGCGATTAAGAATATATGCCACATCTCCTTCTCGTTGCAGGGTAAAATAACGTCCGGAGGGGGAGAAAAACGTGGCGGAATTTGCCTTCCGCAGGACTATCTCATTGTCGAGATTGAGCAAATCCAGGCAATCTTTGCCGATAATCCCTGTACAGCATATATCTTGTCCGGCATGATGTTTCTTATCAAGCACAAGTACGCTGTGCCCGAGCTTGCTCATTTTGTAAGCAATATAGCTGCCAACCGGTCCCGCACCTATAATACCGACGTCATACATGATTTTCTGTTATTATGAGTATATTCTTTCCTTAACTGTCTATTATATTCATAATAGTTCGAAATAAGATAGAGTACATTCACGCACGTGCTATCTCAAGATCCTTCGGCGGCCTCTTCGACGACATCGACGTATATATAGAGCGGATTATCAAAATATGCGGTCTGTTCATCGTTTTTATAGAGAGCCAGCTCTATTTTCTGTTTGGGTCCGGGCGATGCCGGTAGTATGCTAATAGCCTTTTCCAATACCTCTTGATCTTCTATAACACCCGCATCAATTTCAGTATACTCAGTACCGTTGAGAAAAACCTTTATCCGGTAACTGGTTGGCGTGCGCTCATGATTAGCTACTGCCACAATCAATTCAACTGCCTTGCCCAACTCTATCTTTTTCGGGTAGTTCTCTGCTTTTCCTCCCGGTCCAAGGATATAGAATTCAGAAAACCTCTCGCCCTGTCCAGGATTGGTTATGGTAAAAATAAGTGAGCCCAAGGCAATTACCGCTATCACAATAAGGGATACAGTCAAAGTACGTTCTGCTCTATTTAACGCCGACCAGTTGAGGGGGTGAGCAGGGATGCTTATTTGAAAACGCTCGTCTACTCTTACTTTCATAAGCCGCAAACTGGCTATAGCGGAAATAACAATAATAAAGGTGCTGAGAGAAACCAGGATGGGGATCAGCCTGATACCCCAGGGAGAGTAATTAAGAACCAGACCGATGAGCGGTACGATAGCAATACTCGTGCCCAGACTGAGTACTATTCTTTCAATTCCGCTCAGGTCAGTTTGTTTGGGAAAGAGCAAAGATATAAAGGCATAGCCGGGGAATGCAATAACGCAAATCAAGCCAATGACCATACGGAATGAACCTTCCGTAAAGAGCACAAGCGGTATGAGCATCAGGGTGATGACAACAACGATAATAAGTATTGTTATATTGCTAATAGATTTCATAAAGACTGCTTTTATACTGTAGCATTAGAAGCCATTATAAGGAAATGAAGTTTGCATATCAATAAAAAAAGATTATTAGATTAATATTAGGGTAATAATAAGAACAGATGAAGAATAGTAGAAGTTTACATAATATAACCTAGGTTCTTGTTTTACGTATGATCAGAACGATACCTGCCAGAAGGAGCACGTAGATTAAAAGGGGACCCCAGACCCACCCCACGGCATTTCTGCTTTGTATCAGCAGCCTGGAAGTGGGCTTTACTTTGGACTGGGTCATGAAACTAAACGTTGCGCTCCATTCGCTATAGAAGGGTGCTGTCGACATAACCCTCCAGAAATAGTTGGTATTGCATTTGAGCAGCCCGTCATATTGATAAGCAGTAGAGGGAACTTCAACCGAGACAAGTGGGTTTGTCAAATCGGCATTTTCAGAGAGAACGAATTTGTAAACCTCGGTTTCTTTGAGCGGAGACCATGAGAAACATACGGGAGCATCACAGCGGCAGCCGCATTTGTTCTGGGGAAAGAGTAATTGAGGGCCCATATAATCCTGAGCAACCGGAAGACCGGCGCAAACGGTGAAATACATGATCGCAGACCACGGGCTGCGTATGATTTCACCGGTAGCTGCGCTGCGCGCACGGACACGCCAGAAATAAGTGTGATTAGTTTCCAGGGTCGGTATAGTATCGGGGTAATGAATCCAGGAGGGGGCAAGATGGTCAGGTGGTATAATAATGTCGGAATCGAAGACAATTAAAGAAAAGTCCTCATTTTTAGAGATCTGCAATTGATAACCGTGAGCATATAATAATTGTCTCCATTGAAAGTTAATCTCGTCAGACCTTCCGGTTGCCGGATCTGCCGGGATATACTGGTTGCTGAACGGAGATGTTGTCCATGGTCCAACTGTCACCATGTTATCTTCATACATCCATAAACAGCCGAGTTTATTGGTAAAGTTATATATTCTGTTATCTATTGCCCATAGCTTATTATTGATACCGTCGCTTGATATTTGCACTGCCTGCGGTTCACGGGTAAAGCGTACAGGATAATTGAGATCGCCGGGTACAGGCAATCCCTGTATGAGGCTGTCCCATTCAGGAGGACGTATTAGATTAACGCGCGGATTCAACGTTCGGTCAGCACCGGGTGGGGTATCGGGAGGAGTAGCTCTACCCCATACGCCGTATAGAGCGGCATTTCTTTGCACCAGACCGTAAAAAGCGCTGCTGATAGGGTGTAAATCATCCCAGTCGCTGTTCTTATCCACAACCCACCTGTATATTTTGCCCAAGTTGCCGCCAATGTCGTTACTGGCGGCATAAATATATTTATTAGCTTCGAACTTTTCATCAAAAATAGTGTGCATATTCCCTTTGGTGGAAACAGGGGGAAGTACGGTGAACCGGGCATCATCAGCAGTAAAGTCTATATAAGCAGCCTGTCCTGTCGCTGCGGTACCAATTATTACCCAGTCTTCATAGGTATAATCCTCCTTATCACTGATGGGGTTTTTCAGGGGAGAGCTTATAGTATGAAAGGACTCCAGAGGTACCGACATCTTGGACCAATTGTAGTTGCCTAGGGTTATATTATATACGAACCCATCGTTTGATAGGACGTGACTTATACTTTCATTAGAGACAATGATATCAACGACCCGCAAGTTTGCCGGAACGCTCATAATTGTCGGAGTGGCCCATGATTCCCCTTCATTATTTGAATAATATATAGTGGAGGTGCCGCTATCACCCACAATAATTGCATTGCTTCTATCACCTATATAAATATCCTCTTCGTGAGTTCTGGGATTACCACGCAGCAGTATACCGTTATCACCGCTGTTAAAGCACAGTATTCTTTCCCAGTAAGTACCGGAAACGCTTGTAGTACTCCGCCAGATACTATCAAAATTTAACGGCACCATACCGTTACTATTGAGTGAGGATAGATAGAGAACATCATATCCCTCCTCTACGCGTGATTGGATAGCCGTAACATCGGATAAGCGGGTGATTTCAGTGTCTATTAGGCTGATCTGATTCCAGAGATCGCCGATAACCGTATCAAACGATTTATTTGCGTTATCCAATTGAATACTATAATCGGGGGAATAAGGGCTGATAGAGAAAGCGGATTCATCCAGCAGCGCACCTGATAAATAGCAAAAAGGCCAATTTGGTACACCTCCAAGGTCTACGGGAGCTGTGCTGGTACCGCAATAGGCAAAGTCTCCGTCCGGCCCCCATTTAACCTGAGCATTGGCATAACCTGAATTTGCTCCACCGGTAGGGGGCTTGCTGGCATCGTACCAGACAGGTGAATTTGACTCCGGATGTTCTGTGCGCCATATCCGTACGGATGCCGTATTTGCATCGGTCGTAACCTCTCCCGCAAGCATCTGTCCGCTGCCTATTATTCCGTAATAATCGATGCTGGAAATTCGCAGCGATGTTGGCGGATTTATCCTGTGAACAGCAGTGTCGTCCACGCGGTAAATACCCGCTTGTGTATTGGGCTCAATCGAGTCAGTACAAAGGTAATAGGTACGCATGTCGAAAGTAGATCCCAGAAAATCTTCAGGCAGGTCTAACTGAGCTGTGATGATCTGGGTATGTGAAGGTGATGTCCCTGCACTCGGAACATAGTCAATATCTTCGACAAGTACGGGATATCCTTCATTTGTTTTCCAGACTGTATTATTGGCAATAAGATCATGTGAACCCAAATATATATATGTGCCCGCAGCATTTGATGTCAGCGCAGCTATACTTAAATCACTGGTATAGTTCGGTGAGAATTTGATATCGATCACATCAGCGGCAGTCCAACCGGTTGAAGGAGCTATACTTTGATTAGCCCAACTGCAAAAATCACTCGTAGTGTATTTAAAAGTCCAGACCGCTCCGGTGGGGATGGCGGTACCTGTTCTGGTGCCTATAGCTATATAACGCAGGCCGCTTGCGGATACCGGAGAAATATCGATACAACTGATATATCCAGCGCCGATGCTAATACCGGCGCTGGCATATTCCCAATTATCGCCGCCATCTTTGGAAATGTATATCTGTTTCGGTCCAGCTGGTCCGACCGGATCACTAGTAATAACAGCTATGAGATTTTCGTCATCGGGCGCTATAGCTATATCCCATATAGGTAATGTAGCGCCGTCCTGTTTGAGGATTGTAGTATATTTTGTGTCCCAGGTCATACCGCCGTCATTTGATTTATATATCTTTCCGTCCGGGAATGTGCCTCCAAACAGGTCACCGGGAACATCAACCGCGTACATTGTATTGCCGTCAGGTCCGATAGCATACTTATTCACTTCACATGGATTTAAGACAATATTATCGATATTGCTGGGAGTATCAACAACACTCCACTGTAGAACGGTAGAAGGTGCTGCATCAACAGGACGGACAGATAAAGGTGACAGAATCGAGAATAGAATCAAGATCAAAAGCAATGTATGCATGCTCATGTTGTACACCGCTTTTTTCATAGATGTTGTATCCAAGATAAAGTCTTTCTCGCTAAAGATTAACCTCACTTTTGGAAGGATGACCTACGTAAATCTTCTGATCTTAATATGTTTATACATTGTATCACCTTTACCGGTGATATGTATGTTTGCTTGCGAATACAGGATTGATGAATGTTCATTATTATATCTCAGCTATGTAATTCAATTATCTGGGACCATTGTACTATCCATAAAAGTACTAAAGGCGTGGATAATCAGTATTGAAAGAACTATCTAATCAGGTTAAGCTTCTAATTACTATAAATCAAATTGAATAATAGATGTATCAGTGAATTCGCTTGAAATGCGTTGTCGGCGGCATGTATACAGATATAAATGGTCTATTTGTAGAATGCTTTGCCAGCATATTTCTTCTTAACTACTTTCTCCCCTGAATAACTGAATAAAAAAAGCGATGATGAATCGGAAGCCTGCTGTGATGCAGGAAAAAAAGTATGAACTTGGGGTTCGATGTTTGATAAAGTATCTATGACTGAAAAAGCACGTCAAACAACTCAGCAAAAATACGGCGGGCCTGACATTAGTACGGATGAGGCACTACCGGGGATGCCTCGTCTTAATGTGCTCAGGCAAACGCCAAGTCCTGAGGCGTTACAACTAATTCCGGAGAAGCTGGCACGCAAATATGGTGTTGTTCCAATTGCAATAGAGAATAATACTCTGCGTATAGCGATGGCCAATACGGATGATATCCTTGCCATTGAGGCAATTGCCGCCAAGACAAAGAAAAGAATCGAGCCCATTTCCGCAACGGCCAATGATATCAAAGAGGCAATTGATTTTAACTACAGAGCTTTCGGTGAAATTGCCAATCAGCTTGGATATGTAGAAATAGCTGCTGAAGATGTGCCCGCTGAAGATCTGGCTGTCGAGGCTGCGGATGATTCTCCGGTTGCACGGGCATTAAATCTCATCGTTGAGGAAGCTGCCAAATCTCATGCTTCAGATATTCATATTGAGCCGGAAGAAGATAAAATCCGAATTCGCTACCGGATTGATGGTATATTGCATGAGGTTCTTTCTTTGCCTCTGGCCATTCATCTTGCTTTGTTATCCAGAATCAAAATACTCTCAGGAATGAATATTGCAGATCACAGGCGTCCTCAAGACGGTCAATTCTCGATTCAGACCTCAGGAAAATCGATAGATATACGTGTCGCTACTATTTGCACCGTGCATGGCGAAATGGCCGTACTTCGTTTACTTGATAAATCAATGGGTGCAATGTCTCTTCCTCAGCTTGGTTTTCTGCCTCAAAGCCAGAATATGTTCGAACAGATGTTAAAAAAGCCTTACGGTATGGTACTGGTAAGCGGTCCAACCGGCGCTGGTAAAACCACTACATTGTATACGGCCCTCAATTCAATGGATAAAGAGGCTAAAAAAATAATAACACTGGAAGATCCTGTCGAATACCATTTTGAAAATATTAACCAGATTCAGGTTAATCCCAGGGCAGGACTTACGTTTGCCAGCGGATTGCGTTCAATAGTACGCCTTGATCCGGATGTTATTCTGGTCGGTGAAATAAGAGACAGCGAGACGGCGCAGATCGCTATACAATCAGCGCTAACCGGTCATCTGGTGTTATCGACTGTACATGCCAATGATACAGTAGGTGTTCTGATGAGACTTATTGATCTTGGTGTGGAACCATTTTTAATCTGTTCTGCTGTGATAGGTATTGTTTCCCAGCGGATGGTACGGCGCGTTTGCCCGTATTGTTCTCGGGTAATTACCGTACCGCTGGTTGAGCAAATGGCTTATCAAGCAGAGACCGGAGAAGAACGCAGCGAATTCCTGTGTGGTGAGGGGTGCAAGGCGTGTGTATATAGCGGATACCTCGGCAGAGCCGGAATATTTGAAATGCTCGCCATTACCGATGATATCCGGCAGTTGCTGGTAAGCGGCGCTTCCTCTGCCGATATTCACGATCAGGCCTTGAAGAATGGAATGATTCCACTCGCTCATGATGGCATGCTCAAAGCTAAGAACGGCATTACCACACCTTATGAAGTATTGAGGAACGCGTATTCCGCGGATTGAGAAAGCAATAAAGTTAGATATAAGTGCATTTATGAATTAACAGGCGATAGCAGTTTTATACAGGTTAAAGAAATATGAATTACACATACGTTGTTTATAATGAGGAGAACCAGATATACAAGGGCAAGCTCTCGGCCTCGAGCGACCAGGCTGCTCTCGATATGTTGGCGAATGTCGGTTACCGCGTTGTCAGCTTAAAACCTCTCAAGTCGTTTTTCCCCAGTACCGGCAGCCTTTTCCGAGGCTCAGTAAAGCCTCAGGAGCTGATAACATTTTCCAGACAGCTTGCGCTGCTTTTTGAATCAGGTGTGGGCATTGTTCAGGCTCTTGAGCTGCTGCAGAATCAGATGGGCAATAAAGAGTTTAAACGCGTGCTGATCGAGGTTGTCTCCGATCTGCGCGGCGGCGGTTCTCTTTCATCAGCATTATCAAAACACCCGCATGTATTCAGCAGACTGTATTGCAAAATGGTTGGTGTTGGAGAACAAACAGGAGGCTTGGAAGGTGTACTCAGAAGTCTTGCTGAATACACGGAACGCCAGATGGGTGCAATGAAAAAATTGAAATCAGCTATGACATACCCTCTTATCGTTTTCTGCCTTGCGCTTGTTGTAGGGGCGATATTGATTACCGTCGTATTACCGCCATTTGTGAATATGTTTGCCTCTCTGGGCGGAGAACTTCCACTGCCAACCAAAATATTACTGGGTGCCATGGATTTCATGAATGAATACGGATTATATGTATTAATTATTATTCTGGCAGTGATCATTGTTGCTTTTCTCTACAGTAGATCACAGGACGGACGATATCTAAAAGACCGATTATTATTGAAGATACCATTACTTGGCAGGGTTAGCCTGCTCAGTGAGCTGTCACGCGTATGCAGAAGTCTTGCGCTATTATTCCGGGCTGGAATAGCTCTTCCCGACGTGATGAGCATGACGGCTCAGGCTACCGGCAATCTGGTTATTAACCGGGCACTGAATGAGGTTGAACAGGATATGCTGCGGGGTGAGGGAATAGCCAGACCTTTGCGTAAACGTCCCGTCTTTCTGCCACTTATGGTTGAGATGACCAAAGTAGGTGAAGAAACCGGTAACCTTGATGAAGTTCTAATTACGGTAGCTCAGACTTTTGAGATTGAGGCCGATACACGTATTCAGACTATACTGTCTCTGATAGAGCCGGTAATGACCATAATCATGGCGTTAATGGTCGGTTTCCTGGCGGTTTCAGTATTTCTCCCCATGTATTCAAGTCTCAGTCTGGTGGGAGGATAGCAGGAACACAATGCGGTTCAGACAACTATTAGATATCATGAAACGTCTGCGTCAAAAGCAAAACCAGCGGGGAATGACGTTACTTGAAACTTTAGTGGCTGTAGCCATAATGGGTGCTGTAGCTGTAACCTTTTTAACCGCTCTGGCAATGTCATCTAAAGCAGCTATGATCAGCCAGGAAAGGGTAACGGCGGAAAGTCTTGCTCAATCACAGACCGAATATGTGAAGATGCTTTCTTATGATGAAGATAGTAATCCACCGGTATATGCGGTTGATCCCTCACTGGTTATACCCGCGGGATATGCTATACAGGTTACTGGCGAACGTGTAGATTTAGACCCTGCTCATGCCGGTGACGATGGACTTCAGAAAATAACAGTTGTTGTCAATCGGGGAGGGAACGCACTATTTACGATTATCAGCTATAAAAGGAACAACAACACAGATTCCTGAGAAAAGATGGAGAATTCCATATTTAATAAGCGATAGATATGAAAATACTTATTGTAAAACTAGCAAAAAAATATTTGTCCTCTTTAAATGAGAGGGGCTTCACGTTAATGGAGTTGCTGGCCGTCATTGGGATTGTAGGCATGATAAGCGGAGTCATGTCTATGTCTATTATTATGATGATGAAAGTTAATGCGGAAAGTAGCGATCAGGCAGTTGCTCTGCAACGGGTACAAAATGCGGGACAATGGCTTTCGATCGATGTTCAAACTGCACAAGCTATAACAGTCGACAATAATCCCGCGACAGAAACATTTATTACCCTTACTGTACCGGTTGCGGGCGAGGATGACAATACAATTATATACAAATTGGAAAACGATGAAGGCACCATTAAAAAACTCACCAGAACAGACCAGGACAGTGGAACGACGTTTTTAATCGCTGAATATATTTATTATGAACCGGGTAGTATTAATAGCACTGAAGCTGCATATAATGAAATCAATCGTACGCTCACTGTAAGAGTAACAGCTATTGCGGATAGTGCAACTACCAGCAAACAGTACCAGATTACCCAAAGAATCGACCCGGATGAAGAGGAGGGTTAACGGAGGAAGGTATGAAAGTCATTAAGAAAGTAATTAAAGAAGAAGCCGGATTGGCATTGCCGCTCGCTCTTGTTTTACTGGTTGTCGGGGCACTCTTTGTTGTTCCCGCACTTGCACTTCTTTCAACTACTCTCAATGCCAATCGGGTAGTGGATCAATCAGATTTGGAGCTGTATGCTGCTGATGCCGGTATAGAGAAAGCAATCTGGCATATGGAGAATGACGGAGATTTCATCTTGCCGGAAGAAGGTTCACAGGTTGCAGTGGATTTCGGTGGCTCTCTTAACGGGAAAAATGTAATCGTCACTGTTGAAAATGAAGGTGACCTGGGCTATAAAATTACATCGACGGCTTCGGGAGGTGAGGGGGAGGCTACAACTATTACAGCTTTTGTCGCTCTTGCTTCCGAGGGAGGGACTATCTATACATCAATTTTTGATTTTGCTGCAGCCAGTCTCGATGGCGATGTGAATATGACAGGAAGCAGTTGGATATATTCGGATCCAAGGGGAGACGGGGATATATTTGCAAATCTGGGCAATGTTAATCTTGTCGGCAGTTCCATTGTAGAAGGTGATGCTGGGGCAACAGGTAATGTGAATATTACGGGCAGTGCCAATATTTATGGAGAAGAAGTTGAGGGGGCGGCGGAACTAGATGTTTCATCTTTTCTTGCTGAAGTGGACGCATTGGTTGCCCAGTACCAGCAAGAGACACAGAATGTTTCTTGTCCGGGAGTACTGGCTACAGGTGATTGGGTGATATCGTCATCCGGTACATATGACGATATACCTACCATTCAGAGAGATCTCAAGATACAGGGCAGCGGCACTGTAATTCTACCCGGCACTATCTGTGTGGGACGGGATATAAAAATATCCGGCAGTACTAATGTGATTTTCCAGGGCCCGGTCGAGGTCGGAAGACATATGGATATTTCCGGAAGCGGCGATCTGGAATTTCAGAGCAGCATCTATGTAGCTGATGATTTTAAGACCACCGGAAGCAAGGATATCTCTATTCTCGGGCCTGTGTATGTGGGAGATGAAATTAAAATGACAGGCAGCGCCTTCCGAGGTGGTGGAACTCTCATTGCCGGCGGCGATATTCAAATGACGGGAAGCGGTCAACTGAATGATGTCGGCGAAATCCCCTTTTTGATTTCCGTGGATGGGGATATCAGCTTTACCGGGAGTGCTGTGATATCCGCAATCGTCTGTGCACCGAACGGAGAAGTTCGTATGACAGGAAGTACATGGGTATATGGCTGTCTTGTAGGAGAGAGCCTGAATATGGTGGGTAGTTCCAGAGTTGAATATCCTCTTGGTATCAGTGACCGGGAGGATCTGCCTCACGGTGGAGGGTACGGGAGCGAAACGGAGGGAAGTACCGGTATACGGGCCTATCACGTAGAACGACAGCGCAACTAGAAGATTTGAATTAACTCAAAGTAATAAAAGGGTACTGATATGCTACAGCCTGAATTGAAAGAAGAGAAAAAGAGATTATTCGATAGATTACCGAAGCTTAGTAGAGCAAGTATGTTGTTACTGGTCGTCGGTATATTCTTAGTACTTTTTATACCAATGATACTGCTATACCGTCAGCAAGCCGGACTGCAGGCGGGATATAGACAGGAACTATCCAATTTGCAGGTAATTTTAGCAACTCCGGCTACTGAAAAAGAACGTTTGGCGGCAGAAAATATCCAGGCTGAAGCTGAACTTGCTATCGCAAAAGAATTGTTATTCAGTTCCGAGCAAAATGTTGCCATTGTGGAAGGGCTGCTTGACCTTGCTGAGCAGAGCGATATCACCGTGATTAAGCTGGAAACAACTGAGCCGAAAGAAGACGAACAAGATCCTGACTATCCTTTCCTGATGTACAAAATCTCTTTTCAGGGACAAATACCCAAGTTTCAAAATTTCCTTTTGGCAATGGATCAGGATGTGCGTTTCAAATACAGTAGAGTAAATATAGAGGACCCCAATACTATAATATTTGAAATAGCTGAGGATAAAGGCGATGAGGATACTGCAACATTTGATTTAAGGGTATCATTCTCTAAAAAAGCGGGTTAAAAACAATGGTTACGATTGATATAGAAGATAATGGTATTCATGTACTATCACTAAAAGGCAAACGTGTAGATAAATTTCTTGATGAGCCTTTGGAACCGGGACTGGTGCAGGATGGGGTCATTCTTGAAAAAGAGAAGATAGCAGAACGTCTTCGCGAACTCATGCATAACGGCGGTATATCTGAAAAGAAGATTATCGTCGGCGTGAGCGGCATTCATTCTATTTACAGGCTCGTTCGAACTCCAATCCTCCCCAAAGCGATGATGGGTGAGGCGGTAAGGCGGGAAATGGGCCGTGTCATGCCTGTATCTCTCAATGAAATCTATTCGTCATGGCAAGCGGAACCAATCTCAAATGTTGAAAATGTAGTCTGCATGGCTGGTCTCCCGCGTAATACTGTTGATGCGATACTTGAAACGATGGCGCTGGCAGATCTTGAAGTTACCACTATGGATATCAAACCGCTTGCTCTTGCCAGGGTGGCTGACGAAAAGGATGCTCTGGTTATTAATATTCAATCAGGCAGCTTTGATATAGTGGTTATGATAAATGGTATTCCTGAATTGTTGAGAAGCCTGCTTTTCCCTAATAAGGATATGACAGACGAAGAGAAGATAGAGTTAATCAAGGGTGAAGTCGGCAGGACGATCAGTTTCTACAATTCAAGCCATAAAGCTGAGCCGATATCGGAAAATACAGCAGCATTCATATTTGGCGATTATAGAGAGCAATTGTCAACTCAACTCTCTTTCAGAGTGAAGCCACTGCCGTTGTTATTCTCATATCCACCTGATTTCATTCCGGAAGATTATATTGTCAATATCAGTCTGGCTCTAAAGGAGATAAAATCCGGCACGAACCAGGTACGGATTAATATCAATTGCATGCCCGCTGCCTCCATTCCTGAACCCAGGTCAGTTGCGCAAATAGCTGCATGGGCATTTGTCATCGCGGGTATCGCCGTACTCGGATATATGGCTTTTCTCACCGGACAGGCGCTGCATACTACCAGAGGCCTGCAAATGCAGGTGGAAGATGCGCGCGCAATGGTAGATGCCAGGAAAGGGACGGCGAGCGAGCTAGAGTTGCTTGAAAGCACCCTGGAAAATGTTACTTCTGAATTATCTTACTATAAAGAACCATTGATGAACTATGCTTCGTTACGGGAAGAAGTAATCGGTGACCTGAGTAGAGTAACCAGTTTGTTGCCGGGGGCAATTGAACTTGATCGTATCGATTACGGAAAATCAGGTGAAGATGAAATAACGGCCACAGAATGGAATATTTCAGGCACTGCTGCAGATGAACTGGTAGTGGTCAATTACTGTAATTATCTCAGGGCAACAGAAAGATATGACAATGTACTGATAACTAAGATGGAGCAGGTGGAGTTTAACGAAGTGGATTTTATCATTACACTGATAGATGAATTGGACCAAACATCTGAAACGGAGAACTAGGATATGAACATAGAGACCATTTTGCAGCATGCATGGGATACCAAAGCATCTGATGTACACCTTGTTGTCGCCAGCCCTCCCGTACTGCGTGTTGATGGAGGACTAACTCCCATGGAGGATGCTCCGGTACTCGGCCGCGAGGATATCGAACATATATTCAAGCAGGTTACCAGCAAACAGCAGCAAGAAGTATTTGAAAGAACCTTTGAACTGGACTTTTCTTATTCAATGGAAAATGGCGGTCATTCCCGTGTTAATGCCTGTTTGCAGCAGAGCTCGATAAGTCTTGCCTTTCGTTTGCAGCCTCAGCGTATACCCACAGTCCATGATCTTGGGCTTCCGTTATTATGTGAAGAACTGGTTAAAAGGCCGCGCGGCCTTATCGTGGTGAGCGGACCTACCGGCTCAGGTAAAAGCACTACCCTCGCTGCAATGATACAGCATCTAAATAATACCGAACACCGCTACGTTGTAACAATCGAGGACCCGATCGAGTACCGTTATACAAGCGATAAGTGTGTTTTTTCGCAAAGAGAGCTTGAGGCGGATACGCACTCTTTTGTCAATGCCCTTAAGCATGTTCTCAGGCAGGACCCGGATGTTATCCTTGTTGGCGAGATGAGAGACCTCGATACGGTGAGCGCGGTACTCACACTGGCGGAAACCGGCCATCTTATCCTCTCTACCGGCCATGCTCCCAGCGCGGCTCAAACAGTTGAGAGAATAGTCGACCTCTTTCCTCCTCATGAACGAGATGCAGCACAATCACGCTTGGCGTCAGTGCTTATAGGGGTATTGAGTCAGGCGCTTGTCCCTCGGGTGGGTGGAGGAAGAATAGCCGCTATTGAGATCATGCTGGCAAATGCTCCGGTCAAGAACCTGATCCGTGAGGGAAAAATTCATATACTTCCTAATACCATACGCACTCATGCTGAAATCGGCATGCAGATGCTCGACGATGCTCTGGTCAACCTCTTTTATAAGGGGCAGATAAGCTGGGAATCGGTCCTTAGTTACTGTCAGGACAAGACAGAAGTTGAGAAACTTGCAGGTAAAGTCCACATTGGCATGTGATAGATCAACCATCATGCATATCTTTATAAGAATTATGAATAAAGCGTAGAAAAACTATGCGCCCGCAGTAACCGAATCCATCGACAAGCTAATTGTATCCCATATGCGCTCAATCCATTCATAGTGTTCCGGTTTCATAAGACAGGAACGGAGGCAGGTCACTGCAGCCTGGTCGAAGGATACATCTTTCCATATCCTCTCAAGTAATGCGGAAGGATAGTTGAATATGGCAAGATGGAGATTGTGAGCAGCGGCAGTTTCAAATAGACGTTTAGATAATTGAGAAATCTCGCTTGCACGTTTACCTTGAGGTGTCCATATAACGATATCAAGTTCAGGCTCCATAATAGTCTTGAACCGGCGATCATTCAATAATTTGTTATATAACGAAAGAGCTGCCAACCGCGACCGGGCAAGACCGGCTGCAAATTCCCCGTCTTTGACCATAGGAAGCATCTTTTGCGTAGCCCACAGAGCAACTGCTGCTGCGCCCGGGCGCGAACATTCAAGGCTTATTTCACCCAGATGCAAGCTTGAAGACGTGAAATATGTGTATGGAGACTCGTGTTTATATAATGCTCCTACGTTAGGATTCTTAAAGATAACGCAGCCGCAGCCGAAGGGCTGTAATCCATGCTTATGCGGATCGATAACCAGCGAATCCACTTCATGAAGTGCTGAATATGCCTTTTGTGTGGCCGGATTCAGGTTATCGACCAGGATGTAATAGCCGCCGTATGCCGCATCTGCATGCAGACGGAAACCGTATTGTCTGCGCAGTTTGAGGATTTCAGGAAGCGGATCAACCGAACCTGTGCCGGTAGTTCCTATGGTAGCCACTACCAGTGCGATTTTTTCTGTCTGGAGTATGTTTTCCAGAGCGGCAATGTCCATCTGCCCATTGCTGTGGCAGGGAATTGCACGGAAAGGCAGTTTTAATACATCTGAGATACGTTGATGCGTGTAATGCGCCTGTTCGGAAGCTGCAATCGCTTCCTCCGGTTTTAACTGTCCTGCCACCCATAGAGCCTCAAGATTTGCCATGGTGCCGCCGCTGCAAAGGTGACCGAGCGCATTGTTCCATCCAAACAATGTTGCGATCTGGCTGACAGCTTCTTTTTCCATGGCTGAACTGGCACGGCCGCCGTCCAGAGCGTGGTTATTAGGATTTATCCATAAAGAGAGCATATATGCCAGCCTCGCGACAGGATGCGGCGCTTTTAACATTTGTCCGGCATAGAAGGGATGAAAGTAGGGATAGTTGTCTTTCATCAGTTCTGCAACGTTACACAGTACTTCCGTAACTTTATCGTTGTCGTATTCATAACGGAGGGGTGGAAGAGCGCTAAATCCACCGTCGAGGAGTGTCAGCGCTTCGATTAATGCATCGATACTCTGATTTTCAAGCTGCATAGTATAACTCCCATCTTTTTTTGATACGGTCCAATGAGTATTTTGGCATGCACTCTTCCGTGCATGTGGAGGTAATTCTATGCGTATGACATTTCCCGGTCAAGGTGATTGTTTTCTGACAATTTCTGGTAGATAAGAGAACAGGATGACCGTATGATCATCCCGTCCTGATTAACAAACTATTTATTGGCGCTATTTAAAATTTTTATTCAGCAGATTAGCCTTCCGGTACTTCTGGCGCTGCGGCCTGTCGAGTACAGGCAGCGCCGCCATCAAATGCTGATTGAGTTACTTCTCCGTCAGCTCCTATTGCATAGGTGCCTGCAACGGTGCCAACGATATATTCAGCACATGCGTCAATACTGTCAGGTACACCGCCGCTGTTAGCGGCCATATAGGCCAGCACCGCGGTCTGTACGTTGTGCAGTTCGGCACAGGCGGCTTCGTCATGTCCTGATCCGATGAAACTGCCGACATTAAGCGCTACTACCGCTCCGAGTACACCGAGTATACCGATTACTACCAGCAGCTCGATAAGGGTGAAGCCTTTCTCTCCATGGCGGAAGACTTTCATTATCCTTTTTGTGAGCTTTTGCATTTTTGCCCTCCCTGTGTTCATTTCATTTTATTTTTGTTTTTACTTAAATACAGATAAAGTATCCTATGAATCGCAAGTACAGTAAATAGGGCATTGGTCATAGTTTATATGGTAATAAAGTACTACAGGTCAATTGCTCGCTTGCGGTTTTTGTATATATTTGGGATTCTATGCCGTCTGTGCCGGATAGTTGATATAATAACCGTAATGTTTTCGGACAGTTTACTTTTGTCTTAGGCTGAAAGTAATATGCAGACAGGTTTCTTACAGGAAATAATTACGCAGGGAGTAGCAATTTCAGGAATGACTTTGCCCGGTCTATGGTTGGCTTTATTTTTTATCGCAGGGATCGCAATCGGCAGCTTTCTCAATGTTGTGGCAGATAGGGTTCCGGGCGGGCAGTCTCTCATCTTTCCGCCGTCACACTGCCCATCCTGCCAGCGCAGAATTTCCAGGTACGATCTCATTCCGCTGGTAAGCTATCTCTTGCTTCAAGGGCGCTGCAGATACTGCAAATCATCCATACCTGTGAGAGTGTTGCTGGTGGAGCTGTTCACAGGCTTGCTGCTGGCTTTTCTGTTGTGGCATTTCGGCTTGAGCTGGGAATTGCTTATCGTTGCTTTATATAGTTTTGTGTTTATTGTGCTTTTTATGATAGATATGGAGCATGGAATTTTACCCAATAAAATAATTTATCCGGCTGCCGCTGCCGCCCTGATTATGGTGGCTGCCGGGTCAATTACTGGATATGAGCCTGCTGGTATTACAGCGGAAACAGGCAGCGGTATATGGATTGTGGATGCGGCAATCGGTTTTGCAATCGGTTTTGTATTTTTCTTTGTAGTGGCGCTTATTTTTCGTGGTGGTATGGGGTGGGGCGATGTGAAATTGGCCGGACTGATGGGGCTGGTAGCCGGCTACCCTCTCATTATCGTTGCCATATTTATAGCGATTGTTGGGGGAGGACTGCTGGCGGCTCTGCTGATAGCGACAAAAATAAAGTCCCGGAAAGATGCAATACCTTTTGGTCCATTTCTAACTCTTGCTGCTATTGTAACTTTGATCTGGGGACAGCATATACTTACGTGGTACCTTACTATGGCGAGGTAAATGCGGCTGTAATACAGCAGGTGTAAATATGCCTGTATTTTATACATGCATACGACTCTGTACTAGTTCAGATAGATTAGTGACACTACAATAGTGTCATTATGAAGATAA
>CAZFIM010000026.1:0-33693 GCA_964519615.1 uncultured Dehalococcoidales bacterium
GAGGACATTACTATAGAAAGTCCCTGTGCAACCAGCGCTCTGGTTGTTCTGAGAATGAGCGCCTGATTTTTAAAATCGAGGTGGGATGTAGGTTCATCCAGAAGAATTACCTCAGCTTGTTGGGCTATTGTTCTGGCAATAGCAACGAGCTGTCTTTGCCCGCCGCTGATATTCATAAAAGGCCTGTCTTTAAGGTGATACATGCCCACCATGTGAAGTGCTTCTTCAGCAATTTTTCTATCTGCTTTTGATGGTGTTGCAAAACTACCAAGGTGAGGTGCTCTACCCATGCAGACAACGTCGATGATAGGGTAAGAGAAAGGGGAGGTATTGTCCTGGAAAACAAAACCCATTTTCCTGGCTACTGCAGTGGGTGTCATTGTGGAAATGTCACTGCCTGCCAGATCTATCTTGCCTTTCTTCAGTTTGAGAATTCCGTTAAGGCAACGTAAAAGGGTTGTTTTTCCGCATCCGTTAGCACCCATGAGGCACAATAGTTCACCTTTATGCAGGTCGAAATTTATACCATTGAAGATGTCTGTATCATCATAACCAAAGGTGGCATTTTTCACTGTAATAACGCTCTCCATATTTCACCACGCTCCTTTTGTTCTTCTGAGCAAATAGCCGAAAAACGGCGCGCCCACAACGGCAGTGAGTATGCCCAGAGGTATTTCTGCTGTGATTGCCGACCGGGCGATATCATCAATGAAAAGCAGGTAAGCTGCTCCGATAGAAAGGCAGGCAGGCAGTAACACGCGGTGATCCGGCCCCACAATCATTCTTGCTACATGAGGAATTACAAGACCTACCCAACCGATCATACCGCCGACGCACACTGACGCAGCCGTGACCACAGATGCGAGTATAATGACCAGTCCTTTGAGTAGCTCGGTATTTATTCCCAGAGATCTGGCTTCCTCATCTCCCATGGAGAGGATATTGATTTTCCAGCGCACAAGTACCAGGCCGAGCGAGCCGATCCCTATAGATGGAATTGTCGTCCACATTTCTTTCGGGGTAACGGAACTGAGGCTTCCCATTAACCAGTAGGTTATTGCCGGGAGTTTATCATATGGGTCGGCAATAAATTTAATCCCGCCGATAAGGGCGGAAAAGAGAGTGCCGACGACCACACCAGATAGTACCAGTAGAAGTATATGCGCCGTCTTGTATACACGGCTCATCCAGTATGTGATAGCAACTGCCAATAAAGCAAAAGCAAAGGATGATACTTGAATAACCGCCATATTCCCTGACAACAAGATTGCCAGTGCAGCTCCAAAGCCGGCTCCGGATGCAACTCCCAGAAGGTCCGGGCTTACCAGGGGATTTTTAAACATTCCCTGAAAGGACGCACCACTTATAGAAAGCCCGGCTCCAACCAGCATTGCAACTATTGTTCGGGGAAACCTGACCTGGAAGATCACAGTCTCTACATTATCCGGCCAGGTTGGGTCGATTGGTATCACCTTTGATGCCAGTACCTGTATCAGGGTAACCGGATTAATGAAATACCTGCCGACGAAAAGGGAGATAAACAGCAGTAACAGGGGCAATATAATTAAAATCCCCAGCTTCTTTTTTGACATGCTAGCGACCAGACTGATCTTCCGGGGGGGTGGGAAAGCTAATGCTGTCCATGTCATAGATTCTCTTTCGCATCCCCTGTATCTTTTTCATTTCAAGCTCCAATGGTGTTTGAAAACCGTTTGCCCCTGCAACGATTGCCCATTCGAAATCGCCGAAGCTCATATAGGTAATAATATCTATCTCTCCCAATGCTATTCTTGTAGCGGCAATAACTTTTGCTACCCAGTAAGGATTGGGTGTATCGTACCTTTCCATTTCACTGTAAGGAGAAGGTCTTAACGGGAGTATCATTACCGCCTCGGCTCCAACGTTTTTAAGAAACTCAATTCCTTTTGCGATATCTGTTTCACTTTCACCTACGCCGAGTAGAAAACTGCTCCAGACACGCAGCCCTGCTTCTCTGGTATTTATCAGCGTATTGAGATGTGCATTGAGGCTGTCTCCCGGTCTTACCTTTTTGAAGACAGCCTCATTCATTACCTCAACACCGCACCAATACCCATCCATGCCTGCTGCTTTTAGCCTTAGCAGGCTCTCCATATCTACAGGGCCATAAAAGCCGAATAATTTGAGGCTGGTTTCCTGTTTGACAGTAGTGATGTAGTCACAAAAATAGTCGGGAATTTTAAAGCCCATCCACCCTGAAGGTGTCATCGTCCGCTGTATTCCAACCCTCTCCAGCTCTCTGGCTCTATTTAATACCTCATCTTTGGGATATCTCCGCCACCAATCGTTATCGAATCTGGCACTTGAGTACCAGCTACAATGTGGGCAAATTGGCTTCATTCTGCATGTAGTATTAAAAAAAAGCGGATAGCGGAAGAAGGTTGGTATATTCCGTGCGATCTGCTGTGCCTGCTTGAATAACGTGTGCCCATCCATTTTTAACAGGTCCAATACCTCTGTTGTCATGTTAGGTCTCCTTTCCAACAATATCGACTATGGTTTGATAATTGAGTCAACCCCACCGGCATCTCCGGGATACGATCTTCCAAAAAATCTGGTGCAGAACTCGTTGGCCTTTTCAGTAACACTGATGTCTTCAAATTTATCCGGATACATTGCTTTAGCCATCTGTAATACACCGAGACAGGCTCCGATTGTCGGGTGCAGCCAATAAATGTAATAGGTGCCTTCTTCGTATACTCTTAATTGCTTCACGGCCGTTATTCCCTGAAAAGACGGATCACTCATAATATCCGCCACCGTTACCGATTTCTCTTTAAGAGGTCCGTTGATAACAAGGACAACATCCGGATCCCAATCCAGTAGCTGCTCAGTTTCAATCTTGGGGTATGACCCGGGTAAATCACTTGTCACGCTTATACCGCCAGCGCAACCTACATTCTTGATGATATAGGCTTGATTTCCTATGGTGGTGAATTTATCCATATGTACAAAGAATATCTTCTGTTTTTGATCGTCAGGAATAGAGGAGGTGCGGTCGGTGGCTATTTTAATAGTATCCTCGTAAAACGTGACCAGTTCTTCAGCTAGCTGCTCTTTCCCTATAGCTTTACCTGTGACCAAAGTGGAGCCGACACAATCATTGATTGGGTCAATCACTACGGCGGGAATACCGAGGTTCTCTATTTGTGTCGCCTCCGTCTCACCACAAAGTACAAAATCCGGATTTAATTTTAGTATCTGCTCAGAATTAATCTCGTTGAGAAAGCCTACGGTTGGTAATTCCTTATATTCCGGCTCGAGCCTATCAAACTGTATAAATTTCACTGATTGGCTATCTACGCCAACCAGTAAATCCTGAGATCCCAGTGCATAAAGTGCCCATGAACCCCAGGGATACGTGCTGACTATTGAGTGAATCTCTGCCGGCAGTTCAACTGTTCTGCCGATCATATCGGTAACCGTTCTTGTGGCCGATGCAGGTGTACTTGGTGTGGGTTTTGGTGAGGCTGCAGGTATAGACGCAGCCGGTATTGCGGTCTGGTTGCAGCCCATCACTCCTGCGATACAAAAAATGGCGATTATAACCGGTAAAACTATTCTGATAAATTTGTTTAACATTTATTACTCCATCCTGTTTACTTTGCATTAACTGTGTAATTAATCACGGTAAAAAACCGCGCGTTCATATATGTCTCTTCTGTGCTGATTGGCAGTTAGACCTGCAAATGGTGTTCTTTACAGACATTTTTGTGCAGGAGAAAATGCGATATAGGAAACAGACTCAGAAATTAGGAAAAAAAATAGCGCCACCTGCTCAGAGATGCGCTATTTTTAGAAAAAACACAATCATATATTCTCCTTTCCACTGGGGAAGCAACGCCGTTTCCTGCGTTACCGTCGATCCGCTTGCGGCGGATACCGGCTATACACCGTGGATGGCTCTTTAGGTGTAACAGCTCCAGAGAAACTTTTTATTATGCTAGCACAGCAAATATTTTGTTGTCAATAAAAACAAAATTACAACATGCTGCATACATTTACATGTAAATTATTATCCGACAGCTCTTTTAGTATTTGACACCGACGAAAAAATTTGATATCGTAGGCAATCGGTTGCCTACTGCCTTATTTTGTAGAAGGTTTGCTGACAAAATGGCATTTGAAACACACGAACTGGAAAGAAAGCTGCTTCTTGTCCTCAAGGTATTGAGCGACTCCAGAGAACCTACCGGCGCGCGTCTCATTGCCAAGAAGCTCAAAGAGAACGGCGTGGATTTGAACGAACGCACCGTGCGCTATCACCTCAAGCTCATGGATGAACGCGGGTTAACAAAACTCATAGGAAGAGACGGGAGGGTAATCACCTCCGCAGGGCTGGATGAATTGAAAGATGCCATGGTCAGCGCTAAAGTGGGCTATGTTCGATCGCGCGTTGACTCGCTTGCCTACCAGACCAATTTAAATCTACAAACAGGGACCGGGCCTGTGCCGGTAAACATATCTTTTATTAAGGAAAAAGATTTCCAGCGCGCTCTGAAGATAATGAGTCCCATTTTTGATGCAGGTCTTTGTGTGAGCGAAAAGATTGCCGTAGCCGGACAGGGCCGGATGCTGGGAGATATCATTGTTCCGGAGGGGAATGTGGGGCTGGCCACCGTGTGCAGCGTCGCCATTAACGGGGTCCTGCTTAAGGCGGGAGTACCTGTGGACTCGCGCTTCGGCGGTATATTGCAGATTAAGAACAGGCAGCCGCGCCGTTTTGTTGAGCTGATACACTATGCCGGATCCTCTCTTGACCCTTCTGAGATTTTTGTGCGTGCCGGGATGACTGCTGTGCGCAATATGGCTCAGACAGGCAGCGGCACGGTGCTGGCCAGCTTCCGTGAGCTGCCGGCTCCCTGTGCACCTGTGGTCACACAGGTATTGACCACGCTTAAGGCGGCAGGTATGGGTGGGCTGGCAATAATGGGCAATACCGGTGAACCGGTATGCGAGATACCTCTGGAGATAAACAGGATAGGTATTGTGCTCTACGGCGGGCTCAATCCCGTTGCCGCTGCTGCCGAGACGGATATTGAAGTGAACAATCTAGCCATGAGTACGGTCATGCGCTATGAACAGTTAATTCATTTTCAGGAGGTTCAGGTGTGAGACAAATAAAAATCATACCCTGTCTCGATGTGAGAGAGGGCAGAGTGGTTAAAGGGGTGAATTTTATCAATCTGCGTGATGCCCGGGACCCGGTGGAGGCAGCGGAGGCATATTGCAGGCAGGGCGCGGATGAGCTCGTCTTTCTGGACATAATGGCAACAGTAGAGAACAGAAGGACGAGAATGGAATGGGTGAGGAAAGTAGCTCAGGTAGTGACAATTCCTTTTGCGGTAGGGGGAGGGATCGCAAGCACCGCTGACATGGAGGAACTATTTTCCATGGGCGTAGACAAGGTCTCCATAAATACTGCTGCGGTAAAAAATCCCGGTCTTATCAGCCAGGCTGCTCAAAAATTCGGCAAGGAAAAAGTCGTGGTAGCCATCGACGGGCGTAAAAACCCGCAAGGGAGCGGCCTGCCGCGGCTGGAGGTCGTGGTTAAAAGCGGAGAAGAATCTACGGGTAAGGATATTGTAGCCTGGGCTAAAGAAGTGGAATCTCTGGGAGCGGGAGAAATACTGCTCACCAGCAAAGATGCTGACGGTACCAAAGCGGGCTATGATCTGGAGATGACAAGAGCGGTTGCCGAAGCGGTCTCGCTGCCCGTAACCGCCTCCGGCGGTGCTGGTACGCTTCAGCACCTCTATGAGGGAGTGGTGAAGGGGAAAGCTTCTGCAGTGCTGGCTGCCTCTATATTTCATTTCGGCGAAATAACCATACCTGAAGCGAAAAAATACCTCAGTGATAGAGGTATAGCGGTACGGTCATAAAAGTAATATAAAACGTATAAAAAGAAGATAAGCATAAAAAGAAGAGGAGTAGTGATAACATGAATCTGCAAAGACCAAATTCAAACGAGGCAACAAGGACAGCCAACAGGTCCAAAAACGTCTCTCCCATGAGCGGCCTCTGTACCCGCTGTATCGATGGTTGCACCGGCAACTGCGAGGTGTTTAAAGCTACGTTCCGCGGCCGGGAACTTATATATCCGGGGCCCTATGGTGAGATTACCGCCGGGGGTGACAAGGACTACCCGATCGATTATTCACATCTTAATATTCAGGGCTATGCGCTGGGTGCTCACGGCCTCCCCGCCGGCGTAATCGGCTCACCCGATACAGCCACGTTTCCTCATGTAAACACTCAAACGGAATACGGCTGGGATATCAAGGTCAAGATGTCTATGCCTATTTTTACAGGTGCTCTCGGCTCCACTGAGATTGCCCGCAAGAACTGGGAACATTTTGCTGTGGGAGCCGCAATCAGCGGAGTAACTGTGGTATGCGGGGAGAATGTCTGCGGCATCGATCCCAAACTTGAGTTCGATTCAAAGGGTAAAGTTTCTCTGGCACCTGATATGGACCGTCGAATCGAGATATACCGGCGTTACCATCAGGGTTTCGGTGAGATTCTGGTACAGATGAATGTGGAAGACACCAGACTCGGCGTAGCTGAGTATGTACATAAAAAGCACGGACTGGAGACCATAGAGTTGAAATGGGGACAGGGTGCCAAATGTATCGGCGGCGAGATCAAAGTAGACAGCCTGGAGCGGGCGCTTGAGCTTCAGCGCAGAGGTTATATCGTTACACCCGATCCTTCAGATCCCATAAATCAGGCGGCGTTTAAAGATGGCGCATTGAAAGAATTTGAAAGACACAGCCGGCTGGGCTTTATTGATGAAGATGGTTTCTATGCCGAGGTGCAGCGTCTGCGTGACATCGGTTTCAAGCGTATCACCCTCAAGACCGGTGCTTACGGACTGCGTGAACTGGCGATGGCTATCAAATGGAGCTCCAGAGCCCACATCGACCTGCTTACTATCGATGGAGCTCCCGGCGGAACGGGCATGAGCCCCTGGCGCATGATGGAGGAGTGGGGTATGCCCAGCCTCTATCTGCACGCTGCCGCCAGCGAGTTTGCCAGGAAACTCTCGGATAAGGGGCAGAGGGTCCCCGATCTTGCCTTTGCCGGTGGATTTTCCAGCGAAGACGGGGTATTCAAAGCAATGGCAATGGGCGCACCGTTCGTAAAAGCGGTGTGCATGGGCAGAGCGCTGATGATTCCGGGCATGGTAGGCAAAAATATTCAGAACTGGCTGAAAGAAGGCAAGCTGCCCAATACAGTCGGCCAGTACGGGTCCACGCCGGAAGAGATTTTTGTCTGTTACGAGGCGGTAAAGGAGATCGTGGGCGCCGATGAGATGAAAAACATTCCGCTCGGAGCTGTCGGCTTCTACAGTTACAGCGATAAAATACGGGTAGGTCTGCAGCAGCTCATGGCCGGTGCCCGCTGCTTCAGCGTACCGGCCATCAGCAGGCGCGAAATCATGTCTCTGACCGAGGAATGCGCCCGCGTAACCGGCATACCCTATCTCATGGATGCCTACCGCAGTGAAGCTATGGCCATTCTGGAGAGTTAACCGGGGTCATTTAAGGGACGCTTAAACGGTTATAAACGGGTATAAATAAACAACAGGCAGCAGAGATTTTTTCTCTGCTGCCTGTTGTTTTTCTCATATGTTCCACAATGCGCTTGGCTTATGGCCGCTTGCCATGCTGCTTGCCGGTAGTAGAGAAGCACGGTTGAATAGATTGACAACTGAGGACTTGTAGTTTATTGTTCATATGGAGGATATTTTCAGGAAGGGGATAATGTCAACTGAAGCACATAAAAAAGGCAGGACCAGAATAGATATACGCGAGATGGAGATTGATGATATAAGCTATGTATACCATCTCGGAGAGAAACTTTTTACCAGTGAAGAATACCCGATATTGTATCGTACCTGGGATCCGTATGAGGTGACGGATGCCTTTACCTCAGACCCCGAGTACTGCCTGGTGGCTGAGAAGGACGACGACGGCACAATAGTGGGCTTCATTCTGGCAACGACCATTGAAAAACAGGGTACTGCCTGGAAGAAATACGGGTATATCAGCTGGATAGGAGTGGATGAAGCATATCACCGCATTAACCTGGGTAAGCGGCTCTACCGCAATATAGAACAGCGGTTGAGGAAGAACGGCGTGAGGATGGTTATAGCGGACACGGACGCAGAGAATGCTCCGGCGATTGCCTTCTTTAACTCACTCAAGTTTTCGATTTCAGGAAATCATGTGTGGCTGGCCAAAACGCTTAAGAAAAGGCCCAAGAAATCGGATGGACAGGAAAACGTATCCGGTAACCATGGATAACAAATGGTGATTGTTTGAAGCTACATGCCGCATGAGGCAGGAGATAACGATGAATATACAGCAGGATAGATTGAAGAATCTTCTTAAAGAGATGGTTGATATTTACAGTCCCTCGGGTAAAGAGGAGAACTTGCTTGAGTATCTTGAGGACTATCTTAAAAAACAGGGACTTGTGACAACCAGACAAGAAATTGATGAAAACCGTTTTAATCTCATCGTGCTGCCTGAAAAACAGGATGAAATCGAGCTTTGTTATGTAGGCCATCTCGATACCGTTACCGCGTATGATCTTGATGACTACGGCCCTCATGAGGAAGGGGATACCATCAGCGGGCTGGGCACTGCCGATATGAAAGCGGGCTGCGCTGCCATGATAGAAGCGTTCACTGTGCTCTCCGGCAGAAAGAAGACCTTCCCTCCGGTGGCCCTGGCGCTGGTGGTAGATGAGGAGGAGGATAACTCCGGTGCCAAGGAACTGGTAAATCAGTATCATTTCCCCTGGGCGATAGTAGGCGAGCCGACCAATATGGTGCCGTGTCTGGGTCACTATGCCTATCTGGAGGTACTGCTGCGTACGCGGGGCAAGAAAGCTCACTCCTCCATGCCCGAATTGGGCAGGAATGCTATTGAAAATATGCTTAAACTGCTATTGAGAATCACCGAATATGCCGGCAACGCACCCAACGGACTGGTCTATAATATCCGGGAGATGTCCGGTTTCCCCGGCGGCTTTGTGGTGCCTGACAGCTGCGAGGCCTGGCTGGATATTCACCTTCCGCCCAATTCACGCATCGACCTGCTCAAGGCGGAGCTGGAGCGCTTAGTAGAGAGTGCCGATGAATCTATCCCCAGCCTTGATGCCTCCTTAAGATTTGAGGCGGCGTATTCCGGCTATCAGATATCACAGGACAGGCCTCTGATAAAAAAACTTAAAGACCAGTTTGGGAAACTGTCGCTTCCCTGGGACCCGCAGGAGTTTCGCAGCCATTCCGACGGCAATATATTGTGGGCGGGTGGTGTGGATTCCATAATCTTGGGACCGGGAACGTTGGAAGCGGCTCACACACCTGAAGAGTCCGTTTCCTTCAATCAGGTCGTGCAAATAGCACAACTTTATCTCAATTTTGCACGTGCGTTGTAAAAAGGCGGCATGCAGTACTTTTGTACTATCAGAGTACTATTGACAGTACTATATGTATCGTATATAAATAGACCTCGTATCCATTACAAAATACAAGGAGGACATATATGCAAGCTTATTGCATGAAATGCCGGGCAAAAAGGGACATGAAGAATCCGAAACAAGTGACAATGAAAAACGGAAGGCCTGCAACGCAGGGTGTATGCCCGGTCTGTGGTACCAAAATGTTCAGGATCGGGAAAGCGTAGTTCTGACCTGAGAAACATACAGAGGGCCGGGTCCCCCGTCTTATGGGGACCCGGCCTGATGCTTTATACGGGCAATTTTTTTCTTGCCTTGCGGCTGTGGATTTTGAGCGGTGGCATCATAGGCTGAATCACTTTTATTTCTTAATTATTGCTGCTAGAATCTTAGTAGACCCATATATAAAACCCTTATTAAATCAAGTTAAGGAATCAGAATAGTGCGGATTATCTATGGTCTATCCGGCGATGGCCGTGGTCATGCTTCACGCAGCAAGGTGCTGATAGAACACCTGATCTCTAAAGGCCATCAGGTAATAGTTGTTACCTCCGGTTCTGCCTATGACTATCTTTCTGCCTTTTTCAATACGGTACAAATACCGAATATGCGTATTGTCAACAAAGACGAACAGGTAGATGTCTGGGATACGTTAAAGGAGAACTCGGAGCGCTTAATGAAACACGGCGTACCCGTACTTATCAAACTGCATGCGCTGTCTGATTCTTTCAAGCCTTCCCTGGTGATCAGCGACTTCGAGCCCTTTGTTCCATTTATCAGTAAATGGCGCAGAATTCCGCTATTAAGTGTAGATAATCAGCATATGATTACTAATTGCAAGTTGAAGTATCCTCGTGAATGGTATAACGATTATTCCATCGCTAAAAGCCTTTGCCAGAGCGTTAACGGCTTTGCCGACCATTTCTATATCACCTCGTTTTTCTTCCCGGAGATCAAACAAAAGCTGCGCGCGAAAACAACTCTGATAGGACCGCTGCTGCGCAACGAAGTCCGTTCTATGAAACCTGCCGATGAAGGGCATATATTGATATACGTCAGGACGCCTGAAAGGAGAGAAGTCCTTATGCCTTTGCTGAAGGGCACTGACTGCAAATTCAGAGCATATGGTTTTGGGGACGGTGTGTCCGGGATGGATAATGTCATCTTGCGGCCCTCGGGTGACCAGTTTTTGCTTGACCTGGCATCGTGTAGAGCGATTATAGCCAACGGCGGCCTGAGTCTTATCAGTGAAGCATTGTACCTGGGTAAACCTGTATATTCGGTACCCACAAAAAAGGACTTTGAACAGCTGATAAACGCCTATTATCTTCAAGAGATGGGCTACGGGCTGTATGATCTTGATCCGTCACTGGAAAGGTTCAATCTTTTTCTAGCCGAACTGGATAACTACAGAGAACACATGTCTTTTAATAAGACGGATTTTTACGGGAATGAGTCTCTTTTCGAATCGATCGATGCCCGCATTGAGGCCATTGAGAGGAAAGAGAAGCCCAGGAAGGGCAGAAAAGGAAATAGCTCATCAGGATAGCACATACTTTTTCAGGAGCGCTGCAGAAATATTCAATCCGGTTCTTCATTTAATTCCGTCAGGAAGCGGTAGACCAGTTCATTGAACTCCTCCGTGCATTCACGCTGCGGGGCGTGGGCGCATCCATCGAATATATGAAGATTAGAGTGCGGGATTAGCTTATGAGCAGTGTGCGCGTAGTCGAGCGGGAAATAAGGGTCTTTCGAGCCCCAGATCAGCAGTACGGAAGGGGTAAGCTCACGTAACCTGTCCTTGATAAGCCAGACGCCCTCCGGCTCTGCTGCGTAGACAGGAGGCTTCTTTTTACCCATCAGCATCCCTGCCGTCCTTAAGAAAGAAAGGCGCATTCTCCCTCTTCTACTGATATCGCCGATTCCGGCACTGGCAACCAGGATCACCTTTGGGGTTTTTTGCGGGTAATTCAGGGCCAGGAGTATGGCGGAAAGACCGCCCAATGAATGCCCTATTACATGTGCACTGTTAATGTGCAGCGTCTCCAGAAAATCGTTTAGAAAGAGTGCATACCATGAGAAAGGTACCGGCAGATCCGGGTACTGGCTCAATCCGTAGCCGGGGAGATCGGGAACATATACTCTGAAATGGCGGGTTAAAAAATAGACATTTTTATCCCATTCCCGCCAATCACAGCCTGCCCCATGCAGAAGCAACAGCGGCGCTCCGCTGCCGCCGCATTTGTAATGCACCTTAAGCCCGCTCAAAGTCGTGAAAAAGGAGGGAAATCCGGGCAGCTCTTCCGTATATCTTTTCACGGCGTATATGATAGAGTACGTATAGCCGTGCGTCAACGGAATATTTACGGCTGAATTAATCAGGTGCTTTATAGTCTGTTTATGAAGAATTATAAAATGTTTAAATTGTGTAATTGCTCACTATTGACGGGTGTGTTAAAATTGTCGTACACGGGACGCCCTCCTGTGTGCGGCTCTGCTAGTAAGCCCCTCAAGCCCTAGCAGAGTCTTTTTTTACCCTTCTGTGTACGTGCTCTGCAGTATTATCTGTGTTCCATACCAAGTATGCAGCTATTTTGTTGGCCGGTAAATAGCGAGATAGTACTGTTTTTTTAAGGTACTTGTGTACCCGGTGGTGGAGTAATCTCTCTGAGTACTGCCGGCAGAACGGCTCTCTTAGCTGTTTGTTTTCAACGTTTTTATTTGTTTGATTATAACCTCATTTAAACCGCAATGAAGCCTGCCTGACGTATATTTTGCCCGTGGATATATTTTTATACCGGTATCTCCAGAGAGGCGAATACGACGGTTTGCCGTTTGATGATTACCCGGATACGGTACAGGGCATTGAAGAACTGCTTTAGCCCGACATTTCAGCCGGGCAATATCTTGATTTGATAGAGTAAAATGAATGTGATATAAGAAAACGTGCTATCGTGCGAACTGACTTTATAAAGAGGCGGGGAACCGGAATATATCCGGCTGGATAACTTTCATCAGAGGATTCTCATGTCGATGAGGCGGTATTCCAGCTGGGCATTATCGATCATCTGTATCAGTTCGGGCACGTTATCGCTTGCACATACCACCGTGAAAGATATACCTCTCTGCGCAGCTTCAACAGTGGCCTCCTTCACTCCGAATAAATAGTGAGGGTGCATGCCGATCCGCCTGAGTGCTATCAATGCTTCCAGCCCGACAGCGCCGAGTAAAGACGCATTCTCCGACTCTTTTTTCAGTTTATTCAAGTTCACCCCTCGCGATCCCCCGTCACGTATATCCGGGACCCTGAGAATAGTGACTGTCCCTTTTTTAATGGGAATAATACCCTCGATCCTGGTGATGCCCGTATCCTCTCCGCTGTCAGCATTGGAGATAGTTATGCCGTGGGCTTCCGAACTGCCTGCTGCAGTTGCATAGAGAAGTCCGTCCCGCATTTCGAGGTTTACTTTTTGCCCTGCGCTGAGATTCCCGTCTGCTATAGCCGGAGAGGTAGTGATATTGGTGACGGTTTTCTTGACGTAAGATGAATAGCTCTCGAGGTCGCGGAACTGCCTCAATACCCAGTCCAGCCCTTTCTGAGTAACCGTGTATTTGGAGCGGCCACGGGAGGATATCATTCCTTCTCTTATAAGTTCTTCTATATATTCGGAGATTGCCTGAGGTGTTACCTGTAATTGGCGAGCGATATCCTTTTGCTGTATATTTGGCTGCTGGGATGCTATAGCGATAAGAATCTGAAATCTGGTGGCGAGTCCTTTTCCCCGCAGTATCTCCGTCATAATCGTCACGCTCCGGTCGGACTGAAATAAAGTTAGCTTGATTATAACATCAGCTGTATCGCGGGGCAACAGGTGTGGACCGGTTTATTGCCGACGGAGGCTATCTGCTACAATAACAGGTACAGCGGCGTCATGAAAGGCAGGTATGCAATGTCGGCAGAGCTTGTGCCAATAGGTATTATCCATTCCCCCTACAATTCCCAAAGTGATGCTCCCCGGCAGGGTTTTCTTTCCGCAAAGGAGAGCGACATAGAGGTTTATGAGGAGTACGGGCAAGGCCTTGAAGGCATCGAACAGTATGCCCGGCTGCTGGTGCTCTACCGCTTTCACCGTTCACGAAAATACTCGCTTATGGTTAAACCGCCCGGAGCGGATTCTTTTCGAGGCGTCTTTGCCAGCCGTTCACCGAACCGTCCTAACGGTATCGGCGTTTGTATCGTTGAGCTTATCGGACGCAAAGGAAGGCTATTGAAAGTAAGGGGTCTCGATGCACTGGAAGGAACGCCGCTTCTGGATATCAAGCCCCATATTGAAGCGGACGATAATTTGCCCGGCATATAAGCTGTTATCATACTACCTCCAGTGGGCGTTATACTTCCGGGAGGGGAGATGGAATTGATTCAAAACCCTCCATACTTTAGAATGAGTAGAACTTTATTTTCGAGGAGGAACAATGCAGGTTCTGGCTTTGCTGTGGGGTATCCTGGCCATGATCGGTATGTTTATAGCTTTTATTCCTCTGTTGGGATGGCTGAACTGGGGTAATATTCCCTTTGCCGTTATCGGCCTGATTATCTCCGTTATTGCCACTGCCGGGGCGAGGGGCAGGAGAAATGCCGGTATAGCGGGAATAGTGATGTGTGTAATTGCTATCGTAATGGGAGTGATTCGCTTGAAATTGGGTCTGGGATTTTTTTAAGAAGCTCGCTTACCTATTCTGAAATCTGCTGAAATATTAATGAAAAAACTATCTGATCTTTCTCTTGTAGATACGCATGCCCATCTGAATCTGGATGATTTCAGCCATGATTACGGGCAGGCTGTTGAGAGGGCGCTGGATGCCGGAGTGGGGACAATCGTCAATGTAGGCATTGACCTTCCTTCTAACGTCAGAGCGATTGAAATGGCTGCGGAAAACGAGCATATGCTGGCCGTAGTGGGTTTTCACCCCCATGATGCCGCTAAAGTGAGTAGGGATGATATAAAAAAGCTGGGGGAACTGGCTGCCCATCCACGTGTGGTAGCAATCGGTGAAACCGGACTGGACTATTACCGCAATCTGTCTCCGGCGGAGGATCAGGTAAAGGTATTACATTGGCAGCTTGAACTTGCCTCCGAGCTCGGTTTGCCGGTGGTGATACACTGTCGTCGGGCGGAGCGGGATATTATCCCCATACTCACGCAGTGGGCAGAGGCGCTGAATTTGCCTGAGGGGTCGTCACCGGGCGTCATCCACTGTTTTAACGGCGATGTCGAGGCTGCCGGCCGCTATGTGGAAGCGGGCTTTTTTATCGCTTTCGGTGCCTATATAGGGTATCCGTCATCCAGGGGGTTATACAGTGCCATTCGCGCTGTGCCGGATGAGCGGCTGCTGGTAGAAACCGATGCTCCCTTTTTACCGCCGCAGCAGTACAGGGGAAAACGTAACGAGCCTGCGTATGTCCCTCTTATTGCGCGGACATTGGCGGAAATAAGAGGAAGCACCGCGGAGGCTATTGGATCTGCTACCAGTGCCAATGCCGCACAGGTCTTTCGCCTGAGTATCGGGGGGAATGAGAGTCCCGCAGGCGCCTGAATACGGGATTCTGCCGCTTCAGACCCGGATACGGCGGGCACCGTGCCCGCAATGGAACGCTGATAGGGAGTACTGAATTTTATGACTAATAATGCTGATACCGGTAAAAAGAAGCTGTTTTACGGCTTCATTGTGGTGGCGGCCTGCTTTGTTGTCATGATCATGGTCTACGGCCTTAACTACAGCTTCGGCATCTTTTTTAAACCGGTGGCGGCTGATTTCGGCTGGAATAAAGCCACGACCTCCGGCGCTTATTCTCTTATGGCCTTTCTCTCCGGCATAATCGGCATCTTTGCCGGCAGGATCACTGATAAGTACGGCGGCCGTATGATAGGAATTATCTGTGCTATTACTGTGGGAGGCGGATTTCTGCTTCTCTCCCAGCTTGCCTCTCTCTGGGAATTCTATCTTTACTATTCCGTCGTCATCGGCATCGGTGTAGGCAGCAGCTGGCCAGGCCTGATGGTCGTCCCTGCCAAATGGTTTAAAGCACGTCGCGGGCTGATGACGGGTATTGTTGCCTCCGGTGTAGGGATGGGTACTTTGATTACTCCTCCCATCGCCAGCTCACTGATTGAGAATCACAGCTGGAATTTTTCCTATGCCGTACTGGGCATAGCCGCACTGGTCGTTGTCGGCATTGCGGCGCAGTTTATCAAGGCAGATCCAAGCAAAGTGGGGCAGCGCCTTTACGGCGATACTTCCGTTCAGATCAGCGGGAAAATGAAGCCGATGCTTAGCGGTTTAACCCTTAAGCAGAGTATGCGTACGGTGCGTTTCTACGTAGCATGCGCCATCTACTTGTGTTTCGGCTATTGTCTTATCAGTGTATTGATACATATTTCACCCCATGCTATAGAGATGGGCATCTCTCCCACGGCCGCAGCGAGTATTGTCTCCGTCATCGGCGGCGCCAGTATTATCAGCCGAATACTTGTGGCCTGGGCAAGCGACAGGTTCGGCGTAAAGGCTACATTGATATTCTCACTGATCTTATTGCCCATTGCGCTGGTTTTGCTGCAGTTTGTAACCACTTTACCACTGCTTTACCTTTTTGCGGCAGTCTTCGGATTCTCGTACGGAGGCATCATGGCTTTGATGTCGCTGGTTACTGCCAGACTGTTCGGACTGCGCTCGGTGGGCGTACTGATGGGGATGGTAACGTTTCTCTATACTATAGGGGGCGCCATCGGCCCCCTGGTTACCGGCTATATCTATGATATAAGCGGCAGCTATAGCACAGCGTTCTGGCTGACGGCAAGCATCGGCCTGATCGCATGTATCCTGGCGATATCGATAAAAGTGCCGGCAAGCGAGCATTGATACGTAATATACGGGAAGTTATTAAGCGCATACAAAACGCGGCCTGATCACCTGCTGTATAAGTGCCGCAAGGGAGGACAGAAAAATGACGGATATCAGAGTTTCCAAACTGGCTGACCTTATGGTCAACTATTCGGTTGCGGTAAAACCCGGTGAGCGGGTGGCCATCAACGGCAATACCACGGCTGAACCGCTGCTCAAAGAAATATATATCGCCGTGCTCAAAGCGGGCGGCTACCCGCTCATGATGCTCGGCCTTCCCGGCATGGACGAGATATTTTACAGCTATGCCTCGGATGACCAGCTGCGCTATATGCATGAACCGCTTAAGAGTATTATAGAGACCTACGATGTCCGCATCAGCGTGCTTTCGGAGGTCAATACCAGGTCGCTGAGCAGTGTGGATTCAGCTAAAACGGTGCTCTACAGCCAATCACATGCGGAGATGAGCAGAATTATGCTCCGGCGGGCGGCGGAAGGCACACTGCGCTGGACGCTTACGCTCTTCCCCACCAACGCTTTTGCTCAGGATGCCGAGATGGGCCTGCGCGAGTATGAAGATTTTGTCTATACCGCCTGTATGCCGGATATTAACGATCCCATCAGCTACTGGCGGCGCTTTTCCGCCTGGCAGGAGAGAATCGCGCAGTGGATGAAAGGAAAGAAGATGGTGCATGTGACTGGGCCTGATACCGACCTGCGTGTCAATATCGAAGGGCGGTCTTTTATCAACTGCGACGGACATGAGAATATGCCGGACGGCGAGGTCTTTACCGGGCCGGTGGAGGATGGTGTGGAGGGACATGTACGCTTTTCCTATCCCGCCATCTATCAGGGCAGGGAGGTGACAGGAGTACAGCTCTGGTTCGAGAAGGGAAGGGTGGTAAAAGCAACGGCGGAAAAGAATGAGGAGTTTTTGCTCAAAACGCTCGATACGGATGAAGGTTCACGCCGCGTAGGCGAGTTCGCCATCGGCACCAACGAGGGTATACAGCGCTTCACCCGAGAGATACTCTTCGATGAGAAGATAAACGGCAGCTTTCATATGGCTGTTGGTGCAGGATATCCGGAGAGCGGCAGCAGGAATGAATCAGCCATTCACTGGGATATGATCTGCGATCTCAGAAAGAGCGGGCAGATAACAGTGGACGGAAAGCTTATCTATGAGAACGGCCGTTTTGTGATAGATTTCTAACCTGGCCTTATCGCCTAACTTTACATAAATATAACGCTTTGCCGAAACCTGTCTCTCTTCAGCCCTTAAGCAGGTAGTTATG
This sequence comes from uncultured Dehalococcoidales bacterium, assembly GCA_964519615.1. Classification (GTDB taxonomy): domain Bacteria; phylum Chloroflexota; class Dehalococcoidia; order GIF9; family UBA5629; genus CAZFIM01. The sequence continues at coordinate 17,706 of CAZFIM010000026.1, forward strand.
CAAGTCGCCGCCGTCGGCGGGAACGAAAGCGTTGTATTTGCGGCTGAAACTCTCTTTAAGCTCGGGAGGTGCAAAGAAAGGTACTACGGGGTATCCTACCATGCTCAGGCAAACGGCATCATCCTCACTGTCCCCGATATATGCCACCTGTGCGGGATCCAGCTTTCTCTCCGCCATGATTCTGTCAAGACACTCGTGTTTGCTGCCGTAGATACTGAGACCGAACTCCAGCGCATAACCGTTTTCCTGAGTCAGCGTATCGGCTTTACAGAAATGAAAGTATCTTTCATAACCTGACTCTTTCAATATCATATTGATGCCGTACCCGTATCCGGCAGAAAGTATGCCGGTAGTCCTGCCGTTTTCATAACAGAGCTTCACGCTCTCCAGTATGCGCTTGTCCAGTTTGCGCTGTGTTTTGGGCTTGCGGGCATATTTCTCCACCGCACGGTTGATAAAGGGGACAGGGACCCCCCGAATGATCTCCTCGTTGTACACTTTAAAAACCTCCCTGACGGGGTCCGTATAATGTCCGTTATGGTCCATCGTTTCTATCAGTTCCATGCGTTTCTTGGCGCTGAGGATATGTTTCATACGCGCTATTCTGAAGGGAAGGCAGGATTTGAACAGCTCCACACCTATATAGTTGAGCAGGGGTTTTTCATTCCTGTAGTGAATGATAGTTCCGTTCCAATCACATATTACCGCAGAGACGGGCATCGGTATGTACCTTAGCAGTTTATCTATTTAAGCATAACAGGATGCTTATATTGTACCAGTATTATATCATCGCCGGTAGCAGGGAGGCCAGATATGAATGCGCTGTCTGCATGTTCCTTCCTGTGTATTTCTTTTCCGTGATGCTCCGTTACCATTTCAGCTCATCGGGGTCGATAGGCTGCCGGTTGTGTATGATATCGGAAACTCTGCCGTCCCTCAATTTTATCACCCGGTTGGCAATCTCACCTACCGCCGAGTTGTGGGTAACCACCACAATCGTTTTACCGCTGCCTGCATTAAGCACTCTCAGCAGCTTGTAGATATGTTTACCGGTCTCGAAGTCGAGGCTTCCGGTCGGTTCATCGCAGAGTATCACAGGCGGATCCGTGGCAAGGGCGCGCGCGATGGCAACTCTCTGGTTTTCACCGCCGGAAAGCTCGCTGGGGAAATGATCGACGCGTTCCTTCAGCCCCACTTCCTCCAATATCTCGTCGGGAGAGCGGGAGTGCTGCACCAGTTCGGCAGCGAACTCCACGTTTTCACGTGCGGTAAGCGTAGGTATAAGATTGAAAAACTGGAAGATGAAGCCGATGTGGTTGCGCCTGAAACCGGTGAGCGCATGCCCTGACAAACCGGTGATATCGATGCCGTCGACTATAACTTTGCCGGAGGTGGGAATATCGAGTCCGCCTACCAGATTCAGAAGCGTGGTCTTGCCGGACCCGCTCGGCCCCAGAAAGACTACGAATTCGCCTGCCATAATCTCCAGAGAGACCTCTCTCAATGCTTCAACCGTTATTTGTCCCATGCGGTAGATCTTGGAGGCTTTATCCAGCTTAATGCGTACCTCCGTAGAGACAGTAGAGCCTGTTTCAGCGCTTATACCGCGTCCCATCATACACCCCTTACGACCTTTTGAGTGTAGCTTTATCTGTACGGATAGCTGTAAGAGCCTTACAGCTTTTCCAGTATCTCTATAACGTCGTGGAGGTCCTCAAAAGGAAGAACATTAAGGCCTTGCTCGGCGCAGTATGAGAGCAGGAAGTCTCTGGCGATAACCTGATGAGCGTGCCTGGCAGCGTAGATATCCGAGTCCCCATTGCCCAGGTAGATTACGCGGCAGCCCTCATCCAGATAGGATTTGATGTAGGCCTCTTTCAGCCCGTCGTTGGAACGGCTGCCGTCCAGTCCGATATACCGTACCTTGAGTCCGTCCGGATGAAACTCCGTCTTGGCGGCATGGAACTCAACCTCTCCCATCCCCATATCCTCAAGTATGGTCTGGATATAAAATTCCAGCCCGTTGCTGACGATAACGAGCTTGTAGTCCTTGCGCTTGCAGTAGTCGACAAGCTCTTTCAGCCCTTTTCTCACCACGGCGTTTTTACGTGTGGCATCCACCAGCGTCTGCTTATCGGCCTTTATCATTGCAAAGACGGCGGTATTGAACTCATCCACATTTATCCTGTGCTCCTTGTAATCCTCCAGCAGTTTTTCCCAGTCTCCTTTGCCGTAGAGCTCAAGGAGCATAAAACCCACGTCCTCAACGGTCAATGTGCCGTCAAAATCGCATTGTAGTACAGTTTTCATAAATCTGTCTGACAAGGTTAAAGGTAACTTGTTGAACCGGCAGCATTTCCTTTAACCGTTTTCTCCTTTCATGCCGTGCGCATCAGGCAGTAATAATTGTAGCATAAATAGCTTGAGGTATACGTGCAAATAAGCTTGTGATACGGCTTATATCGCCCATTTCCTGGCGGCTCGTGTTGTTACAGTGCCCTTAAATGCCGTATCGAGAGATACTCTTTACTTTCTCTTATCCAGCTTATGCCATGAATGGAAGCTGATGATGCTGTCATGATCCAGTGTGGATGTGCGTATCATATCCATTGCCTTGAGGTGGTCTGCCAGACGGTCAGGCATAAGAAAATGGTCGCGTACATAGAGATGCCCTTTGCGCCCCATCAGCTCCGCTGCGGGCGGGTTCTCAAGTATATAGAGTATGTTGTCCACAGTGTCTTTGTGGTTTTGATGAAAGAAACCGTATTCGCCGTCGCGTATCTGCTGTGTTATGCCGCCTACAGGACTTGCCACAACCGGCTTCGATTTCCATAAAGCCTCGGTGACGGTCAGACCGAATCCTTCCTTGGTGGAAAGCTGCAGCACCACACGGCTGGCCCGCTGAAGGGCGTTGATTTCTATATCACTTGTTGGCGGCAGACAGAGTATATGCGCATCCCGGTCTTTGCCTATCCGCTTGCGCACTATGGAGAGTATCGTATCGCCTTCAGGATCATCGGTTGCTGTGCCTCCTGCTATAACGAGCTGGCAGCGCGTGCGCTCCTTAACCTTTTTATAGACCTCGATAACCGTATCGAGCCCTTTCCATGGATCGAAGCGGCCTATCTGGCAGATGATGGGCAGGGAGGGATCTATCCCGTAGCGCTCCAAAACGTCCTCTATCTCATTTAATGTTAGATCCCGGTTCTTGGGGGAGAGAGGATCGATAAAAGGCGGAATAATGAATTTAGGGAAAGGCCAGCGGCAGATGATATACTGGGCGGCGGAGAAGATGGCTGCATCCATCGGCTCTACCCAGTAGTTGATGAAGAATTCCAGCGTAGGATTGGCCTGTAAGGTCTCCTCATCCATATCTATATGGCAGCGCCATATCCATTTTCCCTTTTTAACCTCTTTTTCATAGCACCTGGGAACCAGCCCTAACGGCTGCGGGTCGTGTATAACGACGATATCGGCATCGCGTGCGCTGACATCACAGCATCCGTTTTCCTTCAATGTCTGAAAGTAGATCTTCTCCATATCGGCGGTAAAATAGCCGCCGCGCCCCTGGAGCAGGTTGTGAATGGCTTTGGTGGTTTCATAGAAAGGCTTGCTGCCGCGGATAACCTGCCATTCATTATCTATGCCGAGCTCGTTTAAGAAGGGGATGCTCGAGTGAAGCATCTCGGCTACCCCTCCTCCCACCGCCGTGGAATTTAGCTCCAGTATCTTAAGTCCTTTAACCTTCTCTACGGCTGCAAGCAGGCGGTCAATTTTCTGCGCGCCGATAATTGGTTCGTAAGCTGATACAGGAGAAAGTGAAAAGGGTGCCGCGGTAGGGCGTATGCCCTTTGTCCTGCTGTATACGGTGCCGTCAGGCATGGGTACGGATAAAGGTTGGGCTGCGTTGTCCTCAGCCGCCTCCGAGCTCGAAATATTCTCTGTCATAACTCGCTCCTCGTTAATCTGTTTAATCGCCGTTTTTGGATACGAACAGATGTCCGGTATGCCGGTTATGCCCGTATTGGGCTTTATCGAGCACAGTATGCTATGTAACGTTGTATTATGTAAATAGCCTTTTGGTCTTTGACCCAATAGTACTACAGCCGTATTCATGATACAATACTAGGGTTGGCTATTTGCAGAGCGGTCGATTTGACTTTAGTAATCAAACATGGTTAAATATTTCCTTTGTGATGAAAAGTAGTTATGCAATTATAGAAACAAGCGGAAAACAGTTTAGAGTTGCTGCCGGTGACAGGGTTAAAGTCGATTATATCGGCGCAGGGGAAGGCAGTCAGGTGGAACTTTCACGTGTGCTGTTTATCAATGACGGCAAGGATAGCATTGTCGGTAATCCGGTCATTGAAAATGCCAGCGTGAAGGCTACCTGCGTGGGCGAGGGGAAAGGTAAAAAGATAATCGTTTTCAAATATAAGCCCAAGGTACGCTACCGCGTCAAGAAAGGGCACAGGCAGCAGTACACAATGCTGGAGATAAATGATATCGTCAAGCCGGGCGCTAAAGCCGCCGGCAAGTCCAGCAAAAAAGAAGAAGAAGCTTCTGCCGGAGGTAATGACTAATGGCTCATAAAAAAGGCGGCGGCAGCACCAGATGCGGGCGTGACAGCAAACCCAAGCGCCTGGGTGTAAAACGCTTCGGCGGTGAAAGGGTAAGGGCCGGTACGATTCTGGTACGCCAGCGCGGTACCCGTATTTACCCGGGCAGCAACGTGGGCTTAGGCAGGGACTATACCCTGTTCGCTCTTGTCGATGGTACTGTAGCTTATGAACAGAACACCAAATCAAATAAAAGAGTAAGCGTGTATTCGGAATAGTATAATGAAAGAAAAGATACATCCTAAATATAATGAAAATGCCCAGATGATCTGCTCCTGCGGCAATACCTTCACCTGCGGGTCTACCAGAGATGTGGTTAAGGTAGAGCTTTGCAGTAAATGTCATCCCTTCTTTACCGGTGAGCAGAAGATTATCGATAGTGCCGGACGAGTAGAGCGGTTCAAGCGTCGCTATAATCTGAATAAATAAGCTGATAGAGGCACAAAAAAAAGCAGGAGCGGCTGTAGACCGCTCCTTTTTCTTATATGGCAAAAGAACAAAATTCAATTGCGGCGGACAGGTGGTTATCGAAGGAGTGATGATGCGCGGACAGCCAGATAGGAATCGAAGAACAGCCTCTTGCCTCTCTCTGTAAAGAAAAATTGCGCATATAGCCTCTGATCGAAGGTTTAATCGTTCTGATAGAATCGCTGGTGCTGCAGGGACTGGCCCTGCAGTCTATAACCACACGGGAACCGGATGATAAGCAGCACAAGAGCGCGCTGTATGCCCTGAAAGGTAGTCAATACCGATGCGGCCGGTAAGCCGCAATAGGCCGAGGCTGCCCATGTCTTTCAGTCCGTCAGGTCTTGCTGCAGGCAGTCCTGGAAAAAACAACTGAAATTACCGGTATGACAGACAGGCCCTGCAGGGTCTGCCTTGATAAGGATTGCATCGCTGTCACAGTCTTTAGCGATTGATTTTACCTTCAAAATGCTTCCTGAAGTGGCGCCCTTATGCCACAGCTCCTGTCTGCTTCTGCTGTAGAACCAGACTTCACCGCTGGACAATGTCCTTTTCATAGCCTCATTGTTGGCATATGCCAGCATGAGCACTTCGCCGGTTTCATAGTGCTGGACGATTACCGGAATAAGACCTTTGTCATCGAATTTCAACATTGATAAACCTCTTACTTTCTCCAGCAAGTATAACAAATCCGGGGTAATTATTTCCATATTCTGCGGGAAAAGGGCGGTGACGCGGGTTAATTTACTCTATTTCCTATCATAGTTAGCCTCGAGTCTGATGGCAGCCTGGTGGTGACATTTTAAAGAAGGCCGTTTGAGCAGACTGCCGCGTCCCGGCTTGCGCCGGTTCCCCCGTCCAGACGTTATATAAGTGCCTCTATAGCATCTTTCAGATTGACATCACCGGTATAGAGTGCCTTGCCTACCACCGCTGCCTCCACTCCCAGCTCATCAAGCTTAATCAGATGCTCAAGGCTGGCGATGCCGCCGGCGGCGATGACCGGTATTTTAAGGCTTTCAATCAATAGAGAGATAGCATCGTATCCGGGCTCGGTCAGGGTGCCATCCCGTTTGATATCGGTATAGAGGATGCGCCGCATCCCTTTTGCCGCCATCCCGCGCGCCAGGTCAACTGCTTTCACAGTGCTTTCTTTCTTCCAGCCGTGTACGGCCACAAAGCCGTCCCGTGCATCTATGCCGATAACGATAGCCGGACCGAATTTCCGACAAAGCTTCTCGGTAAGCTCCGGCTGCTCCAGCGCGATGGTGCCGAGTATAACGCGTTCAATACCCATCTCCAACAGCCGGTCGATGGTATCCTCGTCACGTATACCGCCGCCCAATTCCACCTTCAGCCCCGTCTCTTTAAGGATGCGCTCAATTACAGGCAGGTTCTGCGGCTTGCCTGCCGCTGCGCCGTCCAAATCCACAATATGGAGCATCGACGCACCCGCGTCCCGCCAGCGCCGGGCAACGGCCGCGGGATCATCGGAATAAACGGTCTTTTTGCTGTAGTCACCCTGATAGAGCCTTACGCATTTACCGTTGATGAGATCTATAGCGGGAATTACGTACATTATTTTTCTCTCGCTTCCTCGCTGCGTGCCAGCAGAAAAAGAACCGTGCTGAGACGGTTCATATAGCGTAGCAAACAACTGCTTACGTCTTCACTATTTTTAATACGCACAGCCTCGCGCTCAGCTCGCCTGATGGTTGCCCGTGCCATATCGAGCACTGCTGCGCCGGTGGAGCTTTCTCCGGGTATGATGAATTGCTGCGGCATGACTCCCTCTGCTTTAAGAGCGGTTGCGAGGTCTTCAAGCTTGTGCACCATAGCATCGCTTACGGTTCTGCCCTTTTCTATCAGCTTCGCTCGGTCCTGCGGCAGCGTGGCAAGCTCGGCTGAGACGATAAACAGGTCTTGCTGGATGTCAGCGATAGAGGAGTTGATCTCAGGGAGGCAGAAACGCCGTGCCAGCCCGAGAATGGAGATAGTCTCATCGATCGTGCCGAAGGCCTCACACCTGATCTCAGCCTTGGAAACCCAACGGCCGAAAAGTAGTCTGGTATCGCTTTCGTCTTTCTCCCTGTGTTGGCTCATACTGCTGTCTTCGCGCTCAATTGTAACAGATAGATAGTGCAAAAATGAAGTATTCGTTTGACCGCTGGTCAATGTTTTGCTAAACTTCTGAGGTGTCAAGAGAAATTCCTGAACGTCTTTCCTGGTGCCGGAGGGGCTTGTCGAGGTCTTTGACGGTGATATAAGGGAAAAGCGTCGGTTGCTCTCGAACTTGCTTTGTGCGCCGCAGGACAGGAATTCCACATGCACATTATCTTCTTTTGAAGGGTGCGTATCCGTATGACGAGCAGAAAATGCTTTCGGGTTTGCCGAACGTCACGTTCGGGCGGTACGGACTCACTGCATTTACTGCCCTTTGCACTATCAATCCGCAGGAAAGAGAGGAAACCTCTTCAGAACGTTGAAGCTGCCGCATGCTAACGTATGCAAAATATAATCTGTGAGCGCATGCTGGTGCGGTGGTATGAAACCGGTTGACACCGAAGACACTATTTTCATTAATACTGCGGAAGCCGTCAAATGGTGAGTTTATTCTTATCGAACTGTCCTGATGTGCGGCTGATCCGGCGGATAGACCTGATTATGGAGATGGTAAAAGCAAAACATCCCTGTGAATATGGAATACAGGCTCGCAAGAGCATTGGATATTGAGATTCTGTAAGGAGGACTTCAGAGAATGAAGATAACATTAAGCACCATCAAGGCCGATATTGGAGGCTATGTAGGCCATTCCAGTTCCCATCCTGAGGCACTGGCAATGGCCAGAGAGGATATGGAAAGGGCTAAAAAAGCCGGCCTGATATTAGATTACCATGTTACCCGGTGCGGGGATGACCTTCAGCTTATTATTACCCACAAGCGCGGCATCAACAGCGGCGAGATTCACGAGATGTGCTGGAATACCTTTGTCGATTGTACTGAGGTAGCCAAAAAATTGAAATTGCACGGTGCGGGTCAGGACCTGCTTACGGATGCCTTCTCAGGTAATGTCAAAGGCATGGGGCCGGGAGTAGCGGAAATGGAGATGGAGGAGCGCGGCGCGGAGACAGTCATAATCTTTATGGCGGATAAGACCGCTTCCGGCGCATGGAATTTGCCCCTGTATAAAATGTTTGCCGATCCCTTTAATACTATCGGCCTGGTGATCGCTCCCAATATGCACAGCGGTTTTTCATTTGAAGTGCATGACGTTAAGGAGAACAGAAAGATTACCTTCAACGCACCTGAAGAGATATACGATATGCTGGTCTTCCTTGGTGCCCCCAGCCGTTACGCCGTCAAGTCTGTTTTCCACCGCGATAATAACGAGATCGCGGCTACTTCCTCCACGCAGAAGCTTTCACTGATGGCGGGCAGATATGTCGGTAAAGACGATCCCGTCTGCATCGTGCGCGCACAGGGTATCTTTCCCGCTGTGGGAGAGGTGCTGGAGCCTTTTGCCAATCCCAATATCGTGGAAGGCTGGATGCGCGGCTCTCACCACGGTCCTCTTATGCCGGTGGCAGTCAATGACAGCGACTGCACGCGCTTTGACGGCCCGCCGCGCGTTATCGCCGCAGGATTCCAGATATCAGGCGGAATGCTGGTAGGTCCGCGCGATATGTTCAATGATGCGGCGTTCAATAATGCACGCCAGAAGGCGCTGGATATAGCGGACATTCTCCGCCAGATGGGGCCCTTCGAGCCTCACCGCTTGCCTCTGGAGGAAATGGAGTATACTACTATGCCTCAGGTCATGAAGAAATTGAAAGCGAGGTTCGAGGACCTGTAATCACAGCCTGAAATGTTAAAATTATTATTGGCAACCACCAACAAAGGCAAAATTGAAGAATACCGCCGGCTCTTTGAGGGGCTGGCACTCGATATTGTGACACCGGACCAGCAGGGGTTGGATATAGCCGTGGATGAGGGGGAGATAAGCCTTGACGAGAATGCCCGAATCAAGGCGTTGGCCTATGCACAGGCAGGCGGTTTACTTGCGCTGGCCGATGATTCCGGACTCTGGGTTGATGCGTTGGGTGGGGAGCCGGGGATTTGTTCAGCTCGTTATGCCGGAGAGGATGCCGGCGATGCAGAGCGAGTGGCTTACCTGCTTGCCAAAATGAAGGATGTAAAACCCTCTGAGCGTACAGCCCGCTTTAAATGCTCGATAGCAATTGCCCGTCCCAATGGGGGGGTACAACTAAGTCACGGAGAATGCGAGGGCACCATAACCGAAGAGCCGAAGGGCAGCGGCGGTTTTGGCTATGACCCGGTTTTTTACGTGCCGGAGTATAATAAGACTATGGCGGAGTTGACCGGGGAGGAGAAGAACACTATCAGCCACCGCGCCGCGGCTGCCCGCCAGGCACGCAACGTACTGCAGGACATAATAAGGAACAGCTAATGGAAAAATTGAAGGATACTTACAACCGCGTTATCGATTATTTGCGCATTTCAGTTACGGACAGGTGCAATCTGCGCTGTATCTACTGTATGCCGGCGGAAGGAATCAAGCTGCTGGCACATGAGGAGGTGCTGCGCTATGAGGAGATTGTGGAAATAGTAAAAGTCGCCGCCGGCCTGGGCATACATAAGCTCCGGCTTACCGGCGGAGAGCCTCTGGTAAGGGCAGGACTGCCGAACCTGGTGGCATCACTTTCCGCCATAGAGGGAATCGATGATATCTCACTGACCACCAATGGTATTTTGCTTAAAAAATATGCAGTTGAGCTCAAAGAGTCCGGCCTTGCCCGGGTCAACATCAGCCTCGATTCGCTCATACCGGAAAAATATGCCCGTATAACGCGCTTTTCTCAGTTCGATGCGGTAATAGAAGGAATTGAAGCAGCAGGGGCTGCCGGGTTGAATCCGGTGAAAATCAATGTGGTGGCTATGCGGGGGGTGAACGATGACGAGCTGGTGGATTTTGCCCGCAAAAGCATCACGGACGGTTGGAATGTACGCTTTATTGAGATGATGCCTTTCGTGGATGAAATTCCGGTGGACTGCCGCCTCGGAATAGTTCCGGAAGAGCTTCAGCCGCAGTATATGTCTATAGCTGAAATAAAGAAGCATCTGAATGTGCTGGGGCACTTTAACCCTGTTCATCTGGTGCCGGGCAACGGGCCTGCGCGCTACTATCAGTTTCCCGAAGCTAATGGAACGGTGGGATTTATCAGTCCGGTTAGCGAGCACTTCTGCTTCAAATGCAACAGGCTGCGCCTTACTGCGGACGGTAAACTGCGTCCCTGCCTGTTAAGCGATGTGGAAGTCGACCTGCGCCCGCATCTGCGCAGCGGCGAGCGAGAGGATAAGATCAAAAAAGCTATTGCCAGGGCGATAGAACTTAAACCCAAACAGCACCATCTGGCGCAGGGCGCCAAACCGCTTAAACGACATATGTCTCAGGTGGGAGGTTAATAATGGATTCTTCTCCGAATATCAGAATGGTTGATATTGGCTCCAAAGCAGTAACAGAACGCCAGGCTGTGGCCAAATGTCTGGTGGTAATGAAAGAGCCTACCTATAATGCCATGAAAGACGGTACACTGCCCAAAGGCGATGCGCTGTCGGCAGCGAGGCTGGCGGGCATAATGGCAGCCAAGGAGACGCCTCGCCTTATCCCCATGTGCCACCCTCTGCTGATGGAAGAGGTCACGGTGGAGTTTCAGCTTATGCCAAAGGATTACTCGATTGAAATAGCCGCCATGGTGAGAGGGAGCGGAAAAACCGGGTTTGAGATGGAGGCCATGACCGCAGCAGCCGTTGCCGCCCTCACTATCTACGATATGGGCAAGGGTATAGATTCCACCATACGCATAGAGAAACTGCGTCTGGTGAAAAAGAGCGGAGGCAAAAGCGGCACGGTTGTTCTGGAGTAGCAGAAACCGCTGTACGCTGCCATATATATTCAAAGGCACACAAATAGCATCCCGATTTGTCCGGGATGACATAATTCATACCATGTTTATTCTAAAAGTCTAGCTAACCAAAGCTTTCGTCAAGGGTGCAGCTTCTTGTATTTAGCCAGCAGCTCGTCTTTGCTCTCTTTGTGGGCAGGATCGGGCACGCAGGCATCAACAGGGCAGACTTCCTCGCACTGAGAGTTTTCGAATGCACCCACGCACTCGGTGCATTTGGCGGGATCGATGACGTAGATTGTGTCCCCTTCACTGATAGCACTGTTGGGACATTCCGATTCGCAGGCGCCGCAGCTGATGCACTCATCCGTAATCATATAAGCCATTTCCTTTACACCTCCTGATTATGCATCTATGAGCAGGCTGCCGCTTTGCGGCAGCCGTTAACTCGCATGCTAAAGCCTTAATTCGGCCCGGTTACAAGGATAAGCATTTACGCCAGCTTCTTCTTCAGTGCGGCGGCTACGTTTTCCGGCACCATATGCTCCAGATTGCCGCCGAGCAGTGCTACTTCTTTAAGCAGGCTGGAGGAAAGGAACTGGTACTCGATGCTGGCCATAAAGCATACCAGGTCCAGGTCAGGCGCAAGCTTGCGGTTCATAAGAGCCATCTCGAACTCACGCTCGAAGTCCGGGCTCATCCGCAAGCCGCGCACGATCACCCGTGCGCCTATTTGGCGGGCGAATTCTATCGTGAGCGTGGAATAGGACATTACCTCCACGTTGGGCATGTGGGCGGTGGATTCACGTGCAAGCTGTACTCTCTCCTCCGCCGAAAACATGAGCTTCTTATGAGGGCGGTCGTAGACACCGAGGACGACTTTATCGAAGAGCGCCGCCGCGCGGCGTGTGATGTCCAGGTGCCCCCTGGTGAGAGGGTCGAAGCTGCCCGGATACATGGCGATGATCAATTGCAAGCCTCCTGTTAGCGGATATGATACCCGTATATCGTCGTGCCCCTGCTCTGCGCTGCGGCCGGACACATGACCGAAAAAGTTTTTTTCCTATAACGCGCTATTTACACGATGCGCGGGCACCATTGCGAGAACTATTATACCGTGCTATATTCTATAGTCAAGTGATTGACTTGACCTCAGCAGAACGGTATACTCTAAAAACCACATTCGGAGGTAACCTATGAAGCTATCATGTCTTCAGGAGAATTTAAACCGCGGACTCGGTATCGTTGGCCGGGCTGTAGCCGGACGCACCACGCTGCCTATCACTCAGAACATACTGATAGCTACGGATGATTCGCGTCTCAGGCTTTCAGCCACTAATCTGGAAATGGCAATAAGCTGCTGGATCGGCGCTAAGGTGGAATCAGAAGGGGCCATCACCGTGCCGGCGAGGTTACTGAGCGAATTTGTCAATTCGCTGCCCTCCGACCAGGTGGAGGTCAGTTTGTCCGGCCATACCCTGCAGGTCAAGAGCGGCAGGTATGTAGCACATATCAATGGGCTTGATGCGGGTGATTTTCCGCCCATACCCAAAGTGGCGGACGGACTGGCTACCAGCATCGAGGCGGAGGCGCTAAGGCAGGGTATTGCCATGGTGGCGTTTGCCGCTGCTACCGATGAGACTCGGCCGGTGCTTACCGGCGTGCAGGCGGAGTTCGAGGAGGACAAGCTCGCGCTGGCCGCCGCAGACGGCTTCAGGCTTGCGGTTCACCATTCCGCCGTTATTTCGCCTGTGGCTGAGAAAACCACTGTCATCATACCGGCCCGCGCGCTCAACGAGCTGGGCCGTTTTCTTGCCGATAATGAGGAGCCTGTGGAGATAACCGTCAATCAGCAGAAAAGCCAGGTGCTCTTCAAGCTGAAGAACATAGAGATGGTCTCGCAGCTCATTCAGGGTACCTTCCCCAACTACGCACAACTCATCCCCGCAAGCTATGAAACAAGGTCGGTGGTGGATGTATCCGAGTTCCTGCGCGCCACGCGCATGTCATCCATCTTCGCGCGCGACGGCAGCGGCATCGTGCGCCTGGTTATGACCCCCGGTGGAGAGGCCACACCCGGTAAGATGGCTGTGATGGCCCGTGCGGAGGAAGTAGGCGATAATGAGGGCGAGATAGATGCTATGATAGACGGGAATGCCTCTAAAATAGCCTTCAACGCCCGCTACCTCACCGATGTCCTCGGCGTTATACGCCAGAAAGAGGTGGCACTGGAGACCACCACACCCTCCAGCCCCGGCGTCATCAGACCTGCCGGCACCAGCAATTACGTGCACGTCGTCATGCCGATGTTCGTTCAATGGTGAGTAAACTCGACGGCTTGTCTGATGACTTTTCAGTGGTAGCTTCCAGAGGTATGTTACCCTGAATATGTATATGTTCTGGTGTTGCTGAGATTTTTATTGCCAACATTTCAAGGATTTCTCTTTTATCTTCAAACGTTGCCTCGTCCAAGTTCTTATAAAGTCGCTGGCAATAATCCTTTAGCTTCAGTTCAGCGTTTTCAAGGTTAGCTATTCTCTCTTTGGTTGAAATATAATTCTCAAGCTGCTTCTTATCCGCTTCACGTTCTTTCTTGAGTTGGTTTATCTCATCGAGTACCGAATCCTGAGTGACTTGTTCATATCTGAGAAGCTGAATAAGACGCTTTTCCTGAGTATCATAGCTCTTTAACCTTCTTTTCAGCTTCTGAATCTCTTTATCAATGGATGTGCCCGGTTTGCTTTGCTCTGATTGCAATTGCTCTGTTATGCCGTTGAGCACCACTTCAGGTTTCTTCAGTATCTTCTTGATATTTTCCCAGACTATATCTTCAAGATAGTCTGCCCGTATGTATTTTGCAGAGCGTATCTTTTGCCTTGTGGCGGTTGCATAAGTACCGCGACAATGATAATAGCGGTGGCTGTGATTCAGGAAGCTTCCTACTAAAGGACTACCGCAATATCCACACACTCCATGACCTCTTAAAAGGTAATTGTGTTTGGCCTTGGCCTTGTGTAATTCACGGTTCTTTTCTCTTAGCTCCTGAACACGATCAAATAGCTCCTTGGAAATAATTGTCGGGGTTGCATCAGGTAAAAGTATCCATGTGCTTTTAGGTTGTTTAACAAGTTTTGTTTTCCTGCTTCCGCGAGTTTGTCCATAGTAAGTCATTCCGGCATAAGCAGGATTGCCAGCCATATTGTAGATTGTCCGGGCTGACCATTGACCATGTGTTTTGGAAGGTATACCTTGCTCATTAAGGGTTCTTGCTACGTTGAAGCAGCCTGCACCTTCAGCAAGCATGGTGAATACCTTTTGTACTACTTTTGCCTCGAATTCTAAAGGTATGCGTTTTTCTCTTTGCTATCCCACTTATAGCCGTAAAGCCCTTTTCCTGTGCCAGTGGGAAGCTTGCCCATTTGAAGATATGCGCTCTTGCCTCTCATGGTTCGTTCGCGAATCTTTTCAGCTTCCAGCTTTGAAGCAAATCCACGAATATAATTGATTAGCTTGCCAAGCTCAGAGCTGTCTACCGTTTCACTTACAGCTTCAAGTGTTACATTGTACTTTTCCAGTTCCTGAGTAAGAATGACTCCATGAGTAGGATCACGGCTTAACCTGTCCAGACAGTAGACTACAATACCATCGATATATCCGTTTCTCACCAGTTCACGCAATTCATTAAGTTCCGGGCGATCTAGAGTAAGCCCGGAATACGCTTCTTTAAAACTGTATTTCACCGTGTAACCGTTGTCTTGACAGTACTTCTGGCAGGCTTCAAGTTGTGTTTTTAGGCTTGTGCCTTCAGTTTCTTGATGATCAGTGCTTACGCGGCAATAGATAGCTGTTTTCATGATCTATCATCCTATTCTTGTTTTTCATTATGATCTTCAAGTGATACATGTTCCTCATGAGTTATATTCCCTGTATTCACATCCTTAACCACTTGATCATAGGTTTTTTTCTCTCTGTTAATGGTACGTTCCTCGTGGACGCCTTTTGGTAATCTGGGATCTCCACTTTTACGCCAACGGCTAATCATCTCTATTACCCATTTCTTAGCGTCTTTTCTTTTAACTCGTGCTATAGTAGAAGCATTTATTCCGACTTTTGTCGAAAAAACAGCGCGACAGTCCTTTCCTGTCTTCCCACAAGAGGGACAAGGACCTGTATGGCTTGGTTTCAGTTTTTGCCTACAATGACGACAATAACAATCTATACTATTATTCAATTCTTCCTCTTCGAGTGCTTACGAGTTATTGGTCTACGACTGATATGCTGCGCAATATGACGGTTTTATTGAGTTATTAGACTATGATAGACAATTTGTGTCAATTTTGTTGTATTGTTAATTGCAACTACCAAATCAGAAACGCTGTAAGTTTTAATAGGATGGTAACCAAGTTCCCCCAATTTTATAAATTGAATCGACGGATCAGCTTCAACAAGTATAGCACTCGTAAGAATCCCGGTCTTTATTGAGTTACGCATTTCGCGAAAATCTAAAAACCAATCAATATATTCGGGAAAGGATACAGAGAGAATTTTCCCTACAGGGTTTTCTCTGTTGAAACATTTTTCTTTCTCATTTATTACCTTTATCATGCTTGAGTGCCAACTGTATTTATTCCCTGTGAGTAGAAGTAGAACCTTGTAGTTTATATCATGAAATGATCGTACAAAGTAGAAAAAAGCCTTATATGCAACAGCTACAGTTACTGACAATTCAGCTAAACGTCGCATTTTTTGTTTATTTATTCGTAACGCTCTTTTGAAATCTATCGTTGGTTTGGGTGGTGGTTTGCCGTATTCTTCGATATAGTTACGAATATACTCTGGATCATTTACGTTTTCCAATAAATCCATTGAGCTTAATATGTCAGTACTCAGTACTTTTTGATAGTCTAGCAGAGTTCTTTTTAGGATTTGAGGTGGACCCCGAAATTTAGACAGGTTGTTAAGGTTGGGTCCTGCCCTTAG
>CAZFIM010000027.1:0-33089 GCA_964519615.1 uncultured Dehalococcoidales bacterium
GCACGTTTGCCATGGAGGTGACAGACCAGTTCCTGCGGCAGCGCGAGATTGAGGATGATAATGTCTACCCTCTCTGCCTGCAGCAGATTGACGGCGGTAAAGCCGTTGGAGGCAACCAGCACCCGCGTCTGATCCTTTCTCAGCCCTTCGCGCACGGCGTTTATAAACGGTATCGCATCATCGACGAGCAAGACCGTATCCATTGTCATGTTTCGTACTCCGTTTAAACGTCTGTCTGTAAAAGATGATAGCGCATAACTATGGAGATAGTATGGAGAAACGATGAGGTCTTTGTGTGGGCGGGGTCGAGTTATACGGAATTGCTATACCAATACCTTCGGCCGTTTGATGGCCAGGACGGTGACGGCAGCCAGCAGCGCCAGCAGACCGGCGATGATGAATGCCAGTGAATAGTTGCCGCTGAGGTCGAAAACCAACCCTGTAATAAAAGGGCCGAGCGCGCCGCCGATAGTATAGGCAAAGGTGACCACACCGGTGGTCACTCCCGCCGCCGCCAGACCGAAATGATCTACGATGATGAGAGACTGAAGTGCCATCACTCCTCCGTAGGCAAGAGCAAAGAGGATGCCGAACAGATAGAATGTCCACAACGTGCCGGTAAACTGCACCCAGGCCAGGGCAACGAAAAGCAGTATAAAGCTTAAGTTGAGAGTGATCTTCACTCCTATCTTATCGCTCACTCCGCCGGTGAGCACTTTGCCGCCGATGCTCCCCAGACCGATAACGGAGAGAATGGCTGCTGCTGCGCGCTCTTCTATATGCAGGTCTGTGGCCATCGGCACAATATGCACCATGGTCGTGTGAAGGCAGAAGCCGAAGCAGAAATAGATAATACACAGCAGGGCGAATGTCCTGGTGCGCATAATCTGAGAGAAGCTGTAGGCCGGCATAAGGGCGGACGCAGTGCGCATTTCCGCCCTTTTATCCGGGACAGACTGTGCTGCACCCCCCTTTTTATTCCGCAGGAATTGGGCGGCAGCGACCATAACCACTATTGCCGCGATGCCGACCATGATATAAGCGTTGCGCCAGTCAAAGTGCTGAAGGAGCAAAGTGGCCGCAAGCGGCCCCACCACCATGCCCAGCCCGATGCCCGACGTGAGCACGCCGCTCATCAGCCCTTTCCTTGTCTGGAACCAGCGCGGCACCATGGGGAGCAGGACCGGCCACGAAGCACCTATACCGATGGCAAACACCGTCGCTACCAGATACGCATGCCATAACTCGGTAATGCGCGACATCAACAGCGCTCCCGCCCCCAGACATATTCCGGTGAAGGTGAGTACGATGCGCGCGCCGAACCTGTCGCTTAACCTCCCCGCCAGGATGCCCAGCAGCCCGGCTTCAATGGTGAGGAATGAATAAATAAGAGAGGTTCCCGCCCGCGATGAGCCGAACTCCGCCACCAGCGGTTTGAAGAATATGCCGAAGGTGTAGTTGACCGCAAACGTGGCCAGCATGATTATTACTCCGGCAAAGACTATTATGTAGCCGTAATTGAATTCTTGCTTGCTTTGAGCTTCTTTCTTCATCGCTGTTTATCTGTCAGCTGATATCCTGTATTACTATACGCTGCATATGAGATGCCGCGGATACACGCGGTAATTTTATCTGCGAGCCTCAAGAGGATAATCTTACGTGGAAGTATATCATAGAATAACCGGTGATTACTCGTGCAGGGCGGAGATCTTCAATGTCTTTTGCACTCTTGCTGCAGCGGTAAAGCTATATTAGAATTGATTTCATCACAGGGAAATGGTGCGTATAAATAAGAGAGTGGAACGGTATTTTCTTTCTCTCGGCAGGAGACGCTATGAATTATTACGGAGAAACCCGGCCTTCATCATTTACGGAGACGCGAATGCGCTCTCTGGTCAAGGCATTAGTCTACAGGATTATTTCCCTGACAGGAACAACGCTTATCAGCTGGTTTATAACCAGAGACGTTAAAGAAACGTTGGCGCTCACTCTCGGCATACAGATATTTCTGATCATATTGTACTATGCCTCGGAGAGGGTATGGAACAGGATACACTGGGGCAAACAGATTATTGATAACTGAACCGGCAGCCAATTTCTCCTCTCCCATGCATGCACTCCACCTTTTCTTCACTTTTATTTTTAGACCCTCCGACGATCAGGTATACCTTCATCCTCAGGGGACTTGACAAAGAAAAAAAGCATTATTAAAATAAAAATTAGCAGTCGAATGGTTAGAGTGCTAATTTTTAGGCAAGTTTAGTATCCTTATATTTTACGGCACTCTCATATTACTAAAGGGGGTGATAAAAAATAGTCCTCCCTCTGAGGACACAATATGGAGGCACTTCTCAGATTGATCGCTTCACGCCGGACGTAATGATGCTGATTGATTATTGGAGGTGAGGATATGTTCAAATAGTAAAAAAGCTCATCAACACAGGTACTTTATTAACTTATTCGATGAATTGCAAATAATTAATTGAGGAGGTTTACTATGGTACTTCAAAGATGGGATCCTTTTAGAGATTTAAGGATGATGGATGACACAATGAACCGCTTGTGGCGCGGCTTCGGCGGCTTGCCCACATACAGGGAGGGCTCTGAAGACTGGAATATATTGATCGATGTCATTCAGAAGGACGATGATGTGGTGGTAAAGGCTTCTTTACCGGGTATTAAATCAGAGGATGTGGACGTATCGGTAGAGGATAACGTGCTGACGCTGAGAGCCCGGAGGGGTTCTGAGGCTGAGGAGGAAAACACCGCATATCTGATACAGGAACGTCCGATTGGCTCATTCTACCGTGCGCTGCGCCTGCCCGATAAGGTCGATACGGAAAAAATCGACTGCACCTATGAAAACGGTGTGCTCACCATCACCATGCCGAAAGCCGCCGAGAAAAAGAAGAAGCAGATCAAGGTGAAAGCGACAGGAAGTACAAAAGCGATAGAGAGCAAGAAGTAGCAGCCGCATTATTTCCTGTCTTAGAATAAAGGCCCGGCTATTAAAGCCGGGTCCGTATCATTTACCGCTGCAAATATATTTAGAGATCCACCGGAAGGTCTGCATTGTAAAGACAGATATCGGCGTCCTTTGGATCATAGAGCAGCGCCAGCGCCCGGATATTCACACCTTTACGTCGGGCTTCCGTCAGCAGGCGGCACAGCTCGGGGTCTCCTGCGCGGTAGGGCTTAAACGCCTGTACCTTGGGGAGCGCTGCTATAAATACCAGCGCCGCCGCCCCGCCCGCTCTGCTGTGAGCCGCAAGCTCTCCGACATGCCTGCGGCCGCGCGCCGTGGGGCAGTCCGGGTACATGGCATACTGCCCCTCCCTGAGCACGGCGCTCTTGGTTTCCACATAGAGGAGTGTACCCTGGCAGTCCAGTAGATAGTCCAGCACGGAGCCGCCCAGACGGGGATTTCTTTTTATAGCGGCACAACCTTTCAGCCATGGTATTAAACTCAGGGCATGTGCTCTCTCAAAAGCTTTCATCTGCAGTTGTGTAACGATAATAGCGCCTATACCGCTTTCGGCAAGAGCGAACAGGCGGTAGGCGGTTCTGCCCTGATGGGCATTCCTGATGCAGTAGCCCTTATTGCCCTGGAAAAGGTAGTCATGAAGGCGGCCGGTGTTGTTGATCCAGGCGGCCTCACGGCTACCCGCTACCTCTATCTCCACCACAAAGCGGTTGAGGCGCCCGATAACCGTGCACTCAAGCGGGCTTTTCATGCGTATATTAAGTGATTGCATTGTTCATACACGGTACCATTATCTGCTGTATATGTGCAAAAAGACAATTGCGAAATAGTGTCATTAGTTCTTTTTTTTTGGGGGGGGGAAGAGCCGGCGATCGGTGCGGTGAACTGCCTCTGCGCAAAAGATATGAAAACTATTTTACAATATTACGCGATTGTCCCTGTAGCAATTGCCATGAACATATCAGGTAATTTGGGTTTAGTGTATAATTAAGGACAGAACAGGGGACATATAACCTGAGAAGAAGATAGATAATTTTAGTGTGCATGCGTACTTCCCGTAATTACATATACCGTCACCGCTTTCGTTAAAGGAAGCTGCTGCCGGTTTCCGCTTTGCCCGCAGGGATAAAGCCGGGAGCCGGACCCGCCGGACTGAAACAGGCCGCCTCATCGCTCACGTCATTGTAAATGAGAACTGCTTTCTGTCCTTCTGTGCTATTCTTGCTGCAGAACCGGGCCCGTCTGATCGCCCGGCGGGGATGAGCGGCAGGCGGACTGTAATAAAGGGAAAGGCAGGCATACTGAATATAAATAGAGTAAATGTGATAGTACTGGAGAAATAATAATAGAATGAGCTACCGTGATGATATAAGGAACATCGCCATTATCGCGCATGTCGATCATGGCAAGACAACACTGGTGGATGCACTGCTCAAGCAGAGCAAAGTCTTCCGCGATAACCAGGATGTAGGCACGCTTATCATGGACCAGAACGCATTGGAGCGTGAGCGGGGTATCACCATCATGGCTAAAAATACGGCTGTGATGTATAGAGGTGTGAAGATAAATATCATCGATACCCCCGGCCATGCCGATTTCAGCGGTGAAGTTGAGCGTGTTATCAGCATGGCGGACGGCTGCCTGCTGCTGGTGGACTCGGTTGAAGGCCCTATGCCGCAGACAAGGTTCGTACTGCGCCGTGCGCTTGAGGGAGGTCTGGTGCCTGTGGTGGTGATCAATAAAGTAGACCGTCAGAACGCCCGTATCAAGGAAGTGGAGAGTCTGATTCAGGATCTGTTTTTAGAGCTTGCCACCAGGCCTGAGCAGCTTGATTTTCCGGTGCTCTATGCCAGCGCCCGTGAAGGTTATGTGGTCGCGGAGGCGGGCTTGCAGGGCAAAGATGTCCTGCCGCTTTTTGACTGCATTCTTGAGAGAATCCCCCCGCCCGCTATCGAAAACGGACCTCTACAAATGATGGTCTCCAATCTGGATTATGACAGCCATAAGGGCAGGATTGCCATAGGAAGGATATGGCGCGGACATGTGGCACCCCATGACCGGGTAGTCAGTGTTGCAGCGGACGGCAGCCTCGATTACCACGAGATTGCCGAGGTATTTACCTATATGGGCTTGAACCGCCTGAAGGTAGAAAAAGCCGAAGCGGGAGATATCGTGGCGATAACCGGTATGGATAATATCTGTATCGGTGATACAGTTGCAGACCCCTCGACGCCGCAGGCGCTGCCGCGGATAGAGATAGGCGAGCCGACAGTGGAGATGACCTTCGGCGTCAATGCATCACCCTTTGCCGGAACAGAGGGCGAATTCAGCACCACGCGGCAGCTGCGGGCACGGCTCTATAAAGAGCTGGAGACCAATCTCAGCCTCAGGGTGCAGGATACGGACAGTCCGGATACTTTTCTGGTTAAAGGCAGGGGAGAGCTGCACCTGGCTATTCTGATCGAGACCATGCGGCGGGAGGGATACGAGTTCGAGGTTTCCAAGCCTCAGGCAATCACCAAACTGATGGATGGAAAGATTGTGGAGCCGTGGGAGACGCTCACTATCGATATAAGGGAGGAATACATCGGTATTGTGACGGAGATGGTGGGCAAACGTCAGGCGCAGCTTACCAATATGCGCAATGACGGACAGGGCAGCGTACGCATCGAGTTCCATATTCCTACCAAAGGGCTTATCGGTTTCCGCAGTCCTTTTATCACCGCCACGCACGGCGAGGGGATAATAAACAGCATGTTCCTCGGCTACAGGCCTTGCCAGGGAGATATCGTTTCTACGCGCAATGGCGTGCTGGTGGCGTCGGAGCGGGGAACCGCTATTACCTACGGAATCAATAATGCGCAGGGGCGCGGTTCAACCTTTATTGAGCCGGGTACCGAGGTCTATGAAGGTATGATCGTGGGGCTTAATTCCAGACCGCAGGACATTCCCGTTAATGTCTGCAAAGAGAAGAAAAAGACCAATATCCGCTCTTCTACGGCTGATATTGCCATAAAGCTTACACCGCCGGTGAAAATGAGCCTTGAGCAGGCTCTGGACTTTATCAACACGGATGAACTGGTGGAGGTTACACCGGAGCATATCAGGCTGCGTAAGAAATTGCTTACCCATGACCAGCGTTTGCGGATGCTCGCTGCTGCCAAACGCAGCACGGACTAACCTTTTTTACGGTATCGTCCGTACTGCGGATAAGGGTTATCTTTTTAGTTGCGCCATACTATACACCCTGCAGCGTTTTTCGCTTCAGTCTTTTGCGCAGTATTTTCTCCAGGTCTGCTATCATGGCGGTATCCTGATTGGTGACGAATGTCAGAGCATCGCCGTTTCTATTTATCCTGCCTGTGCGGCCGATGCGGTGCGTGTAGTCATCAGTGCTGCCGGGCATGTCATAGTTAATAACATGTGAGATACCCAGGACATCTATTCCGCGCGAGGCGATATCGGTGGCGACAAGTATTTTATAGGCTCCTGTACGGAATCCTTTGATGGCCGCCTGCCGTCTTTGTTGGGACAGATCCCCCTGAAGAGAAGCGGCTTTAAAGCCAGCCTGTTTGAGCTGGCGTGAGAGACTCTCCGCACGGTATTTGGTACGGGTGAAGATTAGCACTGATCCGGTATCGGTCATGCGCAGCAGCTTCATCAACAGGTCGGTTTTATTATTCTGTTTTACCGGGTACCAGCTATGGGTGACCGTGGTTGCCGGTTCAGTACGGCCGATCTGTATCGTAACGGGATCATGCAGTATTTCTGCGGTCAATCTCCGTATTTCATCCGGCATTGTGGCTGAGAAAAGCAGCGTCTGTCTCCGCTCGGGAAGGCATCTGAGTACGTTCTTGATATCCGGTAAAAAACCCATATCGAGCATGCGGTCGGCCTCATCGATAACAAGGATTTCCGTGCGTTCCAGATCGATAGTCCCTCTCCATATGTGGTCGAGCAGGCGTCCGGGGCAAGCTACGACTATCTCCGGTCCGCAGCGCAGCCGCTGGATCTGCTGGTTGATATTAATGCCGCCGTAGAGTACGATGCTTTTCAGCCCGGTTTGGCGTGCCAGTTTATCTATGGCCAGACACGTCTGGTCGGCCAGTTCGCGAGTGGGTGACATGATAACTGCGCGAATTTGCCCCCGCTTCTTATCCTGTATGAGGTGCTGCAGAATGGGCAATACAAATGCTGCTGTTTTTCCCGTGCCGGTTTGGGCAAGCCCGATAACGTCATGTCCCTCTAAAATCGGAGGGATGGCCTGCTGCTGTATAGGTGTTGGTGTATCATAACCGAGCGCCGCAATACCGGCAGTAACGCCCGGATGAAATTCAAAGGCTTCAAAATCCAATAATTAAACTCCTCTTTACGTATGTACATAATAGTAATTATACACTATATTTTATTTTTCTCTTAACGCTGTCTTTTCCGGTGGATACGTTTGACCGGAAAACTGCGCGCTGAATGTCTGTCTTTATCTCCGGTAAGCGGGAGAGCCTCAACCAATGTGAGCGCTCTGCCCTTGAGAAGCTTTCCCTGAAGATTATCGATAGCAGCTTTACCCTGCGTTATCGTGGACATTTCAATATAACCGTAGCCCGTCACCTGTCCGCTACCGATATACTTGTCGTTCATGAGCGTAACTGAAACGACCTCACCGAAAGCCATGAACTCCCGTTTCAATTCGTCTCTGGTAAGCTTGAGAGATAAATTACCCGCATAGATATTCATTTTGCTCTCCTGAGTACCCTGTTCACACAAGACATAAGCCGGCAGGCATGTAGCGGTATCCGCCTGTGAATATCTTTAGAAAGGTGGATAGATAGAGTAGTAAATTCTAGTATCTTCGCTGTCTGCCGCCTCCGTAGCCGCCGCCCCTGCCGCCGGAAGAACCGCCGCCCCTTCTATTGCCGAATGAACCGCCTCCGCCTCCACCTCTGTTTTCCGTCCTGGGACGGGCTTCGTTGACTACGACAGTACGATTCTTGAGCATTTTTCCGTTAATGCCCTCGATAGCAGCTTCCGCTTCAGACTTGGAATCCATCTCGATGAATGCAAATCCCTTTGGTCTGCCGCTGAGTTTATCTGCCGGGATGGTTACGGATTTTACATCTCCGTATGCCATAAACTCCTGTTTTAATTCATCTTCACTTACATCGTAGGGTAAATTGCCTGCATATATTCTCATGCTGGACCCTCCTTTTTCATTTTACCTATTAACGTATCGCTCGCTTCAAATTTCACCGCATCCCCTTACTTCGGTTCCCGGTGGTAACTCATCACACTACTCTTAACCCTGCGATACATTCAGGTATAACGAGTGTGGAGTGATTACCATAAGAGGGTCAGCAACTACAGCGTAGAACAAAATTGCTATGTAACAGGAAGAAAAACGCACCAGTGCCCGTGAATATCTGTGACCTGAAAGAAATACAGACGAAGCTATTATCCTTAGGCCTCAACCACACGGGCAAAAAGATACGTTTTGTCTATCGGTAGCTGTAATTCAGAAAATCTGTTTTATCTGCCCGGTTTTATCTTGCGATAGCAGTCATTGCAGTATACCGGCCTGTCGCCGCGAGGTTCGAACGGGACCTCTGTCTCTTTGCCGCATTCGGCACACGTTGCAGAAAACATCTGCCGGCTGCCTCCGCCGAACCCGCTGTTTCCGAAACGGGCTGTTTTTCTGTTCTGACGGCAGGCAGGACAGCGCTTAGGCTCGTTTGTGTATCCTTTTGACTGGAAAAATTCCTGTTCACCTGCTGTGAAGGTGAAGGTTTCCCCGCAATCGGCACACTGGAGAGATTTATCCTCAAAACTCATAGGATGACCTCCTCTTTCTTTTGTGTACTAGTCTTCGTTCGGTCACCCAATGCTTGAGCAAGTTAAGTGTAACATCTAAGCTGGTTATTTCCGAAACTGGACCTAATGATTCATTATAGACTGAAAAAAAAAAATTTACAATACTTAAATAATCATTTTACATATAATATTACGATTTTTGTATATGACATAATATTGATTTCACTATCAGTAATCCGCTTGCAAATTGTAGAGAGTTTATTTGTTATTCGCTATTCCATATGCAAAGTACAACCGGCTGCGTTCATCCCCCTCGTATTTCACATGTGCAGTAATAACAGCATTTTTACTGAACTGCTCCATATCTTCCTCTGTTCTGACAGCAATAGTCTGGCCGGTTTTATCTTTGAGCAAATTCTGAAGTCCGGCGACATCTTCTGCGTTAATAATCTCGATTACCAGTTCCCATGGCAGCGGACCGTCTAAAGAGTTGACAGCTATAATTCTGGCGGTGACAATGCTCTCATTGGGAACCACCGGGACCATAACGGGCGGAGGCTGGTCTTCTCCTGTGCTATTTACCGGTGCCGTGCATGATACCAGCGCCGCTGCGGCGATAAGCGCGGCGCACATGCCGGTAATAGAAAATGCTTCCGATATATTCTGCACCTGTTTTTTACTCCTCTGGAAAATAGCATTAACGTATTTTCTTACTGTGAAAACGCGCCTTTCCACAGTCCTGTAAAGAAGTGCCGGGCGTTGAGTCCCAGTACTCTGGTATCATAACCCCCCTCCTGGACTATCAGAGTGGGAAGGCGAAGAGCCCCGATCATCGTGCCTACCGTTTCAAAATCGCCTGCCTCCATTTTCCATGTGCCGGTGGGATCTTCCCGGGCGGTATCCAGCCCCAGCGTTACGACCAGAAAATGGGGGCGAAAGCGTGAAATGCGGCCAAGAACTCTCTCAAGTATTTGTATGTACTGCTCCGGCTCAAGCTCTTCCGGCAGAGGGATATTGATATTGCAGCCTTTTCCCGCTCCCAACCCTCTTTCATCGGCAAATCCGCTGAAATAGGGATAGGCAAAACTGGGATGCCCGTGCAGTGATATGGTAATCACATCGGAGCGTTTATAGAAAATCTGCTGTTGGCCGTTGCCGTGATGGTAATCGATATCCAGCATGACCACGCGTCCGTATTTACTCAGGTGATTGGCAGCTATTGCTGCCGAGTTGAAATAGCAGAAGCCGCCGAAGGCGTGGCGTTCAGCATGATGCCCGGGCGGACGTACCAGTGCATAAGCCAGACGGTATCCTTCAGCTATCTCTTCCGCGGCTGTTAGCGCGCAGTCTACCGCTCTTCGCGCCGCCAGATAGGCATTGCGGTTGATGGGCGTGAAGGTATCGATGCAGTAATACCCGGCGCGTATCGGGAGTACTTTTGGAGGCCGTGCCGCGTTGCGAATGGGAAAAACGTAGGGATAAATTGATTCTCCCGGCTCCAGATTAGAACATACCCTTTTAAAATAGCCCACATATTTATGATCATGAATTGCCTTGATGTGGTTTTCAGAAAAACGGCGCGGAGACAGCCTGTAGAAAAGCTCGGTAGTATTCAATTCATCTAGGATAGAATCGATTCTTATCGGAGATTCCACATAGCCGCGTTCTTCTATATGGTGGATGGCATGGCGGTCATTGACCAGAAGGACGATGCGTTTGTCTATGGGAACTGTGTATCTCAGTGATCTGGAAGGCTGTTTTTTAGAATATCTGGGGGACCTGAGCCTGACGGGGTCGTCTTTGAAAGACTCGATCACAGTCTCAATATAATCAGGGGAAACAATGTCTTTATATTTTCTCTCCAGTATCGCCCGTACGATGGTTCTGGCCCGCTCCAGCGGCAGGGGCGTGCTCTGTCCAAGATCGTCGAACATCAGGTAGGGTGGATTGTCTCCCTGAGGTTTCACAGGAGTTTCATAGGCTGTGTTGATTACGGGAAATGCTCCGAATCTTTCATAAAAACGCAGTCTGGCGCTATTTTGTTTTCTTATCTCGGGATTGCGGCTCAAAAGCGGGTCGTCCGGGAGACATTCAAAAAAGAGCCCTATGCTGTTTAGATCGTAGGCTTCTTCCCGCACTCTTTCATAGAGTGCTCCGCCTATCCCGCCGCCCGTTTTCTCTCCGGCGGCGGAGATGTAATCCAGATAACAGAACTTTAATATAGGAGCATGCTGCAGCATGGCGAAGCCGATAATATGGTCGCTTGCGTCCTCGGCAGCAAACAGGATAGAACGAAACTTGTATTTCAGGGGGTTGCGCAGTTGATCCGGCAATTTTGAGATATCTCTTTTGGAAAGGCCGGGGAATTGTGTCCTCAGTATCTCCTGGACCTGAAGGATAGCGTCTCTGTTGCCGGGAGTAGCATCATCATACACACGCCGGATACGAAACATGCACTCTTGCCTTTTTAATATTTTACAGGACTATGCTCTCAGAGGCACAGCCTCTCAGGAGAGCTCTTTCCTCAATATTATTTTATCATCTCCGGGCTCGTAGAAATCCGGTATGCGGGCTATTTCGCTGTATCCGCAATTAATATGGAAACGCAATGTCTTTGCATATAACGGCTGAGATGAAGTCTCAATAATCGCCAGTCTTCCGCTGTTTTTCTTTATCTCATTTTCGCCAGCTTTCATCAGTGCTCCGCCGATACCCTTACCCTGCTCCTGCGGTGTGATCGCCATCCAGTAGATATCCCATGTACCGGTTGTCATCGGTGTGGGGCCATAGCAAATATATCCTTTGACCTCCCCGTCAATTTGTGCAACCAGTATATAGTAGCCGGACTGTCCGGGATTCCCAAGGTAGCTGTCTATGACCTCTTCCGCTACCGTGACTTCTTCCGGTTTGAATTCCGGCGTTTGGCGCAGGATATGCATAATCCCGTCTTTGTCATGTACAGTCATTGGCCGTATGGAGAGATTCATGCCGGGTCCTTTTCTATAGCAAGCTGCACTATTTTTTCAATGAACAGGGAATAGCTCATTCCCGCCTTTTCACTTTGCAGCACCGCACCCGCTCCCGGGGAGATATCGGGATTGGGGTTTACGTCGATAACGTTGATCCTGCCGCCGCTGTCCATTCTCATATCGATACGCGCATATCCCTTTCCTATTATAAGCTGAAAGGTCTTTTTAGCAATACGCTCAATCTCTTCTCTCTGACCCGCATTGAGATTGGCGGGGCAGACCGGTTTTGTATTTTGAAAATACCGGCTTTCCTGTTCCCATTTGGATTCATAGGTGAGCAGCCGCGGCATACCTTCCGGAAGCGTATACGCAATTTCGGAAACAGGCAGTATGATATAGCCGATATTGCCCATAACGGTCACATTGAATTCCCTCCCCTCCAGAAAATGCTCTACCAGCGCTCCACCGCTGTAACGGGAGCTTATCAGCCTTATCTGCTCTTTAAGTGCAGTGAGATTGTGGACGATGCTGTCACATGTAAGGCCGTGGCTGGCGTCCTCGCAGCGGGGTTTGACAATGCAGGGGAAGTCCAAATGAAAGGAGCCGATGTTATCGGGACTCAGTACCTGACATTGAGGCACAGGTATACCTGCACCTCTGAGTATCATATTAACGCGGGCTTTATCCAGAGCGGTGTTCAATGCAGTATTCGGACAGCCGGTATAAGGTTTATTTGTCTGCGCAAGCAGGCGGGCAAGACTGGCTTCTGTCTGGGGATATCCGCAGAAACCTTCAAAGAGGTTGAATATCAGGTCGGCATCGAGTTTTCTGACCTGTTTGGCCGCCTCTTCCATTGGTGGAGCAAGCGGCAGTTCGAAAGCTTCATACCCCAGTTCGCTTAACGCACTGAATACGCTTTCTACCGCTTCCAGCACCCCGTAGGCCGCTTTTGCCTCGCCTGCCGTATCGTATGAAGAGCAGGCGGGCTGGTTAAAGATAACCGCTACGCGGCCACGCATTGCGGGTATCTCTTCAGGGCAGCGTTGAAAACTTCAAGGATGAGCTGTTGATGCGTCCATCCCACTTTCTGTGCCATAATAACCAGATCGCTATAGGTTCCCAGCCCGGGCAGTGCATTGATCTCGATAAAATGAGCACTTCCATCCGGGCTTATTCTGAAATCCAGCCTGGCGAAATCGCGGCAGCCCAGAACCTGGAAAGCCTTTAAGGCATTACTTTCCAGATTGCGGCGCACCGCATCCGGCAGAGCCGCGGGACATTCGTAGTCAACCATCTCTACGTAATTGCGCTTTACTTCCAGCGAGTAAACGAAATGAGCGTTTTTCTTTCTGGGCAGAATGCGCATGATATCCAGTACCCGGGCAGGATGATTGCCCGTTATGCCTATGGTAACCTCATCGCCATCGATAAATTCTTCCAGCATGACCGGCTGACGGTAGCTCTCCAGTACACGCGCTGCTGTTTCAACTGCGCTTATCGCGTTCTCTACCACAGAGCTTCCGATAATCCCTTTGCTGGAGCCTTCGCAGGCAGGTTTCAGTATCGCCGGATAAGAGATTTTAAGGTCAAATAACCGCTCAATACCTGCTCTATTTGCTATCACGTGGCAGCGGGGCGTGGATATCCCTGCTGCCGCCACCAGCTGTTTGGTAAGCGGTTTATCCAGACAGACAGCCAGACACTGGGGGTCAGAACCGGAATAAGGGATGCCAAGCATCTCCAGCACCGAGGGTACCTGTGCTTCACGGCTCCGGTAATTGCCTCGCCCCTCGGCGATATTGAATACCATATCGACCTCACGGCTGAGGATATTTTCCATGAATTCCCTGCCGCCGCCGAGCAGCATGACGTTGTGCCCCTGCGATTTAAGCGTATCGGCGATCAATTCCACAGTCTCAGGCGAATCATATTCCTCAAACTCGTCACTGCACCGGCTGCCGTCAGGGCAGACCTGCTCTTTAAGGTCAAATGCCAGACCAATGTTCATTTCAGCCTTCCTCCAGACCTTCCAGAAAATCAACTTTGACCGGCTGAGTACGTACTATAGCCGAAAGCTCCTTCTGTGAGGACGTGCCCGGATTACGGTAATGGAACACTTTCTGCTCGTAATTCCTCAACATCAGCTCTTTTTCATTCTGCGAAAGTATGTAATTGGGCTGTATCGGGATTTTACCTCCTCCTTCAGGCAGATCGATGACAAACGTGGGGACGGCCAGCCCTGAGGTGTGTCCGCGCATACCTTCGATAATGGCTATACCAGCTTCTACAGGAGTCCTGAGATGCTCGGTGCCCTGTACTTCATCACACTGAAAGAGATAGTAGGGGCGTACCTTTATTTTTAGCAAGCTGTGGCATAAATCGGTTTGTGCGGCAACCGTATCGTTCACACCGCGCAGCAGAACGGACTGGTTGTTGACCGGTATGCCGCTGCGCAGCAGGCGGTCGCATGCCGCTGCCGACTCCGGGGTTACCTCATGTGCATGGTTAAAGTGGGTATTAAACCAGATAGGGCCGTATTTGGATAACATCGTGCATAGCTCATCGTCGATTCGGTAAGGCAGGACAACAGGGAACCTGCTCCCGATGCGGATAATCTCCACGTGTTTTATAGCGCGTATAGCGGCAATAATCTCCTCCAAACGAGATGTCGATAAAGTGAGTATATCGCCCCCGGAAATAATCACGTCTCTGATACAGTCATGGCTGCGGATATAGGCGAGCATCGCTTCGATTTCCTCATGAGAGCGCACCCAGCTTCCATGCCGCCATTCCCTCTTACGCGTGCAGTGCCGGCAGAGCATGGGGCATACATTAGTCACTACCATAAGTGCCCGGTCAGGATAACGGTGCACAAGCCCCGGTACCACCGAGTCACCTTTCTCATCCAGCGGGTCCTCAACGCCTAAGGAGCTCATGGTGATTTCAAGCGGAGAAGGTACGGCCTGTTTACGTATGGGGTCTTCAGGGTCGTGTCTATCGATAAGTGAGAGATAATATGGTGTTATCGAGAGGGGATAGCGTAGACTTACCAGTTTTAGCTGCGCCTGTTCTTTAAGCGAAAGGTTAAAGTAATGCGAAAGCTGATCTATATCGGTAATACGATTGCGGAATTGCCACTTCCAGTTAGTCCAGAGATTGTCGGGAATAGCGCCGAACAATCTTTCCCTTAAAGTGGCGCTTGTACTTGGAGGTTCTTCAGCAAGGTCGGCCGGGTTGCACCCACCGGGAGGCTCCTCTTCTACCTCGCTGTTGCTGCAACTTGCAGCGTAGCAGTTCTCTGTTTTTTGTTTATACCGGCTTTTTTGTCCTGCTAATGCAGTTTTCACGTTCGTCGTTTCTCCTGTTATGTTATTTAGAATAAATAATATTTATACACCACAGCCGTCTCCATCAAAACCTTTTTGTTAATTGTACTGTATGATCGACACCGCTCTCCTTTTTTACTGTTCATACACTATATAACGAAACCTCTATACATTACTGTTTAATGCTGTTATAATATACATGAATTATTTTTCATTGATTATATACTGTTTTACTGAATTGTCAATAGTATTTAAGGCTGTAAGCAAAAAAAATTTTAAACAAAAATAATAATACGAGAAAGAGAATCTGACAGAGAGGAGCGATTGTGCCCGGTTGGAAGTTCATTACCAATCATACTCTGGTATTGTGCCGTATTGCCCAGCAGCCCTGTATTACTGCCAGAGAGCTTTCTTTAAGCATCAACGTTACCGAGAAGACGACACTCATGATCATCTCAGACCTCGAGGCTGAGGGATACCTGCGCAAGAAGAGGGAGGGACGGCGGTTGCGGTATTTCATCAATCCGGATTTGCCTCTGCGTATCGATCATGATTGCGGCGATATCGGAGGCTTGTTGGAAATACTGGGCTGGGAACGTCCTGAAAAGGAAAGGGAAAAAGAGCCGGCCAGGTAGCGATACCGCTTTCCTGATAACAGCCGGAAGCGGCAGAGCACCGGCTGTGGCAGGCCGGCAGCATTAAACGTGACGGAGGTACTGTTTTATAGCCGCGGTTTGCACAGCACCTCTTTCACTTTGAGATCGAAGAAGCGGTGCGCGGGCTCCGCTTTAACCACGATAGCTGTATCCGATCCCCCGCTTTTACCTACACCGGCAATGGAGATTACTTCTTCATCAGTCCGTATCATACCTGCGTCCGCGGCCATTACCGCGATTTCACAGGCAACTTTCATGCCCTGTCCGAAAACTCGCAGAGTGCTGGCAACGACATCTCCCACATTATACGTTGCGGGCGCTTGAGGTATATCTCCCTGGCGCATGGAGCGGCACAGGCCTCCGAAGGCATGGGCTGCGGTAATAACCGGAATGCCTTTACGCCGAACTATCTGTAAATTATCCTCGGTGAACTCCTGGACGTTGGCTTCTTTGAATCCTGCGCTGTGGCTAACGATGATAAGATTCATGCCTTCAAATGCCTCTGCAGCTTTTACAGCCGTACGTCCGGTAGTGGAAGCCACCAGAATGGTGGAGATGCCCAGTTCCTTTGCCCGCGCCCTCGCGATACCGAATGCGGCATCCGTGTTTTCATTTCCTGGATTGTCAAAATAGGTTATCTTCGCTTCCATATATTTGTACCTCCTGTGCTATTATACGTATATTAAAAATGTTTGTAATCAGTAAGGCGTCTGTTTGGCGGCAGTACCTGACAGATAAAAATATATCACAGCCGCAGATGCGATGTGAAGTGCATAAAACCGCTATATGGTGGCGTATGGTGCTGGTTCGTAGTATTATTAGAGCTTGAATCCGGCTATGAATAACGTAGAAAAAAGAACGGAAGAAAGGGCTGTCTCGCTCCGCAGACTGGATTACCGTATCAGGGCTACTAAAGCTGCTCTGTCTCCCGATCATGTTTACTGGCGCTCTATGGGTAACCCTGCTAAATCGTTTACCACATACGATGAATTCGGCCTTTCTGCCAGTAAAATGCCAATAATGGGACGCTATTTCTGGCTGCTGGCCAAGCTGGGTGTTTTATATGGAATTAAGCTGTACCGCCGGCTGAATTCGCCGGCTGAGAGAAATTCATAACCGCAAGAGGCATTGTCAAGAGCGCATTGTGGGGGTACGTCTGATCGTGGCGGGCAGCGGGAAAAACCGGCCGGTGCGCTTCATATACGTGCGGTAGTCGTCACCGAAGCGCTGGATCATCATACTCTCTTCCCTCCTGACCCGTATTATTACGATCAACGTCAGCCCGGTTATCCAGGTTATGCCGATAAACCAGCTGGCGGTGAGAAAGAAAGCGGCTATGTGCAGTATGTAAAATGCCGTATACATAGGATGTCTGATCCATTGGTAAGGACCCTGTGTAACCAGCATATGCTGCTCCTTGATCAGCAGCCTGTTAGAGAAATTGCTGCCCAGATTGCGGTGAACCCATACAAATAGTATCAGGGCAATGCCTCCCAGAGCTGCACCGAACCAGCGTAGAAAATAGGGCAGCGTTATCGAGCCCCATGCCATAAGCTGAGGGAAGAGCAGATAGATAAAGAAAGTGGCAACCTCATAGACGATAAGCAGGCTTAGAAGTATGCTGTAACGAACGTCCTCTTTTACTATTGTCCTGAGTCCTGCTCTGCGCGCGCGGCGGTAGTATTCAATACGGATAATACTGAAAAGGGAGTAGATTACTATCAAAATAAGATTAAAAACTAATTCGCGTTCAGCCACGGCCTTTATACCCCGCATTGCCGGATAATAGAGCGCTGCTTATGTTGATAGTAACAGAGTTGCCCGTATTCGGCAATGATCATACTTTGCATACGGAAGCATAGCAAACCCTCGTACAGGAGATGATCTGGCCGCTTTATTTTGTATGTGATGATACTCTTCGGAGCCGGTTTATTACTTTTACCAGCAGTACGATGGGGAAGATGAGCGCGTCACCTGCTTTATCCAGACCTTTTTCAATTGCATTACCTGCGCCGTTGATAGAATACTGAATTGCGTTGGTATTGCCGGCCGGTTTCCGGCTTTTTTTACCGTATTCTTTTTCCGTGATCCGGTCGTTTATTTGCCGCATGCTCTGAATGTCCGCAGTTGTCAGGAGTGTTCTTTCTGCAGGTGTGTATCCTGCTCCGGAAACCGCCTTACCATAGATTACATAGCTGCTTGTCTGCTCATTCACGTCTACGCGGAAATAGCCCGGTATTTCTGCAGTGATCGTGAAGCTAAGTGGGAGGACGCTTCTGGGGGGCAGGCTTATAACATCGGCAGCTGCTATCCTTCCGTTAATCTTCAGAGTGACGGTATAGATGCTGGTGCTGTGACTGCTGTTTGTTGCCTTGAATGAAATAGAGATAATGTCACCGGGGTGCGCACGTGAGGGAGTGATATGCAGGTTTGTTATGCCGAAGGCCTGGATAACTCTCCTTGAGCGCATAATGGGCAGGGAGGTATGAGTGCCCCGGCCGAAAGTCCGGCTTTGAAAAGTACCGGTTACGGCGGCAGTATTCACAGGAGGTATTTCAGCGTTATTTTCGATTGAGGAGAACATTCCTTCCCGCGGTGGGTTGGAATTTTCCCCAACCAGTTTATCCTGCTTGCCATTAAACGCGCCTGACGCCATACCATCCCTCTCTCACTAAAGGACAAACCGGCTATTTAATGTTCCAGGTAATACTATCAGCTAACGCAGTGAAAATACATGAAACATGAAGAGATTTATACCAGTATCAAAAAAAAGAGCTCTTCTTTTTCTTTTTAATCCCTTGCCTTGCTCCTGTACGAAGTACGGATAATAGCGGATCGCCTTTACTATAATACCGGGCGCTCACTGTGTCAACCAAACAGCTCTGTATTACGTTTGATAATTGTGTGGAAAATATTCTTGATGAGTTGCATCAATAAGGCAGCTGGTGGGGGGCGTTTGCCGGGTATGGCGGGTGAGTATCTGCTCGTCGGGTGGGGCTTGACAAAGATTATGAAACGGTCTATAAACGAAAGTATGAAAATAGTACGCTGTTTTGCATTCCTGGCGATAGTAGTTATGTTCTTGCTTCCTGCCAGGGTGGAAGGTGGTGTCTGAAGTTCCGGTGGATGCGGCTTCAGTTTGACGCCGAGTGCCGGTTGGGTTGGAAGCAGAGCGACCCTTACCATTTTAAGCAGTACTTTCCCTATTGACGGGGACTATAGACTGCTGTGGAGCAACAGCGCCACCTTCGAGGAAGGCAAAACTATCATTCTGGAAGAGGGCACTGTACCATGGGGGCAATCCAGTTTCGAAACAACTATTGCTGTGCCTGAGACCACTTACGGAATCAACTATATCCAGTTCAACCGTTTTGGGCGGGAAGATGTTTTCAATGTGCAGTATGTTGTCAAACCTCATATCAGTGTGTCTCCTACCTCAGCTCGTACCGGAAGTACGGTAACCGTAACCGGCACCGGTTTTCCCGCCAACGACAGCGGTATTCTTACCTTCGATGGAGACAGAGTGAATGCATCTGTTGCATGCGGCAGCATGGGCAGCTTCAAGGTGAAGATTACTGTCCCTGATGCGGATCTGGGTGAGCATGAAATAATCGTCGATACGCCGCTTTTGACCACAGAAACGGTAAAAACATCCATGCTTGTAGTGGATACCGATGTGCCGGTACCTTCATCTCCTGACCCTTCCCCCGAACCCGATGCTGAAAATCCCTCATCAGGGGATGGCATAGATCCTTCCACGTCAGTGATCGTGCCTGAGATTGATACTCTGGCGAGGCCTGAGGCGATAAGGCCGAGCCGCCAGACGTTCGGGTGGATCGGTTCTCAGCAGGTGACCTTTTACTGGAATGAGTCATCCGATCACGATATTGTTACCTATACTGTGGAAGTGGACGATAATTTCAATTTCACAACTGTTCAACCTTCCCATCGTCATACGGGTCTTATCGGCAACAAATGCACCATGGAACTGGAAGAAGGAGAATATTTCTGGAGGGTCAAGGCGGTTGACGATTATGGCAATGAAAGCCCGTGGGATATCTCTGCCTATCCCTTCCGTGTGGGTGTGGTGAGCAGAGATACGCTGATGATCGCGGGAATTGCGGTCTGTGTGTTGCTTATCATCATTTTATTGATACGTGCTGTTTCTGTCGCACGCAGACCGTAAGACAGACATCAGGGGCTATGCGGCTGTAGCACCACACAGCCTCTGGCAAAGATTCCTGTTGAACTAATTTATCGAGGATGACTTCCGCACCTGACCTTACCGTTTTTAATGATGAAATATCCCCTGCTGTATGGCTGAAAACATCGGCTGCGCCTGTGGGGTGGCGGGAGGATGGGGCGTTAGGCCGTGCCGGAGTAGGCTGACGGTATCATTCGGACGATAAGTTTACCGAACAGCGGACTGACAAAATAGCGCATAAACGGCAGGAAGAGAGGGCCGTACCATTTTTTAAGCTCTCTCGTATAATCCTGCAGGTAGTCTGTGAACGTTTTTCCCTGGAAATGGAGCAGCTTCTGCGATTTGCCGCTTTTGTACCAGTCAAGATAATATGGTTTTTTGGAAAATTTCCGGGCGGGCGGCAGAGGAAGCGCAAGGACACTGAGTATTTTACCGATCATATCCTTGTAGAGCATCCGTTCGCTGGCTCCGCCGCTGATGATCAGTGTTGAGCCGCTCACCTCGCGGAAATTTTTCAGCGCGTTTACGATTGCTGTTGCGGTATTGTCGGGATGGCAGTATTCCACACGGTTATTGAGCGGTATGGAGAACATGCGTGGCAGGTCGCTCGCTTCGAATGACAGATACATCGTTGCCGTCAGGCGTAGGATGGCAAACTCGATACCCGCCTGGCGGATGGCGTTCTCCGCCCGGTATTTGGTCTCACCATAGATATCGCCCGGCTGCGGCAAATGCATATCAGGGTCAAGCGGCTCAGTGGCGTGGGGGGTGGGCCCGAAAACAGCGGCTGACGACGTATAAATAAAGGGTATGTGTCCGCCCTTTTCTTTAAGCAGCCCCGCCAGAATTCCGGTGCCTTTTACGTTCACGGCTTCAGCCAGAGCGGGTTTCTCATAAGCTACCGGAGGCAGGATGCCTGCCATATGAACGACTCCCTCGATATCCTCAAGAGCAGCCCTTACCGATTCAGTACTTGTTATGTCTCCCCAGAAGATCTCCGCCTGCCCGGCAAGATGTCTGACGTTCTTCCTGTTGCGGCTATTATCCAGATCGAATATTTTTACCTCAAATCCTCTGTGCAGTAAAGCTCGGCAAACGTGTAAGCCCAGTCTGCCGGCACCGCCGGTTACCAGTATTCTCATTTGACTCTCCCTGTGAAGCTGATGCCGGAATGTGTTTTCCGACAGTGCAGATGTAATACATGCTATGTAGTAATAGTAACCTGTTATCGGCAAGCGGTATAACGTAAGAAAGGGTGATTTTACGCTGGTAAAATGCCCCACTGAAATCGGCCGGAAAGACGAGGGGAAATCATACTTTCAGACAATGGTATAACGAGGTATCACGTTATTAAAAAGCGGGAAAGGCAATACAGTGTTATTTATGGTAATTTTGCTTGATGGGTGTAAGCATCATGCTGCCGATAATGCCTGCCAGCGCAAGCACCGCACATATAATGAAAGCAAGACGGTAATTACCGTAAGTATCGAACAGATATCCGGCCGTAAGCGGGCCGAGCGCGGCCCCGATTTTGAAGCCTGAAAGGACGACACCGAGCGTAAGCCCGTGAGAGGCAAGCCCGAAAACTGAAGCTACCAGAGGAGATTCCTGCGCTATTAATCCGCCGTAGGCCAGACCGAAGAGAGCGGCAAAGAGATACAGGTGCCATGCCTGCCGGGCAAAAAGGAACATAACGAGCGCTGCGGTCATGATAATAAACCCGATGATAGAAGCAATCCTGTTGTCTGCGCCGTCGCCGATAATGCCCAGCAGTATCCTCCCGGCAATGCTGGCGGCGCCTATGGCAGCCAGTATTTGCGCTGCCGCCCCTGCGGAAAGCCCCATATCTGTGGCATAGGGAGCGGTATGGACCTGGCCGGAGGAAAAGCAGAAACCATTGCAGAAGACCAGAAAGAAAATGATCCAGAATTGCGGTGTATGTACTGCCTGTTTGAGTCCCAGCGAAAGCCCGGTACTATTAAAACCGCTGCTGTTCTTATTCCCCTCCGGACAGGTTGTATCACCGTTTTCAACAGGGCTGCGTTTTAAAAGCTGTGCAGCTGCTACGGTAACGATCATCACCACCAGCCCCAGTACGGCATATGAGGTGCGCCAGTTGTAACAGGATATCAGCCAGTTGGCAAGCGGTGGTCCTGCCAGAGAACCTATCCCTGTGCCCGTAACGAAAAGTCCCGTCATCAACGTTCTTCTGCGCGTAAACCAGTGTGCAACCGTGGATACCAGCGGTATATAGACGCTGATGCTGGCGCCTACCAGCACGCCGTAGAAGATATAGACATGCCAGAGCTGGCTGGTCTGCGACATCAGCAGATATCCGGCTCCTGCCAGCAGGCCGCAAAAGGAAACGATCAGGCGGGGGCCGAGTTTATCGCACAGGCCGCCGATAATGATAGCCAGTACTCCGTTGGCGATCCACGCTATGGAGAAGGCGCCGGCCGTCATAGCACGCGTCCAGCCGAATTCTTCCAGCAGGGGGGTGAAATAAATGCCGAAGGTATAGTGCAGCCCGTGCGTTACCATCATGATAACGAAAGCGGCGGCAACGATCACATAGCCGTAAAAAAAGCGCCCGTCGGCATCCTGGGTATGAGGTGAAGTGCTGTCTTTCATGTGTATCGGCTTAAGGGTAGACCTCTTTTAAAAACCGTGCCGTTTCACGGTAGAAAGCCTCAGGGTTATCGTGGAAAAGGAAGTGTCCGCCGCCTGCTATCTCCACCGTACGGCAGCCGCGCCCTTTGAGCAGGGGCAGGTAGGAGAGGGTGTGATTCTGCTCTCCGTATATAAAGATAGTAGGTATATCCAGAGCCGTGTATCTGCCTAAAAGGTCTCCGCGGTCCGAGTAAGCCACCAGCGGCCTGCTGTAGTCCAGACAGGCCTGAGCTGATGCCTGCTTAAGTGAAGCTGCGTATGCTTGCAGTCCTTTCTCAGGGGCGCGTGAAAGTCTTTCCATCAGTTTTTGCAGTTCTCTTTTTGCCTGGTCAGCGGAGTTGAGTTGTGCGATTTTCCGGGAGAAAAAGCAGTCTTCCGCCGCCAGATTCCCCTCGATGTTAATAAATCCTGACACGCGCGGGCGGTATTTCTCCGCGTAGAGCAGCGCTATCGCTCCTCCCATGCTGTGTCCGGTGATGACAAAGCGCCCCAGCCCCAGCGCGGAGGCCGCCGCGTCCGTGACCTCCGCCAGATCGTCAATATCGAGATGGAGGCCGCAAGGATAGGGTGACGTGCCCATGCCGGGAAAATCGAAGGCGGCAAGTGTATAATCTTTCAGCGCCGGATGTGTAAAGGCAGGGGCGAAGTCGCTCATCGAACAGCCCATCCCCTCGATATAGAGAACGGCTCCTCTGGTTCCTGAGCGGAACAGACAGTCTATCTGCAGAGGTATCGACCTGAAGACAGGCCGTATCGTTATCGTATCCATGTGTAACCGCTGACAATATTACTCGCTTGCCTGTGTGCGGTCAAATTCAGCGGTAATCGCGAATTCGCCTCAGACAGATGATGGCTTCTAGCGGGACTGAATGGATGGCTTTAATGATCTGTTGTATTGATACTCATCTAAATAGTGGGATGGGGCACCTGTTTCCCAGCCTGTCTCAAAAATCGGGCCGGAAGAGATGGCGAGGCGCTGACTGAGCAAGGTAAAATAGGGCAACAAGATTAGAGGTGAAGAACGATGCCCGTTTATCCGTTCAATCGTGAAAAAACCTGGCTGTTACCACCGCGTCTCGATGACCTGATTCCGGCAAACCATCCTGCCCGGTTCGTGGCTGCATTTTTAGGTCGGCTGGAGCGGAATGATTGGCTGGAGATGGAGATTGATATAGATGGAGATCGCCTGGGAGCGCCGTCCTATCATCCGGAGACGATGTTAGGGGTCGGCTGTACGGATTCATGACGGGGACGCGATCTTCGCGAAAACTGGAGGAAGCCTGTCGTGATCAAATACCGTATTTATGGCTTACCGGATGGCAGCATCCCGACCATAACAGTCTATGGCGGTTTTACAAAGCACATCGCGAACATATGCACAAGCTTTTCAGGGGTACGGTGCGGACAGCCGTGAAACTGGGCTTAGTAGATATGGCACTACAAGCGATAGACGGGACAAAAGTTGGTGGCAACGCGGCAAGAAAGCGCACCTATACTGCATTGCAGCTTGAGGAACTTGAGGAGAGAATTGCAGCAAGGATAAGGGAACTGGAAGAGCTTAATGAAGCAGGGACAGACTTGCCGCCGGCAAATCTTCCTGAGCAGCTCGCTGACAAGAAACGGCTGCTTGGGCAGGTGCGCGCGGCTATAGAAGAGCTGGCACAAGAAGACAAGAAGCGGATCAATCTTACCGACGGTGATGCCGCGATAATGAGGGCTGGCTAGCAGAACAGAATCATCGGCTACAATATGCAAGCTTCGGTCTCGCCGGTCAAGGACTCCGGGGATGAAGAAGTCAACGGGCGTTTCATCACAGCCGTTGCGGTAACTGTCGAGCAGAATGATGTTGGAGCACTCATCCCCATGATGGAACAAGCGGAGGAAATAACAGGAAAACGGGCGGAGGTTACGCTGGCCGACGCCAATTTCCATTCGGGAGCCAATCTAGAAGCCTGTGCCGGGCGGCAGCAGAAGATCGTGATGAGCGAACCCCGTGCCAGGGATCTGGAGAAGCCATACCATAAAGACCATTTCATTTACGATGCTGATTCTGACAGCTACATTTGTCCTCAAGGCAAGATACTTAAGTTCAAAAGGATGAGCAAGTACAGAAGCACACCGGTACGAGAGTATTCCGCCCGTGGGGCAATCTGCGGCCAGTGTTCGTCATTCGGGCTATGTACCGTTAATCGAAGTCAGGGCAGGAGTTTGCAAATAGGCCCACAGGATACTTGCTTACGCTGTCATCGGGAATGGATGGCTACTAAGGAGGCAAAAGACCTTTACCGGAAGCGTAAGGAATTGCCTGAGCCTGTTTTTGGTATCATCAAAGAACAACTCAGGGGAAGGCGGTTTTTACTCCGTGGAATAGCTAATGTCAGGGCTGAGGCCGCGCTGCTGGCTGTCGCTTTCAATATGCGTACTCTCTGTAAAATCTGGAAGCAGGGATCGTATCGGCAAGTGCATTGGCTGGTTCCATAAGTTGACAGTTACTCTTCTCCGCCGAAGGATAGAAAATGCCCAATCTACCATGGCCTACCTTTTTTGAGACAGGCTGGTTTTAGGTGCCCACCCCCTTCAATTTTAACTCGGTGACCTGTACTCAGTCATTCCGGGCGCGCCCACAGTCTCACCAGATTCATAAAAATAGCCTGCAAATTATAGGGCTGCCTGTGGGCAGGCAGCGCCTAAATAATCTCTCACCACGTGGTTCATTACAGCCGTCCGTTCAATTTCGCTGAAAGTCGTCTGAGCAGATCGCCACGTCGCCCTCCTCGCCGGACTCCTCGCGAAGACAGGAAGGACGTCCATCGAACTTAAATGGACTGTGGGGGACAGCAGGTCAAACGGGCATCAACACAATAGTACGTTGCAACCGTTCCTGAGGAGTTATCTTTGATATATGCCGTCTGTGGGGAGAGCCTGTCGTCAGGTCATCCCGTAGTATTGTCCGGTTTAAGCCACCATATCAGCATCCAGCGTACCGCGGACTTGCGGCAATAGTAGCCGTTGCTGCGGTCGTAATTTTCATTTATAAAAACACGCAGCTTTTCTTTGGCATGACTGCTTATGCTGTTTCCTCCGGCAAAGCTGCTGACAACCTGATCTATTGTTTGATATTCCTCTACATAGGTAGATACGAAAGACTGTATATCGGCGTGGATTCCCATACGGTAAAGAATGTTAAATATAATGGGGTATTCCGGATGCGGGATATATTCTTTGCCCATTATCCTGTATATGCGGGCTTTGAATTCATCGTACCTTTCAGCACGCCAGGTAATATAGCAGGCTCTACGGGCAATACGGTTGATTTTTTGCAGCGCGGCAGTTAAATCATGTTCGGATAGACAGCGTGATGCCAGAACGATGTCATGTTCTCCAACGTCCCTGCCGTATTGAATTTCACTCCAACTCTTGTTTATTATGGTTATGTTTGTGATTTTGCTGCGGCTTGCTTTCTCTTCAAGCAGCGCAAGCATCTCCGCTGACAGATCAAGGGCGGTAACGCAAGTTACGCGTTTGGCAAGCGGGATAGTGATGCCGCCGTTTCCGCAGCCGATGTCCAGAACGGAATTATCCTTATTGAGCTGCATCCTTTGAAGGAGGTCTTCAGCGTAGCTGCTCTTGATTTTAGGGTTGTCAAATGTCGCTGCCCGCTTGTCCCAGTATTGCATTCTTTTATTCCGGTCTATATGGGAGAATCTGCGTAATTGTCTTTTCCAGATGCGTTCGAAATCGACATTTGCAAGGTTGTTGTAAAACATAGTAATTATTTTCTTTACACTCTTTTAATGGAAAGAGCTATTTGATGATCTCGATCCATATACCGCTGACTTCGTTCAGTATAGAGCCGTGAAGATCCGCTTCTGCCAGCGCTTTTCTAAATGCGGCAGCGTTTTTCTCCTTTGCTTTGCAGGTTCGGGTGCGCCAGAACGCGCGCATATCTTTAAAGCGGTTGTCTGTCATGATGATGTTGCTGGCCTCGCGCTGGATATCATCGCTGCCCATGCCGCCGCCGCAGAAGAGTACGCCGCCGGGTTTTAATACCCGGTAGAGGTCCCGCAGCGCAGAGGGTTGGTCATTCCAGAAGAATATCGAGCCGCGGCTGATGATGAGATCGAAATAATTATCATCGAATGGAATGGAGCAAACATCGGAGGTCACGGTCTCGATACGATGAGAAAGTTTTGCCTTTTCAAAGTTCTTTCTTGCCAGCACGCTCATTTTGTATTCGCTGTCAAGGGAAACGATCTTAAGTTCGGTAATTTCCGCCAGCGCGATTGCCATTGCACCCGGGCCCGAGCCGGCATCGAGGCACCGTCCGGTTGTAATGCCGTATTTCGCTACAACATGACCGGCAATCGCCGGGTATACTTTAGCAAACGCTACCTTTGCGGTAAGGTCCATTTTTCTGGGGTCGGTAGTCTGTTTCATTTCTTCATCACTCTGAAAATTATTTCTCCGGGGCATACTTTGGTTTCCAGCATGCCGCCGCTCTGACTCAATTTATGCATGATTGCTTCCGGGGCGGTTACCACTGCCCCTGCCAGCATATCGGCACCGTAGTCGAAAAACACTT
The DNA here is from genome assembly GCA_964519615.1 of uncultured Dehalococcoidales bacterium. Taxonomy (GTDB): domain Bacteria; phylum Chloroflexota; class Dehalococcoidia; order GIF9; family UBA5629; genus CAZFIM01. The sequence goes on from CAZFIM010000027.1 coordinate 27,196, forward strand.
CGGACATGATCGTGCTTGGTCCGACGATGACGGTATAGGCTTGGCTTGCCCGGGCTAACTGCAGAAGGTGCTCCATAGATTTGTTAATTAGCGTTGAGCCGGTCATAATGAACAGGTCGCAGTCAGGGATAAGGTAATTTGCTGCTGATTCAGGCAAGATGCCCTGTCTGGAGTCCAGTAAATACGGATCGAGCTCGAGTATATACACTTGTTTTGCCACTTTTTTCAGTTTGCTGCTGAAGGGGAATGCGCCTGCAACCACTACTCTGGCACCTGCCCCTTTTTCCAGAACGATTTCCTGCACATTGATATCGGCGCAGTCAGGCTTTGGGGCAACCATTGCAGATATTGCGGCGCATCCTATACTTGCCTCTATTAAATTCCATGACTGGGCATATTCAGCAAGTTCCAAAGTAGTCATTTTCATCAGGTTGCCCATATTGCGGGTATAATTGCCGTGCTTGACCGGGATGCCGTATGTTTTAGCCAGGCCGCAGTACTTGCCGTATACCGCTGTCCAGGAAACACCTACCCGCACATCGCGGACCTGTTCATTGCCGCCTGCTGCCGCTGCAATAAGATCATCGATGAGTTTACTTCTACGCATGTATATTACTCCTTTATCTCCGTGTAATAATGTCCCTGTGCGCATCCGCGGCACATGATAACATCGTTATGAATGACATCGCGTCCGTCCATAATGAGTTCTTTACATACTGTGCATACGGCTTTTTTCAGCGGATGCCCGGGCAGGTCCGTCTCAGGTATGTGAATATGCACATCCTGAAGATATATCAGTTCTTCCAGAGGCCTGCTGGCTATAGTGCGGAGCGCTTCATCTACGTTTGCAGCATTATTGAAGCTCTCTGTCGTTGTGACGCGCACAGCATGTCCCGAGTGCTGATTGACCAGAGTCATAGCGAATTTTCCATAGTCGACATGTTTGAGAGAACGCCGTCCCAGTGAACACCCGGTAATCACCATAACGGCATCCGTCATACAGCGGTCTATTTCTGCATAGGCAAGGACGTCCTTGTTTTTCTGATGAGGATCGAGTCCCAGATACTGCATGGCGGCCAGCGCCATGAGCGTGCCGAAGGCAATTCCCAAACACGTGTGACCGTGGAAATCATTTACTTTCTTCAGAAAATAACTGTAGTCTTTCATATTACCTGCCTTATTTTTATATGTGTAGTGCCGCTATTGTAGTAAAATTCGCCGTGAATTTGCCCCTTTTGGCTTTTTTAAGAAAGGCAATCTTTTTTCCACCAGATGAGCGCCCACTGCGATTTTCCTTCGTGTGTAAATACCGCTGAATCGCATTGTTCGGCAAATTTGTTCTTTAGGTATTCGGTTAATTTCTTTTCTTCTTCAGCCGTAAAGGGGTCTGTTCTCCACTGCAGGTCATTAATAGCCTCTGCGATGCTGGCAAACTGCATTCTAACTCTGGAATGCAGTATCTCTACATTGGCCTGTATTCCCATTTGGCACAAAGCGTTGAAAATGTAGATATGGGAAGGATGTTTTTTATTGCCCCTTCCTATAACCCTGTACACTTCCCAGTCGAAAGGGAGATGGACTACCGGGAATGTGAGATAGACCGCTTGTGCAGCAAGAGAGTTGATATCGCACAGCATTTTAATGATGTTATCTGCCGGGGAGAGAGAGCGCGATGCGATTACGATATCGTGAACATCGATAAGGCGCTCTGTACAGGCATCCTCCCACGAAGAGTTGATGTAGTCTATGTTGTCGATATCGCTGAGAGCGGCATTTTCCTTCAGATTCTTCAGCATCCGGCGGGAAATATCCAGAGCCGTTACTTTTCTTACCTTTTTAGCCAGAGGAATGGTGAGCGTCCCGGGGCCGCAGCCTATATCAAGAACGCTGGACGCCTTGCTTACCTCGATACGGGCAAGCATCTTGGAAATATAGTCGTCTTTGTCCCACTCATTTTCACTTTTTACCCTGTTGATTCTGCGGGTAAAAGAATCCGCCCGCTTATCCCAGAGGTCTTTATTGGAAGCTTTATTTTTAGATATTCGGTTCCAATGAGATGCAGCAGCTTCCCGCTGCCATAATGTGTTCCAATCAATTGTATTGAGGTCAATCATTGTATCCTCCCCGATTGATAAGATATGCTTTCTCTCACTATTCTTGCGGATGCAGGGACTATGCCGGTGCAAGAGGACTTCATATTACACGTCTTCCTTTTATCTTACGGATGGGGACGCACACTTTTCTGTGAACGGGACCGTCCAGATATATGACGCGCACTTCGATATCATAGATGCTTTGCAGATTCTCTTCGGTGATGACCTCATCGGTCGTACCGAAGGCGATAATCCTTCCTCCTTTCATGATGGCCACTTTCTGTGATATCAGGAATGCGTGGTCTGGAAAATGGGACGTCATAATAACCGGCATTCCCGGTGTCACTATTTGCTCCAGAATATCCAGAAACCTGATGGAATTACCGTAATCGAGATGAGATGTCGGCTCATCGAGCAGTAACAGAGAAGGCCTCTGGCACAGCACTCTGGCGAACATCACCAGCTGGCGCTCACCGCCGCTTATCATGGTGTATGGTCTATCTTTCAAATGGTAAATGCCTACTGTGCGCAAGCTTTCCTCTGCGCAGCAGATATCTTCTTCGTCCGGTGCTGAGAAAGTGCCGATATGCGGCGACCTTCCCATGAGCACCATTTCCAGAACGGAAAAAGGGAATGTCGGTACATGTATCTGCGGGACATAGCCTATTTTTCTGGAAATTTCATTGTGCGGGATAAGTTTGATATCCCGATCATCTATACAGATGCTGCCGTTATTTAAGGTAAGCAGGTTGCCGATGCATTTGAGCAATGTGGTCTTGCCGCAGCCGTTGGGTCCGAGCAGGCAGATGGAGTCCCCATCGTTGATTGCCATATTGATCCTGCTGAAAATATTGCCCATGGCGGGATCATAGGCAAAAGAGGCGTCTTTCAATATGACATTCATGCCCAGTTTTTCCTCCGCTTCCTGATCAAATAGAGAAACACCGGTACGCCCACCAGCGCCGTTACGATGCTCAGCGGCAGTTCCGCAGCGAGAGCGCAGCGGCAGATATCGTCAACCACTACAAGGAAAATCGCTCCAATCAATACACATACCGGCAGCAGCTTTTTGTGGCATGGCCCCACCAGCATTCTGCCCATATGCGGCACCACCAGTCCCACCCATCCGATGATGCCGCTTACACTTACCGCTGCCGCTGTTACGATGGTACAGCATATAATAATAATTGTTCGCAATCTGGAGGTATTGACTCCCAGAGCTTTTGCCTCCTCATCTCCCAGTGACAGGATATTTATCTTCCATCGTACGGCAAGCAATATTGCGATCCCGATGGCGATGAGGCTGCCGACGGTAATAAGTACTGTGTCATCGATTATTTTATTGAGGCTTCCCATCAGCCAGAACACGATAGCCGGTAATTTTTCATACGGGTCTGCTGAGTATTTCAAAAGAGAAAGAAAAGCTGAAAAGAGAGAGCCGATAGCGATCCCGGCCAGCACCAGCCCCAGAACGGAGTCACCCTGTACGGATTTGCCGATCCCCCAGGAAAGAGCTACCGCCAGCATTCCCATGGCAAATGCCAGTATCTGGATGACCACTATGTTGCCGGAGATGATGATACCCAGCGCGGCGCCGAAACCCGCCCCCGATGCTACACCCAGTATATCAGGGGAGACCAGCGGGTTGCGGAAAACACCCTGGAAAGCTGCGCCGGATACTGCCATTCCGGCACCGACCAGCATTGCTGCCAGAATCCGGCGCAGCCTGAGATTGAAAACTACTGTTTCCTGCACCTGGGGCAGGTCAAGGTTGAGGGCAAAGATTTTGGCCGCAATCACCTTCCCGATTTCCAGCAGGGAAATGCTGTACCGTCCAAGAGCTATCGAGGCTATTACCACAAGTATGAGGGTAATTATCAGAGCAGCGACAATGCTTCTCCATTTGTTCTTCTCGCGCTCTCTTGAATTCTCATTCGCATGAAATCGTATTGATTTTGCGGCATGCATTGTTTGCTCTTCCTGAATTATTAGTTAGCTGTTATCTGTTTGAACTGCTCATCAGTGATCGTGCAGTGCAGGAAGTCACGGAAAAATTCCTGCGCCTTAGCTTTCAGATCGATATCCGAAAACGTGTCGGGATAAAGCGTTTTGGCCATCCAGTAAATGCCGATAATCTGGTTAGGCCCGGGAGGTCCGTCAAACCAGGGAAAGGGCTGTGGTCTCACCGGCCTCATGTATACTCTGCCGTCCTTGACCGCCTTGATGCTCTTCCAGTTGGAATCGGTCATTATCATTTCTTTTACTGTTTTATCGGCCATTCTCCCGACGATGATGACATCCGGATTCCAGTTGATTATCTGCTCAAGCGATACCTCGGATTGTCCCATACCCTTTTTCAGGGGAACATCAGCAACGTTTATACCGCCGCATACTTCTATAAGAGAGGAATGAGCGGAACCGGATGGGTCGGTGAGCAGGCCGTTCTGACCCTCAGCGTAATATATTCTCACTCTTTTATTTTCAGGTATCTTCGAGGTTCTTTCACGCACTGTATCAAGAGCATTGTTATAAAAGTTAAGAAGCTTTTGCGCCTGCTGCTCAACTCCAAGAATATCTCCGGCAAGTACTATCGATGCCTCATAATCATCGGCCAAGGTTGTTACTCCGCCGAAATAGACTACCGGCACAGCGCCGAATCCGGTCTGTAGTTCATCTATATTGCCGGTGCCGAGTCCGAAAATTGCGTCAGGCTTGAGAGCCAGGAACGCCTCATAGTTGCCGCTTTGCGTGCCGAACCAGCCGCCGACAGCCGGCAGATCAAGGTATTTTTGTAGTATAAGCTCGTCCTTGGTCGGTTGATTCCAGCCGCCGAGTTTATCGGGGGCGAGCATATAGATCAGATTTGTTTCTATGGGAGAACAACCGAAAACCTTATTGACCTCGTCAGGAAGCTGTATTTCTCTGCCGGAAAGATCGGTAATAGTCCTGCCGGCTGCTGCGGGTGCAGGTGTCGTTGCTGCCGGGGTGGCCGGGGAGGTAGCAGCAGGCTCCGCAGTTGTAGTACTGCAGCTGATGATTCCTCCTGCCAGCGCAATTATTACAACAAATAATATGCATATTTTCAATGTGATAGATTTCATGAATTATTTCTCCTTTATATTGCGGACCAAAGAATAACAATGCGAACAAAGTATGGATACGAACTGCTCTTTATGTGTCTTGACATAAGGAAATCATCATCGGGCGAACCCCGGCCCTCAGAACAAATAATCAGATGATCCGTTGTCCGAGGGATAGGAAAAAGAGCATAAAAGGAAAAAGAAAAGTACACATCCTTCAGGAGTGTACTTTATTAATATGAATTCTCACCATATATTCTCCTTTCCACTGGGGAAGCAACGCTGTTTCCTGCGTTACCGTCGATCCGCTTGCGGCGGATACCGGCTATACACCGTGGATGGCTCTTTAGGTGTAACAGCTCCAGAGAAACTTTTTATTATGCTAGCACAGCAAATATTTCAGTGTCAATTCAGGTAATCTTATTTCATTCTTTTCAGGACTGATCTGGTAACGCTTTCAAATCTTATACCGATTTTATTTCAGTCAGTTTTTTTAGTTCAATAGATAATTGCATGAAACCATGGTTTTATTCTGCTCTTTTTCGGGGAAACAGAACCTTATTTCTTCACCGGAGACAGGGTCGCAACCGGTGAGAATTCTTACGCCAATGTCATACGTATGTTTCAGATTATCTTCTGTAATGACCTCATCGGGACAACCCAGAGCAATAAATTTCCCGCTTTTCATCAGCGCTACACGGTCTGAATAAAGGAGCGCATG
>CAZFIM010000028.1:0-33079 GCA_964519615.1 uncultured Dehalococcoidales bacterium
AAACAATCAATATAAAAGCTAAAGATATCGGTATCGCAAGTAGAGGTCTTTACTGGCAAATACCCGCCGGTCTTCTGCTGGGGGTTATTTTAGGAATCATAGAATACCGGATACTTCAACCTGAACCCATGATAAATCATCTGAGTATTAATGAAATATGGCTGCCCGTTTTAATTTTATTCGTAACCACGGGAATGGTTGAAGAGCTCATATTCCGCGGCGTACTTCAGAAACTTGCGCAAGATGTAATGTCAGTATGGGGAATAGTATATATAAGCGCTCTATTCGCTATACTCCATGTTGGATTTTATTCAGCTATCGATGTGGTTTTCGTATTCTTTGTGGCAATAACATTCGCGGCAATCGTAAAAAAGACAGGATCGATCACCGGAGTAATCATCGCTCATGGAATGACTAATACTGTTTTATTTGTACTCGGGCCCTTAATGTTAAGCTAAAAACTCAGCTATTTTAAGGCCTACTATAACCACAAAGCCTATTAAAAGAGGTATAATACTGATGTTCAAAGATCGAGCCAGCAATTTCTGTCTGCTGCCCGAGCTTGCGCCAAGCAATTCCTTACTGGTAAGAAATCCGATGAGTAGCAACGAGATAAAAATAGCAATACCCGTACCTACACTTGCTGCCGCAACTGTAGTTACAGTGCTCACCGCTACAACTGCTGTAATCATTACGCCCTCCTATGTCTATGACACAATAAGATGCATAGCATGTAGTAATAAGCATAAGATATATTATGAAGGTTGTCAATAGTAGTAATCATTGCTTGATAATAGAACATTTCAATCGTAATATTAATATCATATTCGATTTTCGGCCGTTCTTTATTTATGTGTGTATATTTGTCTTTCTGCTTATTATCGTTTTCAGTGTTTATTACCTTTATCGTGAATTAAAAAAAGAAGAAAGACCGCTGGCAAATCCTGATCTTGCACTACCGGAAGCACACGAGGATAAAACACCTGAATGCTCAATATCGTCGGAGCACGTAATTATTCCGGAGAAAACCCCCGAAATATCCTTAAACAGTTTACTAGCCGGCACGTCCAGTACTGCCGGTAAACGAAATATTATTGCCAAACAATATCCCACGCTTTCAATGCAGAGCCTGAAGCGCAGCGATAACCTCTTTACTTATGCTAAAAAGCAATACCTAGATACCGGATACTCCGCAATAGATTCATCTAACAAAAAGAGTGAGGTACAATACGGGCTATTACTGGATCCTCCCGCTGTTTTTCCCTGTGAAATGGTAAATATTTACATCAGTGTATACAGTACGGCTCTACAGGACCGGTCTTGCAGGATAGACCTCAGCATTGACGGTCAACTATTATACACAGAAGATATGCACATTTTGCCTCATTGTAGTCGTATTGCGCGTTTTCCGATATATACTGCAAATCCGGGCGTATATAAAATTGAGGTAAACGGCGTTATCGCATTTTTACAAGTTTACAATACTAATGAGACTATAGCCTAGTGAACATGTCCTACCGGGTAATTGCAATACATTTCTCTTAGTTTCGGTTTTTCGATTTTTCCGGTGGGATTCCTGGGAACATCCGCAAGAATCGCAATCCTCGGTCTTTTGTAACGCGGCATCCTTTCTGCACAAAACTGCAGTATCTGTTCTTGTGTTAATTCAGAACCCGGTTTAATTGCGACAACAGCAGCAACGATTTCACCAAGCCGCTCATCCGGCAATCCGATCACGGCTACATCATAAATATCCGGATGAGTATGGAGCAAATCCTCTACCTCTACCGGATAAACGTTTTCACCACCTGCGATAATTACATCCTTCTTGCGGTCTACCAAAAAAATGAACCCATCCTCATCCTCCATACACATATCACCGGTATAAAGCCAGCCGTCTCTTAAGGTTTCAGCGGTCTTTTCAGGATTCTTATAGTACTCCTTCATGACCCCTCCACCTTTCACCAGCAGTTCGCCCACCTGTCCCGGTGTCACATCTTCGCTTTTTTCATTTACAATACGTGTCTGCCAATTTAATCCCGCTTGTCCGATCGCCCCCACCTTATGTTCATTGCCAATACCGAGATGAACGCATCCCGGTCCCGATGCCTCCGTCAATCCGTAATTTGTATCGTAATACATCTCCGGAAAGTACTGCTTCCAGCGTCTCACCAGATTCGGCGGAACCGGCTGAGCTCCTATATGCATCAACCTCCAACAACTCAAATCATAATCATTCTTGTTAAGTACTCCGCTATCCATAGCGTGCAGAATATCATAGGCCCACGGCACCAGTAACCACACGATAGTTCCTCTTTCCTCATGAACAGCTTGAAAGATTATTTCCGGGCTGACTTTTTTCAGCAGTGTTGCTTTGCTTCCTGAAATCAAACTGCCGAACCAGTGCATCTTAGCGCCGGCATGATAAAGAGGCGGAATACAAATAAAATTATCCCCTTTACTTTGAAAATGATGAGCATGCTCCGTAATTGCGGCTATCTCCATATTGGAGTGAGAAAGCAATATGGGTTTTGGAGCACCCGTAGTACCCGATGTGAAATAAAGACCATACTCATCACCACTGTGTAATTCCACAGGCGTATAATCCAGCGTGGATTCTACAATGACCTCTTCCAATGCTTCCCATCCATCGGGCACGCTGCCACCGGAAACAATGTAATCCTTAATTGTGGGCAAATCTTCTTTAATCCCTTTAACACGATCTATAAACTCACTATCCATGATCATGATTTTAGCTTCGCTTATTCGTGCACAATACCTGATATCCTTAGCATCGAACCGGTAATTAAGAGGTGCAATCCATGCTCCCGTTCTGACAACACCGAAATAGGTTTCAAGCCAATTAATTGAATTTCGCATGAGGTGGAGAACTTTATCTCCCTTTTTTATTCCTCTTGTCTGCAGTGCATGTGTGACCCGAATTGAACGTTCATATAACTCTTTCCACGTTATTTCCTTTCGCTCCTCTGCTCCACTCCTCTCCACCAGCGCAATTTCATCGGCAAACATGCTGGCATTTCTGTCCAGCATATCAACAATGGTCATTAAATGCCTCCCGTTGAATGTAAAATATGTTACTTATATAAATAATTTTATAGGTACTAGACGCCACTATGCACATCTTCTATTTGACTTCCCCGTCGCTCTCACCTTCCTCACTGGACCAATCCTGCATGATCTTTTTTATTCTTTCCGCAAGACGGGGATTTGTGCGCAGCCTATTAATAAAGACCGGACAGCCTTCCAATATTGAATTCTGCGCAGCAGAAGCCATACCCGCTATAAATTGTTTGCTGCCCTGGTCCATTGAACCGGGAATACTCATGCCCGATATAGAGGATTCAAGTTGCCTTTGCAAATCCTCTTCAGAAAATCTCATAGGGAGAACACATGCTTTATACCAGGGACAGGACTTGCACTGTACCAGAGACTGCGCTTCATCCAAAATATCGCTCATAATCGCCTCACTATATTACTTACCCTGTTATGCACGTGTAATTATACAACGCCCACACTCAAATAAAAAATCTTCTTCAATTCATTTATTGGTGTACCTGTAACCATGACTCTTTGATATAATGAGTTACATAACGCATTTCGACAAAGGTGCTGCAAGATTGCTAAAAAAAATTCACGTGTTCAGAATAAAGCCCGGACTTGAGCTTCTGACAGAAATAGGTAAATATTGCCAGAAACATAATGTATATTCGGGAATTGTTCTGGGCATCATAGGCTCTCTTAACAATGCTTCTCTTGCTTATATAAAAGAGCTTCCCGGAAAGTACGAAACGTATAATTACCAGGGCCCTCTTGAAATAGTGGCTGCGCAGGGCTCTATTGCTCTTAAAAACGATTCGACAATATTACATATTCATATCCACATTGCCTCGCCCGATGGTTGTTACGGCGGACATTTAAATGCTGCAAATGTTTTTTCAACTGCGGAAGTAAGTATTGGCGAACTGGATTTCCAGTTAACCCGAGAAGAGGATAGCTACACAGGGCTTAATGAACTTACTTATTGATATTTTATTATTCAAGCCTATCGCAAATAAAGCAAAATACCCGTTTGAAAATAGCAACATCTTGCTACACCCTAAATATATCTGCCGACTGCTTCCGCTATAATTCGCAGTTCGCCCATTAATCTGGTGAAATCTGAAGGCGTCAGCGATTGCAGACCGTCTACAAGAGCTTCTTTAGGATTAGGATGAACTTCAATTAATAAACCATCGGCCCCTGCCGCCAGAGCGGCTTTCGCAATAGAAGAAACCAGAGCATGATGGCCTGCTGCATGACTGGGATCCACTATTATTGGTAGATGTGATGACCGCTTTATTACGGCTATCGATGATATATCAAGGGAAAATCTGATACTGTCCTCGAAGGTTCTGATCCCTCGCTCGCATAATACTACTTTATCATTGCCGCCAGCCAGTATATAATCCGCTGCAGTAAGCCACTCCGCCACAGTTGATGATAAGCCCCTTTTCAAAATTACAGGCGATTTATACTTGCCCAACTCGGTAAGCAATGCAAAATTCTGCATATTTCTGGCGCCGACTTGAAGAACATCAGCATACCCGGCAACAAGTTCAACATCATGAGGATCAACAACTTCCGTTACGACCGGAATATGGAATTTATCTCTGGCTCTTTTCAAAAGCTCCAGTCCTTTTTCTTCAAGTCCCTGAAAGCTGAAAGGTGATGTACGCGGTTTAAATGCACCGCCTCTGGCGATTAAAGCGCCAGCAGTTTTCACAATCTGAAGAGCTTCCATAATCTGCTCTTCACTTTCAATAGCACATGGACCTGCCATTATAATAAAACGTTGGGCTCCTATTTCTACTCCTGCTAAAGAAACAATTGAATTCTCTTTTTTGAACTCACGTGACGCCAGCTTATATGGCTTCATAATGCGGGTAACATGCTCAACAGCAGGCAGCACAGCAAATGCATCAGTCGGCACCTGTCCTGTAGAACTACCTAATATAGCTACAACTACTTTATCGGTACCCAAATTTAACTGAACACCAAGACCAAAAGACTTAGCACGTTGTACAACAACATCAATTTCCTCAGGAGTAACGCCGGACTTCATCTCTACAATCATTTCACTACCAACCTATGTGTTATCGTAAACCGATACTATAGTATAATTATCTTCGAATGCAAGTCAACGCAACGAGAAAAACCATTAATGCTTTCTTGCGATTCGCACTACAAATAATCTTATTACATATTATCAAACTTGTATTCGTTTGACACTTAATATGGCCCGTGCTACCATAATTATGGACATATGCTAATAATTATTTTTAGAGCCGATTGCACAAGCACTAACGCATATGGTGCGGATATGCGCAACCTTGACAACAGGGAACTTTTCTAATGCCAACAGCAAAACAGCCTGAGCAAGATGAATCAAAGCTTATTTCCAGTGGATGGAAAATGGCTACTGTAAGCAGCGGCGAACATTTACGCAGGACAATACTGATGTACGGAGAACTGGGATTGCAAACGAAACTCGTTAAGGTAGACCCCACCACACTGGAGCAATGTACCGCATGTTATCGCATAATAGATGAGCCATTATATAAAATATATACCCGTACGGGATTAACTAATTCAGTTTAACGGAAACGATAGAAAGATAGTATAATAACATTGTTACTGTGGTAATATTAAGTCATGTAATACTTGGTTCTGAATTCTGAATTAATTCCTCTTGCTGCTGAGTTCCAAACGTTTACAGCACCTTAATAAAACAGTTCACGAAACTGCATATAGTAGCAACCTAATATATAATAGCCCGCATGCCGTTTAATCAGGCAGGCCATAATCTGTTACAATAGGCAGATAATATTTAGTCATATATAAATGACTCATAATATACCGTAGAGCAATCGTATTACACTGGCAAAAGTATATACGGTTAAAGCAACGGCGAAGTATCGAGGAAATCAGCTACCATGAAAGAAATCGAACTTGAACCAAAGTATTCTACTTTCGAACTACCGGGACACTGCTTGAAATGCCTGGCAGAACATGAGTATGAAACATGTTTGCGTACTCTTTTGCGGGGAGAGCTGGATGATACCGAGACTATCGAGAAATTCGAAGCAATGCTTTCGTTGTTAAAGTCAGCAGACCTCAAAGCACTTCGCGATCAAACAGAGGCACAGCTTGCAGATGGTAAAAAAGTTAAACTGGTAATTCATCATGACAAGGATTCTATTTTTTATGAGGTGAAATCATATTAGTCGTACATATTATTCGCAGTCTCGGATAGAAAATACGTAATCTGCCAATATTAGTACTACTAAAAACAAATAACCGGTTATATCCGGGAAAATTTACATCAATAAATATGACGGGGAGGATTAATATGAGATATGCAATCCCAGTGAATGACGGAATATTGTCACCGCACTTTGGGCACTGTGCGCAGTTTGCTCTTTTTGATGTTGATGAAAGCAGCAAAAAGATTACAGCAAAAACCATGGTAGATTCGCCCGGCCATACCCCCGGTGTACTGCCGGGTTGGCTTGCTGAACAAGGTGCTTCGGCAATCATTGCCGGAGGGATGGGGTCACGCGCAGTTGCGCTCTTTGATGAGAATAATATTCAGGTAATCATGGGAGCACCACAGATGCGTGCAGAAGATGTACTTATGCAATATCTTCAGGGCACTCTGAAACTTGGTGAAAATGTATGCGACCACTAATATTATAGAAACCAGGAGGGATAAAACGGGATGACAACAGAAAATCTTGTGAGAGAGGAATTAGATAAAATTCTGGTACCGGGCGCTATGCGCAGCCCTATTGACTTAAATTTGATAAAAACCATCGAAATTACCTCCGACAAAATTGAAATTAATATTGCCGCTGCCGCACTCAACGATGACACGCAAGCATGGTTAAAAAATAAGATTACTGAGACGATACAGCAACTTCCTGATACAGGTCAGATATCCGTGACATTTACGGAAGCAACCCCGAAAGATGTCAATAACGTAAAAAATGTTGTGGCCGTTATGAGCGGAAAAGGTGGTGTAGGCAAATCTCTGGTAAGTTCACTTCTGGGCATCGCTCTATCAATAAACAACATGCAAGCAGGCATATTGGATGCAGATATTACGGGGCCGAGCATTCCCAAGATGTTCGGACTGGGTCGTGCCAGACCGAGCGGTAGCAATAACGGCATTATACCTGTTTTATCGAAAACTGGTATTAGCATTATGTCCATCAATTTGGTCCTCGAAAATGAAGATGATGCCGTTATATGGCGTGGGCCGTTAATTGGCAAAGCAATTCAGCAATTTTGGCAGGATACTCTCTGGGGTAATCTTGATTGTCTTATTGTTGATTTGCCCCCCGGTACGGCAGATGCCCCCCTTACTGTGATCCAATCATTACCGGTAAATGGAGTCATTCTCGTATTCAGCCCACAGGAACTTGCTGCTATGGTTGTGAGGAAAGCTGTAAACATGACTAAACAGATGAATGTACCTATACTCGGCGTTGTCGAGAATATGAGTTATTTCGTTTTGCCGGACAGCGGTAAGAAAATGGAAATTTTTGGTAAGAGCCGCGGTCTTGAAATGGCCGAACTAACCGGTTCTCCTTTATTTGCACAATTGCCCATAGACCCGCAGCTGGCGCAACTATGTGACGATGGAAAAATAGAAAAATACAGGTCGTCGGACTTTGAAAAATTAAGTAAAAGCTTTATTTCTACTTTGAAAAGCGGCGCCTAATAAATAAGCGAGTTCACAATAATGAATGATAATATGGAGGATATACGCAACCAGACTCTCCAGGCACTGAAGCGGGTCTATTCGGATACTGCGATAGAGCATGGAATCAATCCGCGAAATATGGAAGGCATTGCGGATGCCGACGGCATAACTTCTTTTACGGGGCCCTGCGGTGATACTATGCAAATATGGCTTAAAATAAATAATGACATAGTAGTGAATGCCGGATTTCTAACGGACGGTTGCCTGGCAACTCATGCATGCGGCAGTATTGCCACAGAACTTATCAAAGGTAAGCATATTGCGCAGGCTATGAATATCTCGCAAGACCAGATTCTTGATGCGCTTGGAGGATTACCCGACAGCAACCGTCATTGCGCTCTCCTGACAGCAAGTGCAATTAAGGCAGCATTTGTAGATTACCGCACTACACAGAAAGAGCCGTGGAAAAAGGCTTACAGGAGAACATGATCAATTTCACCATCGACGGTGTTAATATAAAGGCAAAAGATGGAGCAAATCTTCTCTGGACAGCTCTTGATAACGGATTTTATATACCGCATCTATGCGCGGTAAAAGGTCTTATTCCGCCGCTTGCCTCCTGCCGCCTCTGCTTTGTGGAAATCCAGGGGCTTGCCAATCCTGTAGCAGCCTGTACCAGAACAGTAAAGGATGGCATGGAAGTTCATCTCAATACGGAAAGAGTAAAAAGGATAAGACAGACAGCTTTTGAATTTCTTCTCAGCAACCATCACCTGGATTGCACTCATTGTGCAAAAAACAAAAACTGTGAACTACAGAATATTGCTGCCAAACTAAGGCTAAAAATGAAGGTATCACGTGTTGCTTCCATCCCCAGAAATCTTCCCGCCGACATAAGCCATCCTTTGTTTTACTATGATCCTAATAAATGCGTTCTATGCGGTAAATGCGTTTGGATATGCCGTGAAAAAGGCTCAGGTATACTTGATTTCGCTCAACGCGGTCTCAATACTATTGTAACCACTTTTGCCGGAATGTCTCTAGCAGAAACCGAATGTAATTCCTGTCTGGCATGTGTAGCTATTTGTCCGGTGGGAGCGCTCGTTCCGAAACCTGATGTCTCTCTTGATAAGGCTAAAAAGATGGTTAGCGCTTATATAGAGTAAAACTATACACTTTCACTTAAGAGAATAACTATTTCTCAGCTTCCCAGGCCCCGGGGCCGATGAGGCTGACAAACCGGCAGCCACCCAAGTTTTCAATCCTATTACGTTCTTTGCCTCTAATTACTTTAAGCAGTTCTTGTTCCCACCTGGTACCGACCGGTATTACCATGCGCCCGCCTATAAGCATTTGCTCAAGCAGCTCATCCGGAATACGAGGGGCAGCAGCAGTTACCAAAATGGCATTATAGGGAGATTCCTCAGGCCATCCAAGTTCATCTCTCGTCTGATGAATCTCAATATTCTTATATTTTAATGCATTAAGCAGATTTTGAGCCGTTGCCGCCAATTCGGGTATTCGCTCAACACTTACGATATATTTAGCCAGCTCGGCTAGAATTGCTGTCTGGTATCCACTCCCTGTGCCCAATTCCAACACCTTATCTGAACTTTTTAATTCAAGCGCTTGTGTCATGAGTGCAACAATCAAAGGCTGAGAAATCGTCTGGTCATAACCTATACTGAGCGGACGGTCATCATAGGCATATTGATACATTTCAGGAGAAACAAATAATTCACGTCGTACCCGGCTTATGGCATCCAATATACGCGCATCCTGGATTTGACATTTTAAAGACGCCAGCAACTGCATTCGCGCTTGCTCGATGCTCACCAAGCACCTCTGTACACTATTAACCGAGCACGAATGTTAGGATTATCAGTATAACAATCAGAGAACCGGCAATTATTCCTATCCATCGTAATTCAGTTAATACATATTTCCGCCGCAATTCCATAGAGGCAATCAGCGAAGTATTAGTGGCCGGCGATGAAGCTGTTATACGAACAGGGTCATTAACAGCTCCACTTTTTCCCGGTTCATTTTTGCTTTCTGTTCTCTTAACCGGTGCCTTTGCTTGCGCTCTGCTACGACGAGATTTCTTTGCCATTACTCTTTCCTATTTTCAGCCAGAATATTTTTCTATTGTAGTTTTATATCGCGATACGCTTTGGTGGTAGAAATATGAGCATGTCCTAATAGCTGTTGCACAGACTGCAGATCCGCTCCGCCGCTGAGTTTATGTGCAGCATAACTGTGACGCAGACTGCGCGGTGTAACTTTTTTACTTAGATTAACTTTATCCGCATACAACTGGATAATCTGCCAGAAACCCTGACGCGTTAATCTCTCCCCTCTTTGATTTAAGAAGAGAGCGGATTCTCTCTCTCTATTCAAGAGTTTTGGCCGTACCTCCTGAATGTAATTGACTATTATTTCCATAATTTGACCATCAACGGGAACTACGCGAACTCTCTCGTCACGTCCAAAACAGCGCACCGTACCGGCAGAAGTATCGATATCATCAATATTAAGCGCCATCAGTTCACTTGCTCGCAATCCCGAAGCATAGAGCAATTCCAACATTGCTCTATCCCGCCTGGCATCAGTCGCTGAAGACTTGGCGGGTTCAGCAAGAAAACGCCTCACCTCGGATACCGTCAATGGCTTGGGAACTGGCTTGCTTACCTGAGGCGAAGCTAACTGAGGAGTTATATCTCCACTCAACTCACCTCTATCAACCATAAATTTAAAAAAGGATTTTGCTGCCGCTACTTTACGAGCAATGGTAGATACTGCATACTTCTTTTCCCGCAGGATGCGCATATAGCCAGCCAGCAATTCTGCACTTATACCTGATGAATTTCTGATACTTGATAAACCTTCTGATTTCAGATGATCACCAAGCTGTTCAAGGTCATTATGGTATGCGGCAAGCGTGTTCGGGGAATAATTCTTCTCCGTGGCCAAATAACTAAGGAAGGCTTTAATATCTCTTTCCATAATCAAGCAGACATCTATTTTAACATAATTTGTTTTACAATGCGTACAGAGTTAGGTTATGTCAACTGCGAAAATTTTCTCAATTCATCTGATAATCGGTTTTTTGTTCGGTTAAATATCTGATGTTACAATTATGTATCGATGTTGTCAACTCCAATCCAGCAACAAATTGAATATCTGCCTGCACAACCCGGCGTTTATCTCTATCAAGATGATCGCGGGAAAATTATCTACGTAGGTAAAGCAGGTAACCTGCGCAACCGAGTAAAACAATACTTTACGTCGACTTACCGTTTGCCTGCTAAAGTCCGGCAACTCGTTTCCTGTATTAGAGACCTCGAATTTATCGTTACCGATTCTGAACAAGAAGCGCTTATTCTGGAAAATACACTTATCAAAAAGTATAAACCGCAGTATAATGTCAGCCTTAAAGACGATAAAAGCTTCCCCTATCTTAAGATAGACACCGCAAGCCAGTGGCCTAATATATATGTTACCCGTCGTTACCAAAAAGACGGAGCAAAATATTTCGGTCCTTTTGCGAGCGCCGGTTCTATACGACAGACATTTAAACTGCTTAAAAAATTATTTCCCTTTCGCACGTGTACTAAAACTATATCCGGTAAAAGCGGTAAGCCCTGCCTTAATTACCATATTAACCGTTGTCTTGGCCCGTGTAGCGGCAATGTAAATAAAAAAGACTACGATGCGGTAATAAAGCAGGTGATTCTTTTCCTGGAGGGGAAACAGGAACGTATTCTACGTGACCTAAAAGCGAAAATGAACTCTGCATCACAAAAACTCGAATACGAAAAAGCAGCAGCGCTGCGCGACCAGATAAACGCTATTGAAAATGTTATAGAGGCCCAGAAGATAGCCTTCACGGTAAGGGGAGAACAGGATGTTATTGCCATTGCTCAAGCGATCGATTTTGCTTATGTGGTAGTCTTCTTTATACGCAATAATAAAATCATAGGCAGAGATAACTTCATCATGGAAGGCATCCGGGACGAGTCACCCTCCTATATTATCGGCAGTTTTGTCAAACAGTATTATGCCTCATCTACCTACATTCCGCACCGGATCTTGCTTCAATATCCGTTAGACGAACCAGACATCATTTCAAGATGGTTAAGAAATATAAAAGGCTCCATGGTAACCATCAACGTGCCAACCAGAGGAGTAAAAAAACAGCTTATAGCTATGGTTGCTGAAAACGCACAGCAAGGCCTTAGACTCCATCAAATAAAGAAGTCCACAGCAGTTGAACATAGTATTGTTTTAAAAGAGCTTCAGGAACGTATGAACTTGCCTGCGCTTCCTTTGCGCATTGAATGCTATGATATCTCCAATACCCGTGGTAATCTGGCCGTAGGCAGCATGGCGGTAATAGAAAAAGGCAGCCTCAAACCTTCCTCTTACCGGCGCTTTAGAATTAAAACAGTTGAAGGAATCGATGACTACTCTATGATTAAAGAGGTATTGAGAAGACGGTTCGCACATATGTTTAAAGAAGATAACTGGGGCATACCGGACTTGATACTCATCGATGGGGGCAAAGGGCATCTCAATGCAGCCCTTGAGATAATGATAGAACTCGATTTAAAAGAAATTCCTCTTGCCAGCCTAGCAAAAGAAAATGAAGAGGTATATATTCCCGGTCAAGGACATGCACTTGAGATCCCTCGTTCTTCAGCTGCTCTTCATTTACTGCAAAGGGTTAGAGACGAATCACACAGATTTGCACTGAGTTATCATCAGAAGTTGCGTAGTAAAAAAAACATTTCTTCCCTTCTTGATGAAATACCCGGAATCGGCCCAAAAAAGAAAAAGGCATTGTTGAAGCAATTCAGCACTTTAAATGGAATTAGAGAAGCTTCGCTGGAAGAGCTCATGACGGTTAAAGGCATCAATGCTCGGTTAGCATATACAATTAAAGAACGACTTTAAATACACTTCCTTTATTTAATCTATCGTTAATTAAAGACTATTTATTTTAACTATTAAAATTGGACTGATCACTCCAACGATATTATAATAGTGCTGCGATGTCCAAAGCACTACAGAAAGCTCAGTCCGGGCTAGGCGGTAATTCTCGTATTCTGGGCAGCAGCTACACCTGGATTTATATAAACCGGATTAGAAAAGGCGCAAACAGCCTTCCCGGCAGATCGCGTCTACTACTTGTGCCTCTTCTTATCTTTGAGCTTCTCATCAATTGCATTATGCTGGTTATGTTCTGTATAACCGTGTTTGCTTATCTCATAGTTAATACGCTCTTCCGCATACCTGTCAGAAATAGAAGAAGCGTCTTGCCTGTATCTGAGTAGTTCTGTTCAGACACCGCTTTTTTATAATGTAATCGGTTTCAGTGCTGTAAACTCAAAACACATTCCATCATGCGCTGCATGTGCGGCAATACCTGTATCCTGGCTTATCTGCTCCGCCATCTCCCATGGACCTGCACGCCATACTCCCATACCAAAATGTGTAATAATAGCCGCCCGTGGTTTTACTGCTCTCACTATTTCACATACTTCTCAAGGAGTAAGGTGATTAATACCAGACCGTTTCTCCAGCAGCACCATATTTATTACAAGCAAATCGCTTGCATAATATCCTGCCAGTTCATCAAAATACCCTGTATCGGTAATCCATGCAATAGTGCAATCTTTACCCTTGAACAGCATCCCATAGGTCTCCACAGAATGCTTATGCAGGACAGGTGTACTCACAGTTACTTTGCTTACACTATAAGACCGGCTGGCCTTCATTATCTCCAATCTTTCAGGGAAATTACGTAAATAAGGTAAAAATTACCGCTCTTTCGCCAAAAACTGCGTCAGCAGGAGCAAGCACAACACCCCTCCGCCTCCAACCGCCATCGGTCATAGCCTCCATCCTAATATTAATGTCAACTGAATGATCTATGTGCTTATGAGATAGAACGATACCATCGAGCAGTGTGGGGTCAAGATCTCTTTTTGTTACCTGTACCAGGCTTCCCGGCCCCGGATCAAGCAAAATCATGGTATTATCCAGATTACAGCCAGGCACCCCCTGAAGCTGCAATCTGTTTACCTACCATATATCTGGCACCCGCTGTCCCTAAAAATAGCGATGTATCGGGTTTATCACCTCTATTCATGTTTCTAATAATAGCAGTTTGATCAGCATAGCTTATTCGCAGCTTCTTTGATAGAATCTATATATACCGAGAATCGAAAGTACAGGATATGGGACAGGTCGAGTACGAGATTGCAGAATTGCTGGAACAGCACCGCAGCTATACAGGTATACCATTGGCCGTAGGTACAGTTGAATCCGCCACCGGCGGCGAGATTGCAGACCGGCTCACTAACATTTCAGGGATATCTCTCTTTTACAAAGGGTCTCTCATCTCATATCACAACACTCTGAAGATAGGCCTTGCTGGTGTTTTGGAGGAAACCATGCGGCAGCACGGAGCTGTGAGCAGGCAGACTGCAGCGGAAATGGCAGCAGGCGGCAAGAAACTTCTGGGATTGGATATTTGTATTTCCGATACCGGTATCGCGGGTCCCGGAGGTGCCACTCTTCAAAAACCGGTAGGGCTTTTTTATATCGGTCTTTCCGCCTTCGATAACACCGTTGCCCAGAAATACCTCTTCAAAGGAGACCGCTTACAAAATAAAACCGCAGCGGCTGATGCTGCGCTTTCATTATTAAAGGGCTATCTTGCCGAAAGAAATAGAAAACTACGGAGCTCCAAGTTTAAGTCTAAACATGTGGTAACCTGTTTTATTGAGCATAACGGTAGAGTACTTATTGTTAAGAGAAGTAAGAAAGTCGGCACATATCAAGGACGATGGTCCGCCATCAGCGGGTACCTTGATGCAGACGATGCCCTCAATCAGGCTTTTACTGAAATCAGTGAGGAAACAGATCTGGGCGTAAGCGACATCAAGCTTATTGCTCGTGGGAAACCTTTGGAATTAATTGATGAGGCACTGTCCATAAAGTGGACTATCCACCCGTTCCTTTTTGCTGCATTATCTCCTGATAAAATCAAACTCGATTGGGAGAACCTTGAAATGAAATGGATTTCTCCCTCAGAGTTTACCGATTTTTATACTGTCCCCGGACTTGAATCCGCTTACCTGCAGATCGAACGTTAATAGTATCGCAATAAAATGCCTGCTTACATCGATTCCGACAGAAAAACCATCTACCGGTATCTAAATGGTACGGCTTTTCCTGATCCTTTCCATTTCTTTTTCCATTTCCCGACGCTCCCAGTCAGTCGTGCCGTGACCCGAAAAGACAAACACAGCTAGAAAATGAAAAATGATACCTATCCCCCATCCCGCCAGAGGAAATATAAACCATGGATAACCGTGACCTGTAAACCACCATATCAATACAAGCATAATATTCACTACAATATAGACGGCAAGATGGATATAAAATCCTTTTTTCTCGTTGACACGCTCTCGTGCCAGCTTATAAATTTCTTCTTCACTGAGCTCATAAGGCATAATACATTTCCTCCAGCTCTTAATCTTTGTCCATTATATCATGCACGGGCAGAGTTGATTAGTAACAAAATATGTGCAAATCATCTATTCCAGGTTTAAGTTTGCTGCCAACATCTGATATAATCAACGTTAACGTTTGTCATCCACGCAAGTGATATAATAACATGTTAGCAAAAGTCCTGAGTGCTGCTGTAGTCGGTCTCGACGCACAGATCGTTGAGGTTGAGGTTGATATTGCCAGTGGCCTTCCCGCAACGACTGTTGTAGGCCTTCCTGATACCGCTGTTCAGGAAGCAAAGGAGCGAGTTCGTTCTGCTATCCGCAATTCCAGTTGTACCTTTCCGGCTAAGCGTATCACTATTAATTTGGCGCCGGCTCATCTGAAAAAAGAGGGGCCTGCTTATGACCTTCCCATTGCTATGGGTATCCTCCAAAGCTCAGAACAAATTCATGCTGATTTTACTAAAACCTTGTTTCTGGGTGAGCTTTCGCTCGATGGTGCACTGCGCCATACCAATGGTATATTGCCCATGGTTGCGCTGGCACGTGATAGGGGACTGGAGAAGGTTTTCGTACCGGCGGAAGATGCAGGGGAGGGATCTCTCATTACCGGGATTCAAGTCATACCATGCCAGTCTCTGGCACAACTTGTGTGTTACATTCGCGGTGAAATAACTATTGAGCCGCATGAGCCGTCAACGATCTGGAACGAAAGAACTCAAGATTTTTCCCGCATCGACTTTGCCCACATAAAGGGGCAGGAACATGTTAAACGTGCGCTGGAAATAGCGGCCGCGGGATCCCATAATGTTCTCATGTCGGGCCCGCCGGGAAGCGGTAAAACTATGCTGGCACGTGCCCTCCCTTCAATACTGCCTGCCATGACCATAGAAGAGGCGCTTGATGTTACAAAGATATACAGTGTAAGCGGCCTGCTCGCCAGTGACGTGCCGCTTATCTCGCAACGCCCGTTCCGTTCACCACATTATACGATTTCACATGCGGGTTTAGTGGGAGGGGGCCATTGGCCACGACCGGGCGAAATCAGTCTCGGACACAGGGGAGTTCTATTTCTGGATGAGTTTCCTGAATTCAACCGCACTGCAATCGAATCACTTCGCCAACCGCTGGAAGATAAAGTTGTTACTATTAGCCGTGCTCAGGGCAGTATTACGTTTCCCGCCAACTTTATGTTAGTAGCAGCTATGAATCCCTGCCCGTGCGGTTACTATGGAGATCCGGTAAAACAGTGCCGATGCAATGCCAATGAAATAGCACGCTATCAAAAACGTATAAGCGGACCGATGCTGGACCGTATAGATATATTTATCGATGTTCCTCACATTGACTACGAAAAGCTTACCGATGACACGCACGGCGAAAGCTCGTCACAAATACAGGCAAGGGTGGATACAGCAAGGCAGATACAACAACAACGGTTTAAAGGATGCGGGATCAGCTCCAATCATGATATGACACCCATCGAAGTAAAAGATTTCTGCAAAGTAGAACCTGCAGCACAGAACCTGCTGCGCACTGCTATGAAGCAATTGCATCTCACGGCACGCGCATTTCACAGGATTCTAAAACTTGCCCGTACCATCGCTGACCTTGATGCTGGCGATGTGATTAAGGTAAATCACCTGGCTGAAGCGCTCCAATACAGACAACGTAGTTTGCTGCAATAAAGACATACAACCTTTTATTACTATAGTAGGGCCTTTATGCAAAATAGCGAACGAGCAGTAGTACAATCCCTATCGCAAAAAGGGCAACATAGAGCCAGAATAGACTGCGGGAACACCGGGGTAATCCAGAGCTATTGTTTCCTTCTTTGGCTTGGGCAGCAAAGGGGCAACAACCGCGGTTGAGCAGGAGAGCTGTGCCCTCAGCCAGTACAACAAGTACAGCTAGCAACAGCGCCCAGTCATATGTTGCTGTTATACCGCAATATAGTATATAGAGCAGGCAGAGAGCAACGATAACCATTGTTACTATATTGCATAGCTTTACAAGAAAGGTACTTCCCGCGCTCATTCTATTATCCCGTATATCCCCAAGCCATATTCGAGTATATTCGCCGAGTGCCCTCAATACTGACAGTTTTTAAGACAACTATTAATAGCAGCCGGACTTGTCTACGCACGGCTGCTATTATGTCAAATATAACCGTTATAGCGGTTTGACCGGTATACAGATATCAACAATATGCTTGCCCTGGGGATGAGCTTTAGGATCATTATGATAGAGCTCATAACACACTCCATCGCCGGGTTGATAACCGCTCTCGGGCAACCATCCACCGCAAACGGCATCCCAAGCATCTTGATACTGGTCTACATCTATCTCAAAATGAGCGAAGGCATATTTCCCTGCAGGAATGCATGACCTGCCGATCTCACCTTCCGTTTTAGTATCAGCAGGAACCGTAATACAGGCATCCGTACGCAGTTTTGCCTCATCGGTTATCTCAGGATCATCATGATAAATAGCAATAACTTTGGTCTCCGGAGACTTCAGCAGTCCGCGCGGCCCAGCCCATGTCATAAGCTTGCCAAAGAGTCTGCCGAAAAGCTCCATATCCCCTTTATACGGTCCAATGTGGCGTACATAAGCTACCGGAATCTCCGGCATATCCCTGACTTCTACCTGTGCTTTCAACGATGAGTTCTTCATCTCAATCCTCCATATTTGTTTTATTGTACAGCTATTATATGGAGAGAGAATAATGAAGTCTTGCTCAGTATTGCTTCTCAGCTTACGATCCTTGCTTTCCATTTGACCATCTTTGCTTCCATTCTTTCCATCTTCCGCACGCCAGCGGCTGGCACTTACCCCAAATGATTCCTTAAATGCCCTGGCAAAAGTCGAAGACCCAGAGAAACCGCATTCTAAAGCAATTTCCGTAACTGACTTGTCTGGATTACCAAGCAATTTCATTGCTGCCTTCTCAAGACGTATCCGCTGAATGAAAGCATTAAGCGATTCGCCTACCATAGCGGTAAATAGCCTATGAAAATGGTAGGGGGGAAAACTGTGATACCGAGGCCAGCTCCGCCAACGTCATCTCTGAATCTATGTGTTCCTCAATATAATCGATAACACGATTAATGCGGGAAATATAAATAGCTCTTAGCTGTTTTTGTCCGCTCTGCTGCATAATAAAAACTCCAAGCCGCGTAAACGATAACAGTAATCAGCAGTTATTATACCATCCGCTTGCTTCCTGCACAGTAGAAATTGCGTAAGACGCTAATAATAAAACAATGACCCTGATTAGCCTCATGTCTTTAGTGTGAATTCACAAAGATCTATTATAATTGCTGAAGACAGTCTAAAAATGAAGATGCATAAGAGTATAAAGAAGCTCGTTAGAAAAAGACTGATTATAGTTTTAAATGATCGGATATTATGTCCAGTAGTTCTTTGGGTTTGAACGGTTTTACTACATATCCGTCTGCTCCCATAGAACCGGCAAGCTTGGCATTAAGGTCAAATCCGATGCCGGTAATCATTATTACAGGGATTGATTGTGTACGCGGGTCCTTTTTAAGCTCAGAACATGCAGTTAATCCGTCCATCTCCGGCATCATCATATCTAAAAGGATAATATCCGGCTGCAATTCTCGTGCAAGTGCCAAGGCCTGGACTCCATTTTCCGCCTCAATAATACAATAGTTCTGCCTCAGAACCCGTTTCACCATGCGTACAATTGCAGGTTCATCATCCGCTACTAGAACCCTCATTGCTTTCTGATCCTGTTGTTGCGCCATTATGGTATCCTTCCATCGTATTATTCTGTAAAAATTTCTCTAATAATACGCAATAAAATTGCCGGTGTATAGGGTTTTTGGATAAACTTGTATCCCTTCTTCTCGATTATTTCCAGTTGTGACTTCTCATCTGCATAGCCGCTGCTAAGTATAATCTTCAATTCAGGATAGTATTCATTCACTTGTTCGACCAGCTCAACACCGGACATTCCCGGCAGCACAACGTCACTGAGAAGCAGATTGAGATTACCACACTCACGTTTACATATTTCGAGAGCTCTTTCAGCAGAATCAACGCTATATACTATGTAGTTATTATCTTTCAACATTTTTTCGGTGATACGCCGTATTGGCTCTTCATCTTCTACAAACAGAATGTGCTCACCTTTACCCTGAAAATCTTCACTGTAAGTAATAGTATCAGTATTGCCTGGACCCTTTTCACTCTCCAGCAACCACGGCAGATATATACGGAAGCTGGCCCCTTTAAGGGGTTCGCTATATACATTTACCCATCCTCCGCTTTGCCTGACGATACCGTATACAGTGGAAAGTCCCAGTCCTGTTCCTTTTCCTCTCTCTTTTGTTGTATAGAATGGATCGAAAATGTGGTCGATAACATCACGGGTCATTCCTGTACCGGTATCCATAACTGAAATTCGCACAAAATTTCCAGGCTCTCCTTCAGGTATGGCCGGAACATCTGTCTCCGCAAGATTGATATTTTCCGTAGTAATTACTATCTTGCCTCCCTCAGGCATGGCATCACGAGCATTAACAACCAGATTGATAATAACCTGTTCGATTCCGCTTCTATCAGCCTTCACATTCCAAAGTTCCTCTTGTAGCATCAGCTCCAGAACAATATTTTCACCAATCAAACGTGAAAGCATTTTGTAGATGTCTTTAATAACAGTGTTTACGTTTAATGCCGATACTTCCATTCTTTGGTGACGACTGAAAGCCAGAAGCTGCTTTGTCAGCGCTTTTGCCCTTTCTGTGGCATCTACAATTTCTGTAACATCCGTTAGCCGTTCATCATCTTCTTCCAGCGACTCTTTAAGCATATGGCTGCATACTGAGATAACCGTCAGTATGTTATTAAAATCATGTGCAACTCCACCAGCCAACCTTCCGACCGCTTCCATTTTCTGTGACTGGCGTAATTGATTTTCCATTTCCAGTTCACTCGTTACATCACGTTTTATGGCAACAAAATTAGTGATATCTCCGGACTCATCAAACACCGGTGAAATATGTGCACGTTCATAGTAGAGCGTACCGTCTTTTTTACGGTTAATAATATTACCGGACCATTGATTTCCGCATGTAATTGATCTCCACATAGCTGCGTAAAAATCATCATCTTGTTTTCCGCTCTTTAATATGCGCGGAGTTTTACTGTAAACTTCTTCACTCGTATAACCGGTAATATGTTCAAATGCAGGATTAACGTACTGAATTGCTCCCGTCACATCGGTAATCAGCACTGCATCCGCTGACTGCTCTATAGCGGTGGCTAAGCGTAATAGTGCCTTTTCAGCCGCTCTGCTCTGAGTGAGATCTCGTGCAATAGTAAATACGCTCTGAACCTCGCCGTTTTTATAAACAGGAACAGCGTTAAATTCCACTTCCGCAGCAGTCCTATCCCTTTTATATACTGTTGCAATCAAAGGCGGCTCGATTTTTCCTTTGCAAACACTGGTAAAGAAAGATAAGAATCTGTTCTCCATATCGACAGGTATCATGGCTGATAGATCTGCAATATTCTGTCCGATGAAGTCACTACGTTTATATCCGATAATATCATAAATTCTATCGTTGATATCCAGAATACGTCCTTTTGTATCGATGATAATATTGATATCATTTGCAGATTCGAATATAGTGCGGTAGCGTTCTTCGGATTCGCGCAGAACATTCTCAGTTCGTTCTTTTTCACGAACCTCTATTTCCAGACGTACCTTTTCACGCTCTATCTCATCAGCCAGAACTCGTTGTGTAGTATCCCTGATAATCAATAGACTACCCTGTTGTTGAACATTATCCTTAATCAACGAAAGAGATGCCGTGAAAAATCGTGTTTGTGATGCTTGCCTGTATTTGAAATCAAACTGTCGCGCGGTATGAAACTCCTCTTTTTTCAGTATATCCGCTAACTGAGGCAACAGCTGAGCTATAGATACGCCGATAAGCTCTTTCCCTGGTGAACCGAAAGCAGTGACCATATTTAATGCAGCAGGATTCATATCAATAACCCGACCTTCTCTATCCAGCACAAACACTCCCTCATCAAGGCTTTGTATGATGGCGTCTCGTGCTATAGGCAGAATATCCAGAAGCCGGAGCTGAGCTATACTGAAAAAGAAAATTATCCCTGTAATGCTGAAGCTTATCGGCGTCGGATCCAATGCAAAATCCATAACACCACCCAAAATAAGAAAAGCGATGTTACTCACCCAGGGGATCAAAGCACCTAAAAGCAGGGATCCCGCCTGTTTACGATGCAATGCATCGGCATTTATATAGTGTTGAAATAGAAAAAAAGTGCCGCAAAATAGCAGCAAATATGAATATAAGCTGTGTACCCAAAACCAAATATTTCTGTCAGGAGAGACATAAGATAAAGTATCGCTGGTAATAATAGTGTAGCCATGCCACATAAGATAGTGCCACTCATTGGTCCACACCATAACCAGACTGATAATGGGAATGATAAGCAGAAATGAAATAAATCGTGTCTTTGTATAGTTGAGCCGCCCGGTGTAGAACGCAGTAAAGATAAACCAGAACACCGGCAGCACTATAATAAAGATATATTCTGCTTTAATCCAAAGGTACTTTATATCGGGACTGATGCTTGCATATTCAAATACAGCACAAAGTAACCAGAAGGTAATTGTGAGCATGAGAATACCGAAGGTGTTTGTTAGAAGGTTCTTGCGCTGTTTTAAGGATAAAAAAGAAATGGCGGCAGAAATCATAAATCCTGCCAAAAGCACCAGTATAAAACTATGATATTCTAAGTCCATAGTAAATACAGTACGGATTAATAACTCTGTTATTCGTAGACAGTATTAAAGCTACAAGGCCAATATATACTACTCTAAATAGTTATCAGAGAAATCCAGATTCATCAATGGACTCAGCAGTTTAGCATTATATTATTTTTTTATAAAGTATCCCGCTACTTAATTACTATAATCATCTTTTCTATCTGATATTATACGGACAGTTATGGTAATACCGCGAATATTAACTCTGTATAAACACACAAAAGCTGTGCTCTCCGGCGGTATTATATCCGGTATGCTCTTTTCCGGTAATATAGACAAGGCAATATTCAGGCCTACATTATTCCCATACTTATATAACGTTCCATACGGTCTGAAAGTATGGTAACGATAGTTTTATCTTTGCCGAGTTTATCCGCGATTTGAAGCGATGCCAGCACATTTGCACCGGATGAAATACCAACCAGCAACCCCTCCTCCCTGATAAGCTTTTTAGCCATTGCCATCGCATCATCGCTGCTTATGCAAATTACCTCATCTATCATATCCATATCGACGATACTGGGTATAAAGCCGGGACCTATACCCTGGATCGTATGATAGTGAAATTCATCACCGGTCATAACAGCAGCCTCGGAAGGTTCAACCGCTATTATCTTCACGTCCGGGTATACCTCCCTTAATGTTTGGGCAACGCCCATAAGGGTACCGCCGGTACCGACTCCGGCTACAAAAGCATCTATTTTACGGTCAACATCTCGTAACAGATTTTTTCCTGTTATCTCCCGATGTGCTGCCGTATTATCAGGATTATCGAACTGTCTGGGAAACCATGCATCAGAGTACTGGCACATAAGCTCTTCATACTTACGGACAGTGCCGGGGAAACCTTCATCGGTTGGCGTGAGTACAAGCTCTGCGCCGAACATCCGCATCATTTCAATGCGTTCCCGGCTCATATACTCCGGCATCACTGCCATAAAATTGTATCCTTTCAAATGAGAAAGCATGGCGAAAGCTATCCCTGTGTTGCCGCTGGTCGCTTCTATTATTCTACCGCCAGGCTTAAGGTCTCCTCTTTGTTCCGCCAGGTTGATCATATATAAAGCCATCACATCCTTAATACTTCCACTTGGATTAAGCGCTTCATATTTAGCGAGGATGGTCGATTCTGAGTGATTTACTCTCTGAAGGTCAACTACCGGAGTTTTCCCCACCAGTTCCAGTACATTATATATCATTGAGGTCCCTCCATATTGCATGAAGCTTGCTATCGTTTTTTACATATCGGATATTCCACCGATTATAACCTATTTTAACTTAATCAGCTATATATACGACAAATGAATATACCGTTACTCCGGTGAACGCAAGCAAAAGTCAATTCTGTATTATTAAACCAAAACTTAACAGCGGACTGACCGTGAAATGCATAAAGTCTTTACTGAGTTAACTCGTAAGATTAATGCCGCGGAGAGATTATGACCCTCTCTGCGGCATTATTACAGTGTAAAGATATAAGCAATACTATTATTGTTAAGACACTCTCCATTATCAGAGAGTAACACTTATTTTATTTCTGCGACCGCTCCTGCATCTGTAAGTTTCTTCTTAATTGCATTAGCTTCTTCTTTATTTACGCCTTCTTTAATGGGCTTGGGGGCAGATTCTACCAGGTCTTTAGCCTCTTTTAAACCCAGAGTAGTTAATTCACGTACAGCTTTAATAACGTTTATTTTATTCTCGCCGATCTGAGTTAATACTACTGTAAACTCGGTTTGCTCTTCCGCTGCTTCCCCTGCCGGTGCGGCTGCTCCCGCAGCTACTGCTCCTGCTACTGCCATCGGAGCTGCGGTAACACCAAATTCCTCTTCCAGTGCCTTAACCAGCTCCGAAAGTTCCAGCACCGTCATATTCTTTAGTACATCGATAAGTTCATCTTTAGTCATGATTTTTTCTCCTTTGGATATAACTTTCTTTTCTTTACTTACTTTTTCAGGTTTCTCAGCAGCCTTTTCAGTCTCCTCCGAGCTTTCCGCAGTAATCATTTCTTTATCTTCTATGTTCGTTTCCTCTTCCACGACTATTCTCCTCCAACTTGTTGTATTCGTGCCTGTAACACATAAGTCAGACCGCGTAACGGAGAACTGAGGGCATTATGCAACGATTGTATCGGTGCAGCCATTTGCCCTACCAACCTCGCAATGAGTACTTCCCGCGCAGGTATATTGGCAAGTCTGACGACATCAGCTGTTTCCAGAAAACTATCTCCCAACATGCCACCCTTTATCTTCATGATGGAACCTGTTGATTTAACGAAGTCATTAATGACTTTAGCTGATTTCGTTACATCATCATCATAACCAAAAGCCATGGCCAGAGGCCCTTCAAGCAATGCCTTCAAAGGCTCCTTCTCAGCTTTCTCAGCTGCGAAACGGGTCAGTGTGTTCTTAGCCACTTTGTACTCTATTCCAAATTCCCGAAGCTTTTTCCGCAGGTCAACCATATCCTTGGCAGATAAGCCGCGGTAGTCCGTAGCTATAACTATGGAGCATTCCTTCAGATTTTTAGTTAACTCCTCTACTATTTGCTCTTTTTCACTTTTCAGCATAATTATGTACTCCTGTAAATAAAAAGTCCTTGTGCGGTGACACAAGGACTTATTCCAATACGTAATAAATCACAAAAGCACGCCTCGGCAGGTAAATATTAAGCACCAAGCACCTGCGGTCACCGGCACAAATTAATGATAGACTATTCAGTTTTATAAAGAACCCGTAGTCAACCCGCTGGTAGACTTCAACTCGAGCTTGATACCCGGCCCCATTGTGGTGGTCAAAGTAGCGCTCTTTACATACTGTCCCTTCGCTCCCGAAGGCTTTGCTTTCATTATGGCTTCAATTAACGCTGCGAGATTATCCATTATTCTGGATTCATCGAAGCTTACCTTTCCAATCGGAACATGAATGATAGCTGTCCTATCCAGCCTGAATTCAACACGTCCTTTGCGCGCCTCACCTATGGCCCGAGGCAGGTCCTCCGCCGCTACAACTGTTCCAGATTTTGGATTGGGCATAAGCCCTCTGCGTCCCAATATCTTACCAAGTTTGCCAACTTTACTCATCATATCAGGTGTTGCGATACTTACATCAAAATCCAGCCATCCACCCTCTATTTGTTTGACAAGATCGTCACCACCAACATAATCTGCGCCCGCTTCCCTGGCCAACCGCTCTCCTTCACCCTGCGCAAAAACAAGGACCCTTATTTGTTTCCCCAGTCCATGAGGCAAAAGCGCCACACCGCGTACCTGCTGATCTGCACTTCTGGGATCAACTCCCATACGCAGGTGCACCTCTACTGTCTCATCAAACCCAGCATAAGCAGCTTTCTTGGCAATAGAGATAGCCTCAGCCGGCTCATACACACTGGCTCGGTCTACAAGTTTCACCGATTCCCTGTATTTCTTTCCATGTACTGTCATTGTTTATTCCACCTTAATGCCCATGCTACGTGCAGTACCCTCGATTATTCGAGCAGCACCTTCCACATCCGCTGCATTCAAATCCTTCATCTTTGTCTTGGCAATCTCTTCAACTTGTTTGCGGCTGAGTGTCCCCGCAGTCGCCTGTCCCGGCGTACTGCTGCCTTTGTCCTTATTTAACGCTTTTTTCAATAGATCCGAAGCAGGAGGCGTTTTAGTAACAAAGGTGAAAGACCTATCCTCATAGACAGTGATCTCAACCGGAACAATCGAACCAGCTTGTTTGTTTGTCTGGTCATTATAATCTTTACAAAACGCCATAATATTGACACCGTGCTGTCCCAATGCAGGACCAACCGGCGGTGCGGGTGTAGCCTTACCCGCTTCAATCTGCAATTTAACAATGGCTCTTACTTTCTTTGCCATTTATAATCTCTCCACTTGCAGGAAGTCCAGTTCCACCGATGTCTCTCTTCCAAACAGACTCAGTAAAACTTTCACTTTCCCCTTCGCCATATTAATCTCATCGACCGTCCCAATAAAATCGGTAAATGGACCGTCCACTACCCTTACGCTCTCTCCTTTTCTGAAGCCTACTTTTACCTGAGGAGCACCTTCTTCCATTTGCCGTAATATTGTCTTGACTTCTTTTTCCTCCAGAGGTGTGGGCTTATTCCCTCCACCTACAAACCCGGTTACACCCGGCGTATTACGAACCACATGCCAACTCTCATCATCGAGCTTCATCTCAACCAGCACATAACCCGGAAATATCTTTTTAGTTACTGTACGCCGCTGGCCACTGCGTATCTCTATCTCATCTTCGGTCGGTATAACGACCTGGTAAATCCTGTCCTCAGCGTCCATAAATTTGATACGCTGCTCCAGGCTTCTTTTTACCCGCTCTTCATAACCGGAATAAGTATGTATGATATACCAGCGTCTATCGTTGCTTTTCATGTCGTTAACTTCCACCCAGGAAAACGCGCGTCATCAGTTCTGAAAAGCCGTAGTCAATTGCTCCCAGAAAAATACCGACGGCGATACAGATGCCAATAACGATTAACGTTAATCTGAATGTCTCTTTTCTGGATGGCCACACAACCTTCCGCAATTCATCGAATATATCTCTTACAGCGGAGAACCTGGTTTTCTTAGCCTTAGCGATTTGAACTTGTGTCTTTTTAACCACTCGCTATTTTGTCTCCCTGTGGAGCGTATGGACACGGCAACGCGGACAATATTTCTTTAACTCCAACCGCTGAGTATCGTTCTTTCTATTTTTACTGGTAGTATACGTCCTTTCGTGACACACCGTGCATGCCAGATGGATGATACCACGCACTTCACCTTTTTTAGCCATGCTTTACTCGATTATCTTGCTGATAACTCCAGCGCCGACCGTTCTACCGCCCTCACGAATGGCAAAACGCTGACCTTCTTCCATAGCTACCGGAGTAATAAGCTTAATGTTCATTTTTATATCGTCACCTGGCATAACCATTTCAACACCCTTTGGTAATTCTGCTGAACCGGTTACATCCAGAGTTCCGATGTAGAACTGAGGTTTATAACCATTGAAAAACGGAGTATGCCTTCCACCTTCATCTTTGCTAAGAACGTAGACCTGAGCCTCAAAATGAGTGTGCGGGGTTACCGAACCGGGCTTGGCCAGTACCTGCCCGCGCTCTACATCATCACGCTCAACACCGCGGATGAGACAGCCTACAGCATCTCCAGGCTCCGCTTCAGTGAGGGTCTTATGGAACATCTCGACACCGGTAATAACCGTCTTCTTGGTGGGTTTAAGGCCGATAATTTCTATCTCGTCACCAACTTTCACCGTACCGCGGTCAACCCTTCCGGTTACAACTGTTCCGCGGCCTTTAATACTGAAGACGTCCTCAACCGGCATAAGGAACGGTTTATCCTTCGGTCTTTCAGGTAAAGGAATATAAGAATCAACGGCGTCCATAAGTTTCAGTATACCGCCGCACCACTGACATTCACGTTTGCCGCAGCCGCATTCGAGCGCCTTCAACGCGCTAAGGCGGACAATAGGAATCTCATCACCGGGGAACTTGTTCCTTGTAAGCAATTCACGTACCTCAAGCTCCACCAGCTCAAGCAATTCTTCATCGTCCATCATATCAACTTTGTTGAGCGCAACTATCATATAAGGGACTTCCACCTGTCGGGCAAGAAGGATATGTTCGCGCGTTTGAGGCATAGGCCCGTCTGGCGCACTCACTACCAGAATCGCACCGTCCATTTGCGCCGCACCGGTAATCATGTTTTTAATATAGTCCGCATGACCGGGACAGTCCACGTGAGCATAGTGTCTTTTTTCAGTCTCATACTCAATATGCGCAATGGCAATCGTTACACCGCGCGCCCGCTCTTCCGGTGCGTTATCGATACTATCGAATGCTCTGAACTCAGTACTCGTGTTCTTTGACAAACACAGGGTAATTGCAGCCGTTAATGTCGTTTTTCCATGATCGACATGTCCTATTGTTCCCACATTGAGATGCGGTTTAGTTCTTTCATATACCTTCTTCGACATTTTGGAAATCCTCCTTCTTTAACCCAGCCCACAACCAGATTCGAACTGGTGACCCCGTTCTTACCAAGAACGTGCTCTACCGGCTGAGCTATGTGGGCAAATTGCTTACTCTATTCTAAAAAGATACAGTCTTTGATTATACAATATTTTCAAAGCATTATCTACCGCAATGGATAATGCATACTATGGTGGAGGGGGTAGGATTCGAACCTACGTAGCCATTTCTAGCGGCAGATTTACAGTCTGCTCCGATTAACCACTCCGGCACCCCTCCATAAATATAATAACTCGCCAGCCCGAGAGGGGATTCGAACCCGCTAACCTACCGATTACAAGTCGGTTGCGCTACCATTGCGCCACTCGGGCACTCTATCATAGTATCATTAAACAACTACGGGTTGCTAGTATAATTAATGCTGAAATGAATGTCAATTATTCTTCTTTACGTACAGCCCTTCAGCGATTTTTACGATAAAAAACACTTTACACAACATCAGGCTTTTGATACACTGCTTTTGTGTCCTCCTTATCTATTTTATAGAAATAATCGATACAGGAAAATATGATGGGAAAACGAGATTTCAGTCACAGAGAAACCAGGAAACCAAAGAAAGATGCCAAAAAAAATACCACGCCACCCGTTACCTATCAGAGCGAACCCGTAGTTGAAGTAATCAAGAAAGGTAAGAAACCGTCGGACACCTCAGAGGAATAACCCCGGTGACTGCCTATCGCAGGCTTCATGAACAGGGCCATCTTTCCGAGCGTGTAGAAGCCGCGCGGATATTACTCAGTCAATGCAGGCTCTGTCCGCGTTAATGCGGAATCGATCGATTGCACGGCAAAAAAGGCTTCTGTCATACAAGCAGATATGCAGCCGCTGCACATTATGAACCGCATTATGGAGAAGAGTCACCACTTGTAGAAGGCATGGATCGAGCACTATATTTTTCAGTAACTGTAATTTAAACTGCACCTACTGTCAAAACTATACCATCAGTCAAATGGGTGAAGGCAGCGAACTCCAGCAGGAGAGCATTGCTGCTATCATGCTCAATCTCCAGGCCAAAGGTTGCCATAATATTAATCTTGTAACTCCCACGCATGTCGTGCCTCACAGATAATTGAGGCGCTTTTGCTGGCGGTGGAACAGGGGCTGGATATTCCGCTTGTTTATAATTCCTGCGGGTATGATTCCGTTGAGACTCTTTCACTTCTTGACGGTATATTGGATATTTATATGCCTGATATGAAATATTCAGATAACAATATCGCTTGGCGCCTATCTGGTATCGAGCACTATACGGACATCAGCCGTAAAGCTGTCAGCGAAATGTACAGGCAGGTCGGAGACCTGCAATTCGGAAGCAGCGGTACCGCATATAAAGGACTCCTTATACGGAATCTCATCCTGCCGGGCGGACTTGCCGGCATTGAGGAAATCATGCATTTTTTAGCGCTATCCATTTCTCCTGATACCTATACTAATATTATGGACCAGTATCATCCCTGTTATAAAGCATACGGTTGTGATAAGCTAAATATGCAGATAACAAAGGCGAATATCAGAATACTGTTAATGTTGCTCATTCAGCCGGTTTGGCCAGGCTCGATAAAAAGGGGACCGGGCCGCAACTGCGGTAGTCAAAGTGACGAACAGCTCAAGTAAATGAAAAAGAAAGGTTTGATGATATGTCTGAACTTTCGCGAATTGCAATCACAGTTACAGGCCATGTACAGGGCGTCTATTATCGTGCTTTTGCGTCACGAATAGCCAAGTCCATGGGACTGCGCGGTTATGTTCATAACGTACCCAGAACGGGCGCAGTAGAAATCCACGCAGAAGGAGATAAAAGTAAACTTGAGGAGCTTGCCCGCCAGCTGGAAGTAGGCCCACCTGAAGCGCTTGTTGAAAATCTTGATATTAAATGGGAAGACTTCAGGGGCGAATTCGTTAATTTCGAAATACGTTAACTTATGTAACCTGTTATCCCCAGGTTTCCAGCTCCGCCTTCCCTGCCTCGATCAACTGCAGGTATTCCTGCTCAAGGCAGGCAGAACGTGAGGCTTCTACATCGATCTCGTAGGGTTCGCCCGCAAAGACTTTTCCGTACTGTTCAATACGACCCTGTCCACCCCCATTCTGACTGAAAAATTTACTGCGCGCCTCTATTATGCCCTGATCGAAAGGCAGCGTAAAATAAAGGTCAGCGAACACTTTTTCCATTCCCAATTCCTCCAGAGCGCCCCAACCACCCTTACCATTGGTCTGGTACTTGCTCACAGGCAAAAGGCTGAGGAGATTCTTGATACTGAAAAGACCCTGCTGGCCTGACACCCTGTAGGGTGAAACACTGATAAGGTAATCACTGGCAATTACAACATTCGGTACCCAGAAAGTAGTAACGGCAAAAGGATGGGGGAGCGGATTCTCCACTTCGACCCAAATACAGTCTTTAACATCAAGCATCAGGACTCGAGGGAAATCATACCCTAAAGCTTTATAGATCGGCTCTATAGGCTCTCCGGTTGGCGTGCCTTCAAGCACAATAATATCAGCATCGCTTACCTGCTTAATACTATCTATTATCATGCCCAGGGTCTCCCGGCTAGTACTGACGGGATATGAATACGGGTACATTGCCGTAGGCTTGATAAGCACCCTCCTTGCACGTGAAACCAGAGGCGGAGGCTTAAACACGAACTCCGACGCTTCGATTATCATTTCGTTTTGAAAATCACCTCTTTCAATCAAAACTACTATTTACCGCCAGCCTGTCTAGTAAAAAAGTTAAGCTGTACATTCAATTGTATTCTAATCTTCCGGAATATCAAGAGCTTCATCCCAATACAGCATCAAAACATCAACTATAGCTCCCGCTTCTATATGTTTTTCAGATTCAGGTATCACCACCAGCCCATTAGCAATGCCCATAGAATGGAGAATACCCGAACCCTGAGGGCCCGTCAGCCTGGCACAGTAACTGTCACCCTCTTTATTGACTATTGCTCTCGCATAAATGCGTCGGCCGTCTTTATTGTTAACAGCATCCTGTAGCCTGGCCTTAATAGTATATTTAGAAAGTTTTGTCTTGCCCATCATCTTTAAAACGGCAGGACGTGCCAAGACCTCAAATGTAATCATAGAACTTACAGGGTTTCCCGGTAGTCCCAGATGGGGAATTTTTCTGCCACCAGGGCCGTTAAGGGTGCCGAAGGCCACGGGTTTACCAGGCTTAATCCGAATAGCCCAGAATTCGATGTCCCCTTTTTGTGCGAGAATATCTTTGACGATATCGTAATCACCCATAGATACTCCGCCGGAGGTAATAAGCATGTCATATTTAAGGCTGCGGTCAATTGCCTGCGCAAGATCAATGAAATTATCCTGCGCGATCCCGATCACTTCCGGAATGCCCCCGTATTTCTTAACTTGTGCTGCAATACTATAAGCATTGCTGTTGTATATTTTTCCCGGGACAAGCGGTTTCCCTATGTCAACAAGCTCATCACCTGTGGCAAGTACAGCCACTACCGGCCGTTTTACCACTTTCATTTTATCCCTGCCTATGGAAGCAGCAAGCCCGATATCTGCAGGCTGAAGAACTTTACCTTTACTTATAACCATCTCGCCTTCAGCGATATCCTCACCTTTCAGACGAACATTTACGCCCGCTGAAACTTCGGTGAATATGCCAATTTTCCCTGTGTCCTTCGACGATCTATTACGACTTTGCTCATCGGTCTGCTCAAAAGGCACCATAGCATCAGCGCCTTCAGGAAAAACTGCTCCGGTCATAATACGTACCGCTGTTCCCGGCTCAACTTTCACATCAGGCACCGCCCCCGCTGCCAACTGGCCGATTACGCGCAATATGACAGGATTTTGCGAAGTGGCTCCGCCGGTATCGGAAGCCTGAAGCGCATATCCATCCATAGTAGAATTATCGGCTTGCGGAACATTGACACTCGAGTATATATCTTCTGCAGTTACCTGTCCTAAACAATCGAGTATGGGTTTTTCCTCAGCTTCCATAACGGGGATAATATCCAGTACCCTTTCCAGGGCTTCTTCCACAGTAATCATATATACTTTATTCCCGGTCATATAATTACCGCTCCAGACGGTTTATCAAATGTGCTGCCTCATCCATATCTTCGGGTGTATTGATATTAAAAAAACTCAGATGTTCAGGGTCATACTTGTTTACTTCTTCTTCAGGAACGTATAGCGTTTTGATCGATCTAAAAAGCTTAAGCATCTGCAATTCACCTGAATCAAGCAATTGCTTAATGTAAGGCAGACATGTTCTGGAATACACCGCGTGTAAAGGTTCGTAAAATCCGTCAACAACAGGAACAACCGTATCGAAGTCATTAATGAGATCTATTAGATAGCGCAATAATCCGCCATTCAGAAACGGCATATCGCAGGCAACTGCGACAGCATGCGATGTGCTTGAACTAGCCAGACCGGTATATATTCCTCCGAACGCTGCCTTGCCGGGGTATAAATCTACCACCACCCTTACATTTAGATTTAAAGTAGCGATCGTATCATACTGTTCTTCGCTGGTAATAACCAGTATCTCACTGCATAACGGGGAAAGTGTCTCTACAACCCTTTCAATCAACATCCGCCCCCCAAGATATTCCCGTGCCTTCTTCCTCCCCAGTCTTCTTCCTTGCCCTCCTGCCAGTACAATACCTGTTACATTATTGCTTTGCTCGTGACTAACTTCCTGTCTCCGTTGCAATTCTTGTTATTATTGTACCACCGTAGTCAACCGATGCCAGGAAAATAGGCTTAAAAAAACCTCAACAACTGGATAGTGGAAGGAAGAATAGTTTACACAACAAATCAATAGACAAGGTCTACTGACCGACCTAGGAGAAAATCTCCCTAGAAAGGAGGTGATCCAGCCGCACGTTCCCGTACGGCTACCTTGTTACG
>CAZFIM010000029.1:0-32892 GCA_964519615.1 uncultured Dehalococcoidales bacterium
CTCAGGAAAAGATCAATATTGCCTTTATCTTCGGCTCAGTTGCGCACAACACGGAAGACCTGAAAAGCGATATAGACATACTGGTCATAGGTGAGATCTCCTTCGGAGAGGTAGTCAACCTCCTCTCTGCAAGGGAAGAAATGCTGGCGCGTGAGCTTAACCCGGTTGTCTACGCCTTGACCGATTTTAAGCGAAGAGCACAGGAAAACCACTATTTCATCAAAACTGTGCTTGAAGGCAAAAAATTATTTCTGATCGGCAGTGAAGATGAGCTTGAAAGATTGGCTGGCAAATAATCTGATCGAAGAGCATGGTCCTTCTCCAGACGAGATAGCAGACCTACTGAAGATATGTGACCGCGACCTTCAAAAAGCCGGAATTGAAGAAATCGGCCCTGACTGGCGTGTGAGTATTGCACATAACGCTGCACTCCAGGCAGCCACAGCGGCGCTGGCTGCAGCCGGATATAGAGCGAGGAAGAGGGACAGCACTACAGGATTATACAGTCACTCGCATTCACCATATGCGCCGATAAAGCTACAATCAGGCAGCTCGATAAGTTCCGTCAGAAACGGAATATCAGCGCTTATGAACGGGTGGGAATGGTGAGCAACCAGGAAGCTGACGAGATGGTTCAGATGGCAGACCAACTCCGTGCTGACGTTGTTAAATGGCTTCGTGCCAATCACTCTGAGCTTCTTAAGGAATATCAACCAGACTAACAGATTTTTCCGTCGTAGCAGGGTTGCTCATGAAATAATGAAGCTATAACTCGAGAAGATGTGATGCGGTTGATCGGCGGGGTGGGGTAACGAGGAGTCATGGTGTATCCCAGTGTAAAGATGATTTCGCGCAGATCGCACCTTGTGAATGGAGGGCATCTGAGCAGATCGCCACGCCCACCTTCGGCGGTCTCGCGATGACAGTTCAGAAGTGAGATCACCCGGCACAAGATGAATATCTTACCTATCCCCTGCCCCTTCCCTTCATGTGCATTGAAGGGGCAAGCCCCTTCAAACATCCCCATGAATACGAGGAAGGAGATTCCTTATTCGAAGGGGGTTACACCCCCTTCGAGCTTTCCCTTACTTCTCTGGTGAGAGCAAGCGCTCTCTACAATTCTATTCTTTTATATCCATCGGCTTGATAAGCATATCAATACCTTCCAGTACTTGAGCTATACGGTCACGGGAAAGTGAACCGATCTTTTCCGTTAAGTCTCCTTTATCAACCGTGAAAATTTGAGTAATGTTGATAACGCTTTGCCTGAGAAGATTTGCCTCTCCCTTTTCAAGCAATACGTTGCCCGGGGATTTTGCACGCTTAAGATTGGAGGTTAATGAACAAACAACAACAGTATTAATGCGGCTTCTGTTGAACACATTATTCTGAATGACTAAATGAGGGTACCGAAACGCTGGTTCAGACCCTGAGGGTTTACCCAGATCAACCCAGAATACATCTCCCTGTCTGATCACCATCGGTCTTCAACCAGTTGGCGATATTTGGATTTCAGGCGCGCTCTTAATTTGTTCTCCTCACTATCAGGCAAATCAACATACGCAGCATTGATTGCATCCAGTAGCTCCTGACTCTTGTGATGCTGCATGAAGTCTCGGGCGGCCAGGGTAAAAAGGTAGCTTCGCGAAATCTTCATTTCTTCAGCTATAGCTTCCATCTCTTCAAAGAGTGGTTTTTCAATTGATATTGCTATTTTAATGTTTGCCATCTTCATACTCTTTTTATTAATATTAGTATAACTTTTAGTATTATTTATGTCAATACTGTTGTGCCGCCGGCCTGCCAATCTGAGTTTTATTCTACCTATCCCCTGCCCCTTCCCTTCAAAGGGAAGGGGTGATTGTCTCTCGAAGGAGCTTACCCCTTCGAGCTTTCCTTCTTCTTATCCGGGTTAACCGCTTGCGCCCAGGTTCTGACGCGCCTGATATGCTCCCTTACCTCTTCATCCGTTTTGAAGTCGCCCTCTCCGCAGTAGTCATGGTGCACCATATCCTCCCTCGCGCGCAGGAACTTGCCTTTCGGCTCCATGGCGGGATGGCCCACCACAAGCATATCGTGAATTTTAAGCGCCTCCGGTATGCCCAGCAGGTTTTTGATAAAGCAGCTCACCACAGGCACCTGCACCGCGGTCACCCACTGCGTCCCCAGCCCCAGCGTTGCCGCCGCCAGGTGCATATAGGTAAAAGCATTGGAGAGGCTGGAGTTGAAAATCGATTCCCGCTTCTGCTCCAAATAGCGCACCATCATCGGCAGCCCTGCTTTCATGCGCTCATCGCCCAGCAGCAGGATAAACACCGGCGCGCTGCCGTAGTCCATCGGGTCTTTGGACGCGCGCTGCCAGACGGGCCCCTGCCACTCCTCCCTGAACTGCTCCATGAAATCGAACTGGCTTATCTTATAGTCATCTATCACCCTGACGATCTTATCCTTCAGCTCTTTATCCTTAAGAATGACAAACTCCCACGGCTGCGTGTTGAAACCGGAGGGGGCAAGCCTTGCCGCCTCGATCAGCTTATCGATATCCTCATCAGGTACGGGGTCAGCTTTAAACCTCCTGATGCTGCGCCTTGCCCTGAATACTTCCATCAACTCATCATAATTCATAGAATACCTCCTTGCCCGGCTGTACCGGAGCTGCCCATATAGAACGCTTTTAATCCGGATGAATGCCGGTTAAATAGATGTTTACAGTATGCTAAAGCTACCTTATTAGCCCGATGCTCGTCCAGTAGGGTATGGCAACCGCCAGCACTATCATGCAGGCGACAAAATAGACTGCGCCCGCTTTAGCAAGCTGACCGGGCGACCATACGGCCTTGCCTCCCAGCGATTCCGCCAGAATGATAAACGGCTGCTGGTAGGAGAGAAAAAAGCAGTTGCCGGCCATAATCACCAGACAGAAAGAGACGATGGGGTTGATGCCGAGGTTTTCCGCAATCAATGGGAAGGCCGGTATTATCATCGGTATAGTGGGATTGAGCTGAGCTACATCCACAAAGCGCCAGATGAAAAGCGCTATAACCATGAGATAGATAAACAGCCACGGGCCGATCGAAAGGCCGGCAATAACAGGGGAGTAAATCCCTATTAAAAACGCGGAAACACCGCTATCCATAAAGACGGCGCCCAGCCCAAAGACCGAGCCTAAAAACAGCACCAGGTCCCAGTTGATGCCGGAAGCGATATCCTTTATCTCTATGATCCTGAAAATAGCAAGCAGGGCAAACGCACCCAGACACACAGCCGCATCGGGGATATGGTGTGCTCTGCCGCTTGCAAACATAATGAACGCAAGGGATAAAATGACCAGTGTCGCTTTCTCCTTAAAGCTCATAGGCCCCAGCCCGGCATATGCCGCCTTGAACGTGTCCGTTTTGAGCTCCAGCGGATGCTCCGGCTTCATGACAAGATAGAGCCCGATGATAAAGAGGAGAGCGGTAAGCTCTGCGGGAAGCAGCATCGCCCGGCCCCATGATTCAAAGGTCATCACATTTGCCAGCGCAGGAGTGGCATCGAAGAATCCTTTGCCTATCGGCCCCCACAGCGCACCGGTCAGCCATCCGGTACCCGGTATCACCGCCATTGCCCAGGCGATGAGCATGATATAGCTTGCGCCCCGGGAACGGCCGGCGATATTGCAAATCTCCACCGTGGTGGCTGCAAGAGGGATTATTATGGCCACCCTCACGGTAATGGAGGGCGTCAGGGCGGAGAGCACCAGCCCGATAACCAGCCAGGAGACGGTGAGGGTGAGATAGGTGGGCCTGAATATGCCTATTATGCGGTAGGCAAGGCGTTTCCCCAGTCCCGTTTTTGTAAGCGCAAAGCCGAAAAACAGGGCTGGAATGAGAATCCAGATAGCAGTACCGGTGTATCCGCTGAATACCGCCGAATACTTCAAACCGGCAGCAAGAGAAATCATCATCATTAGAACGGAGCCAACGGAAAGAGGCATCCACCTCGGAGCAAAGATCCACAGGCCAACGGCGATGAGCAGACCGGCTATACACCAGTGCCCGGCAGAAGGCAAGTCAGGCGCAAAAGGATGGAAAAACCCAAGGTATAATCCCGCTATGATAAAAACAATCATACCCGCGGTACGCTTTTTCAAAACAGCCCTCCCTGAATAAGCAGTTATTATATATCATATTAGCTGTAAGCAGCATGGAAGATAATTTTATTATCATAACCGCAGTCAGTAAAAATAGGTGTTTTTACCTGTCCTGCTTTTATTGACTTATGACTTTCATTGTTCTATGCTAAAGCTAGTTCAGGTATAATAGGCGCCTGGCTTATTCAGTATTCTCGTTCAAGACTATATTTCGTACGGGACCGCGTCTTCAATATGAGCAATCGCGCAATAGTGATAATCTTCGCTGGTTTTCTCACGTGCTTCATTGGTTTTGCCGTTCGCTACACCTACGGGATACTGCTTCCGTATATGCTGGAGGAATTCCAGATATCAAAAACGGAGGCGGGAGTTATATATTCATCCTACTTTATCGCCTATACGGTGGCAGTACCTTTCATTGGAATGCTGGCGGACCGCTTCAACATACGTATTATCGTAACGCTTGCAACCATATTTATCGGTACCAGTACGGTGCTACTGTCTTACAGCACATCGGTTACCAGCGCCAGCCTGTTTTTTACCATTGCGGGCTTGGGACACGCCGCCTGCTGGGTGCCTTACGCAGTATTGATACACCGCTGGGTAAAAGATAAATGGAGGGGAACCGCTCTTACTTTCACTG
This sequence comes from uncultured Dehalococcoidales bacterium, assembly GCA_964519615.1. Lineage (GTDB taxonomy): Bacteria > Chloroflexota > Dehalococcoidia > GIF9 > UBA5629 > CAZFIM01. The sequence goes on from CAZFIM010000029.1 coordinate 4,776, forward strand.
AAGCAGGCAGCTCGGTAGGGATAATAACAGTAAGCGCAGTTATGCCGTTTATCACCAGAGAATTCGACTGGCGCATGGGCTGGTTCATTCTGGGGATGGTTGCCTTCGTTGTCAGCCTCTTTAATATATCACTGGCAGCCAGTCCTCCCCAAAATGCCCACATATCTGATAAAAAGCCCGCCGCCGGTGTCACTCAAAAAAAGGAGGCCGGCTTTTTGAGCACCATCGGCGATAGCAAGTTCTGGCTGCTGGGCATGGCATATTTTCTTACAGGATTTCTCATATTGGTGCCCTTTACCTTTCTGCCTACCTACGCTTTTCAGGAATTACATATGTCTTTCCAGACCGCAAGCGGCTTTGTCACGCTGATAGGCATCGCCGGCGTAAGCGGCAAACTGCTGCTGGGCACCCTTTCAGATAGGCTGGGAAGGCTGCAAATGATGATAACCGCGGGCTTTCTGCTTGCGGTGGGCTGCCTGGGCATGGTCATTTTCAAGCAGCAGGGCATATTGAGTGTTTTTACGGTTATTTTCGGCCTCGGCTACGGCGCCGTCTGGCCTATATATGCCGCAGCTATTCCTGACTATTTCTCCGGCAACAGGACAGGCCTGATTTTAAGTCTGTGGGGGCTGCTGCTCGGGATAGGTTCAATTGCCTCTCCGGTGATATCAGGCTGGGTTATCGATACAAGCGGCTCGTTTCCGCTGGCATTCGCCATCGCTTCCGGTACCGCCGTGGTCTCCTTGATATTGCTCTTTACGGTGGGGAAACCCGCCCGCTTCAAGGGCGAATAGAAAAAGTACCTGCGGCCGTTTCCTCACTTTATTCTGGCCTTCATAGCCGGAGAATAACTATAGCTGAGGATGAAAACCCGCTTCTCCAAACTCGTGAATATGCTTTTACCGGCTCTCCACTACTAATCCTTTTTGGAGGATTCGTCAGCATCCTGAATAGCTGCCCATACTCTCTCCGGGGTCATGGGAATGGCATGTATTCTGGCACCGGTTGCATTATAGACAGCGTTGCCTATCGCCGGGGCAGTGGGGCACATGCTCGCTTCGCTCATGCCCTTGGCGCCGTAGGGGCCTTCCGCATGTGCGTCCTCTACCATGAATGCTTTAAAATTGGTACCGCTGGGAATCTCCATAATGCTGGGAATCTTATAATCATGCAAGTTGGGATTGCGTATCTGCCCGTTTTCACCCAATATAAAGCCTTCGTAGAGAGCGCAGCCCAGCCCCATCGCCGCGCCGCCCTCTATTTGCGCCTCGCACATGGCCGGATGTATGGTCACTCCCGTATCGAACGCGGAGGCCAGCCTGAGAACCCGGACATTCCCCGTCTCCGTGTCTACCGCCACCTCCGCCGCCTGCGCCCCATAGGCATAGCTTATGGTCAGCCGCTCGCCCTGGCCGGTCTCGTGGTCCTCGTCGCTGGGACGTCCCCAGAAGGTCGCCTTACCGCTGATCTCTGCCCCTTCTTCCAGGCAGGTGGCCATCCGGATCATGCCGATGGGCTGCTGCCTGCCCAGAGTGAGATCCATCAAATCTATCACTTTGCCGGGAGCCCCTTTGACCGATATCTTGCCGTCCCTGAGAACAAGGTTATCGGCAGTCGTATTTAAAAGAGGCGCCGCCAGATTGAAGATCTGTTTACGCGCGTCGATTGCCGCTAAACGTACCGCATTGCCGATATAGATCGTGCTCCTGCTGGAAGCGGTGCCGAAGTCATAAGGCACCCTGGCCGTATCGCCGTAGACTACTTTCACCTTCTCCATCGGCATGGAAAGTTCCTCAGCCACTATTTGAGCCACCACCGTATGCAGGCCCTGTCCGCAGTCATCTCCGCCGTGAAATGCCTCTGCGGTGCCATCGAAATGGACCTTAACTTCAGCAGTGGATGCGGTATCGGCCATAGTATATTTGTTGCCCAGAGCGATGCCCTTAGCCACTTTTATATGCTTTTCCACAGGCTGTACGGACGGCTTGCCCCACTCTATCCATTCAGCCACCTTTTTCAAACACTCTTTTGCACCGGTGCTGTGAACCTTTTGACCGCGCACATCTTCCTCGCCCTCATCAGGTGTATTGCGCAATCTGAATTCCACCAGGTCGATTCCCAATTTCTCCGCGGCAATATCCATCTGCTGCTCGGTTGCCCAGAACACTTCCGCGCTGCCGAACCCGCGCATAGGGCCGCAGCAGGGCTCATTGGTATAGACGCCGTAAGCATCCCACTTGTAATTTGGTATTCGGTACTGCACCGCATGAAAGGCGCCGTTACGCATGGTAAGAGGAGCATGGTCGGTATAGGCCCCTGTATTGACCAGTACTTTTATTTCCCGGGCAATAATAGTGCCATCCTTCTTGATGCCGTCTTTTACATAGATAGTCTTCGGCAGCCTGTTCAATCCATCGATAAAGCACTCCTCCCTGGTATAGACAAATTTGCAGGGCTTGCCTGTTTTCATAGTGACCAGCGCGGCAAACCGCTCCGGACGCCCCACCATACCGAACATCCCCCCGATGCTGGCTGTCCGCATTCTCACTTTGCTGGATGGAACATTGAGGGCATGGCATAACGGTCCGTGAGTGAGAAAGAGCCGGGCTGATGTCCATAATGTTATCGTGTCATCCTGTTCCGGATAACAGACACAGTTGAAAGGCTCGAGCTGGCAGTGAATAATTCGGTCGTTAGTGAAGCGGTTTTCTATTATATAATCAGCTTCGGCAAAGCCTTTCTCCACATCACCTTTGCGAACTTTGTGGTGTGAATGAACATTGGGGCCGGGAAGATTTTCACCCATATAGTCATAAGCAGGCCTGTTATAGCTCGGCAGGTCAGGATGCACAATCACGGGACAATCCGGTTTCACTGCTTCCTCGACATCGAATACAGCAGGCAGCTTTTCATATTGTACGTCGATTAATGATACCGCTTCCTCCGCCGCTTCAGGAGAATCGGCGGCAACAACCGCAACTGCATCTCCCACAAATCTTACCACCTCATGACAGAGAATATGTCGGTCATCAATAAGAAGCCCCGCCCGGTGGGAGGGCGTATCGTTACCAGTCATTATAAGTTTTACACCCTTCACCTTATGTGCTTTACCTGTATCTATATTAATAATGCGTGCATGCGGATAAGGGCTGAAAAGCACTTTTCCATGAAGCATGCCGGGAAGACCTATCCCCTCTTCAGTAACATACTTCGCTTTCCCCGTTGCTTTTGCTACCGCATCGATTTTAGGAACACTTTTGCCGATAACTGAAAGTTCTGCCATGAAAAAATAATACCTTTCTTTACGATGTCTCTCCGTAGAACCGGCGGAGATAAATATTTGAAATCCTCACCATATCGCCACTATAAGGATACCATTTTTTATCTGAAAGGGTGAACTTTTGAAATAAAGCTTGGTTTCCGGATGCCATACCATGAGCGGAACTATAATAATTCTTCCGAGAGGTTTAAGGAATATCTCATATGCAGAGGGATAAATCCGGTTTCTGTTACCACGGGTACAGAAACTGTTTTCCTGAGATGACTCTAACCCCTGATTGTTTTTAAATGTCTCCCCGCCGGTGCAATACCCGGTACCCATTATGTCTACAGATGATCGGGGCTCTGCTGTCATAAAGATTTTGTAACAAATATATTTTTTCTATCTTCCCTTTCCGTGTAGATCACACAATAAGAAAATAGATAGGATTTATCGTAATTACGGTTTATTTACCTACACAAAATCACTTGGAAGTATTGATAATTATTGTCATTATTCAAAGATATACTATTGCTTTTTTTTAAAAATGATATATTATATAAGTATTCTCTCGCAAAACTCGGAATGATTGCATATATACTTATTACTGGAGGTAATCATGGTGGAATGTTTTACATGCAATAGGGCTATCAAACGTGAAGATAGGTATATCTGCATTAACCGGTATCAGAAATTACGCATGCCCGACGGCTCGGACGAGATTCTATCAGGCATATCTCCGCTTAAAATTTGTATATACTGCGCAGGCAGAGCATGTGCAGAACCTATCAGCTTCAATAACGAAATCCCGCTGCTTAATATAGAAAAAGAGGGTTTTTACTGGTATGTACGCCACCTATCAGGCGTACCCAAATCTTGGAAAATGAAGAACCCCGGAGCCCACTGCTCATTGTGCGAGTGTACTATTGAGCCGGGTGACATCTATACACAAATAGAGATCTCGGAAGAATACAAACGCCAGGACGGTTCAATCCAGCCTATCTACAAAACAACGGCCGTGCTTGCCGTTGTTTGCGAGAGCTGTTCGCAGGTCACCATGGCCTGGATATAGAGCAAAGCTGTCAGACTGTTATATTTCTTCAGGACAGATGCTGTTTACCACATTAAACAAGCAAGCCCACCCGCCGGCCGTATATCTACCTTAAATGTACCTGCATATATACACGGATACAGAAACTAGCTGACAAATACAAATCTGGTATCTATCGGCCAGGTCTCAAAACTGATCGGCGTCAGTCTTCATACTTGAAGGATACTCTTACCTTGGCGCGATAGTTTACTATCTTGCCCTTATCAAGTTGAAGGTCCAGTTCCTCGACCTCCGCAATGCGCAAATCTCTCAAGGATTTGCTTGCTTTCTCCACTGCGGCTGTGGCTGCTTTCTCCCAGGACTCAGGGCTGGTGCCAACCAGGGTGATTATCTTGTATACGCTTTCTGCCATTTCATCCCTCCCAGAAGATTATTGATGGTCTCATAGTATAACGCGACTAAAAACAAAGTCAATACTTATTAGTGATTGTATATTACCTTATAACTACTCTTGAAGTAAGCGCAAAAGCACTCGTTATTCCCCGGGAAATTGCTCTTGTCTTCATTTGACCTTCTTTTTACTATTCCCTTTTACACTTTCATCCTAATAGATATACATCAGACCTTCATGTTTGAATGATACTCTGACCTTGGCCCGGTAGTTGGTTACCTTGCCTTTTTCCAGCTGCATATCCAGCTCTTCAATTTCCACTATACGCATATCCCGTAGTGATTCGCTTGCCTTCGCCACTGCGGCGGCGGCGGCTTTTTCCCATGACTCGGGACTGGTGCCGACGAGGGTAATCATCTTATATACACTTTCTCCCATGGTAATACCTCCCGGAGGATTAATTTCGGTGTTCACATACTATATCGCTGCCCTGAAGAAGTCAATACCTCACCCAATGAAGGTAGCGTATAAAGGATGTATTCTAAAGAGCAAACAAAGCATAGTGGTATGCGTGCTCTGTGCTCCGCGCTATTGTTTTTTAAACGAGAGTGAACTTATATCTGCGGCGGCACTCAGCACCTGTTTATTAGCAGTATCTATTTCAAGGTTGTAGTTCAGGGAAATCCGGTATGTACCCATTACTGGGATTTCAACATCGCTGTATGCCGTAGCAACAACCCCGTACAGGTCTGTTCCTATCTCCTCGGGTGTCGAATATTTCCAGGCAATCCTCTGATTGATCTCTTTCTCTACAGCCGCAGCGGCTACGGTCTTCAGCAGCAGGTTATCCTTGACAACGCCCGCGGTGAGGTCTTTCGATACTGTATCTATATTCTCAGAAGCCCATTTTTCCGCAACTTCAATTGCGATTGCTGCGGGGTCACGGGCTGTACAACCTGCGGCAAACACTGTAAAAAGCACAGGCATCATCACTAAAATGAGTAATGCGTGGTAACTTCCTAAACCTTTTACTGTCATTTTCTTCACCCCCCTGCTCAATGCACAGAAGCTATAGAGAAAATCTGCTGTGATTGCCCGTTTATTATACCTTTATCATATATATACCGAACAACTGCCGCAACACCAGCCTGTACATACCGGCCCGGGCAATGCGCCTTATTGCATTATAAAACCGATTGCTATTTCCATTCAATCGCTTGTTTCATAACCTGCCTGCCGCTCTCACATAAACAGCACGTACAGGTAAATATCGTGTATAATTTGCAGGAAAACCGTGGGCTCATTACATCTTTATCGGTCTTCTCCTATGGGCCTTGCCCTTGCGGGAACGATAAGGAAAAAGCGGTAATCCCCGATGCTGAAAATTGATATAGATCCCGTAGTAACCGAAATAGGCTCTCTTACAATACGCTGGGACCTGTGCCTTGCGCTTATTGCCGGCATCATAGCTCTGGGGTATTTCTACTATGTGAGCAGGCGCCTCGGCCTGCCCAGGGTACATATTGTATGGATTGGCCTCTCAGTAGTCCTGTCCGGGATAATATTCTCCCGGCTGCTCGTTTATATAGAATACATGCTCTACTTTCATCGCTCGCTTCCGTTCCTGGGCTTCGGAATGAGAGCACACGGCCTGTTTCTGGGGGCTATAGCGGTAATATGGGCGTATACCAGAGGAAGCAAAATATCCTTTGCTGCCTTTGCCGATACGGGACTACCGGCTGCGCTCCTGTTCATGGCCTTCTACCGCATCGGCTGCGTGCTGATAGGCTGCTGCTACGGGACTCCCACAGACCTTCCATGGGCAGTAATATATACTAACCCGGCTTCGCGCGCACCTCTTAACATCCCCATCCACCCCACCCAGCTTTACCACCTCACCTGGAATGTAATCATGTTTGTTACGGCGCTTATACTTAAATCAAAACTGAGAAGGTCGGGGCTGACCGCGCAAATCGTATTGATCGTCTATTTCCTCGGCGATTTTATTATCCGCCTCTTCAGAGGAGATGATACCATCATTGCCGGCATATCTCTTTCCCAGATGGTGGCAGCGGCTATACTATTGGCATCTCTTTTGACTATGATTCTTTCAGGAATGAAGCATTTGCGTCCTGCAAACCCTTGACACAACGGCAAGCTGAGGAAAGAGTTTGCTCATAACAAAAAAAGTATTGTTTTAGTATGCTTATCTGATATACTTAAACAAAAATCGCTGTCAGAGGTAAAAAAGCATGAGGAAAGATGCAGGTTTCATTTTTGTTGTCGTTATTGCTCTTTTTATCTTCATGGCTGGTTTTATCTCTTGCTTAATACCCGCGCCGGTGGAGGCGTGCTGTGAATCAGAGGAGGACAAAAAGGAGTATAAAGCAGGCCCTGTACCGGAAACCAAATCAGTAGTAATTTATAATAAAATTGATGAGAATACTCATTCTGCAACAATCATAGATGAGCCTGTAGACCCCAGCACATTGCCTACTAAAGAAACTCCGGTTGACTCCGGAGATACCAGCAATGATACAGGAGGAGGAGGATGCAAAGGTTAGTGGTATTGGCACATATTCTTTGCTTTAATTGAGCAAATGCGCTGTGCCGATGCTGGCATTAACAGTTAAAATCAGTTAAAATTGATACTATAAGGATAACGTCAATGGATAGAAATAGTCGTCCTTTATATTATCTTGCGGTTTCTATACTCGTGATACTGTTAATTGCCGGGGCCGCTTCTTTCTTATCGCCGCCTTCCATTTTTGCCTGTGGAGAAGATAACCCTCATACTCCGCTGGATGAGAGTAGTGGTTGTGGTTCATCAGGTGATATTGCATATGAGGCCGATCCTGCTCCGCAACAACAAGATACCTCCAATAATAATAATTCTGATACAAATGTTAACCCTCAAAATTTAGGAACCACCGAAACACCGGTAGATTCCGGTAGTGACAGTCAGGGAGCGGACAGCGGCGGAGGCGAATGCCCCGGCCATTAATATTATATTTTTCATTGATTATTTTGCTGTCAGCAGTGCTTCCAAATCCTGAGCGGGTTTATTGCGCGGTTCCATATTTTCTCTATCCTCATAGTAGATCCAGACACCGCTGGTGACGCCATTCCCCCACCCCAGGCCATCGCCTTTAATATTGTAAGTTGCCTTTTGTATCTTCTTGACATCCCAGTCAGCGTAAAGCGCCAGACAACCATTAATAGCTTCAACTGTTTGTTCGCGTTCCTGTATTAACGAGTCTCTTTGCTGCAGTAATGTTTCCTGCTCGGAGACAAGGTCTTTCTGCAAAATAGCGGGATCGTGAATAGATTTGGTAACGAGGTCGGTTACTTTCACAGTAGAGCTCACGACTCCGCGGTCTGATAATATCTGTAAGGTCGATATCTTATACTGGTCATTCATAAGCTGCTCTAACCCTTCTTTATCAACCTCTATCAGCCAGGAACCTGTGCGCGAAATGGTTTTCTGGTATTCGATCCACTCATCGGCAGCCGCAATGAGCGGCTCAAGTTTCATCAGTTTTGTTATGTTACTCTCAAGCCTCTGATCTATACTGATAATCTTTGCATCGGTAGTCTCAATACCCGTATCGGTGAGGGCTATTAAAGAATCAGCCGCCGCCGCCCTAATTTCGTTTTGATTTGATATTGACAGGGCGACAACTACCGCCACTATTGCGGCAATAACAAGAACTCCGGCAGCGGCACCTATAACTATCCCCTTAGGGAATTTTGTTTTTGCCACTTGCGCCGGCGGTACAAAACGAGAGGTTTTCACCGGTTCCTCACTAACCGGTGATATCGGTGTTTGTACAAATGCAGGTTCAATACGAATAATTAAACGGCTGTCGCCGATTACGATAACATCTGAGTTATTTAAGGCAATCTCGGTCTGCGGATCGATTCTCCTGCCGTTGACAAGCGTGCCGTTGCTGCTGTTAAGGTCTTTGATAAAAAGAGTATCGTTACGCCATTTGACCTCTGCATGCCGCCGCGATGCCAGAGTATCATCAATCACTATATCACTATCGCTGCTGCGTCCTATTGTGAGTGCTGCCTCTGGGATAGTGTATATATTTACCTGTCCGCCTTGCTGTACTTCCAGGACTGCCCGTGATTTCGTGCTCATTGCTAACCTCCCGTTAACAATAACTTTTAAGGAAAGAGAGTTATGACTCTAATAAGTCACACCGGACAACTGAAACCTGTTATATGATAGTATGCGCGCTATATTATTACAATAGGTTCAGCGGCATAAAAGAATGTTTTGCAGCCTCTCAGCCGGCGTGCCGCTTGGAATTATACGGGCATTACCCCGTTCATACGCCCATTCCCCGCTGACAAATCGCTCATCCCAACCCAGTGCAGCGCCCCTTACTAAAAATATTCCGGGGCTACTCTGCTTTACCCTCCAGGCAGAATAGTATTCCAGTGAACCGTTAATAACAAAGACAGCAAGATTTCTGACCTCAATGATTTGTTCTCTGCTCTTTTCCAGCGCTTCTTTTTCCCTGCCAAGTCTATGCTTCAATTCTTCAGGATTAACCACCTTGCCTGTAGTCATATCTACAATATCGATAAAATAGGTATTGCCGTGCGGTTCCAGCACTATTTCAAGCCTCGATATTCCGTATCTTTCATTAGCTAATAGAGCTAAAGCGCCTGGCTCAACTTCTATTCGCCATGAGCCCTCCCGCGGGGTGGATTGCTGATATTCAAACCACTGCATTGCCCTGCTGTACACCTGCTCGAATTTATACAGGTCTGTTGCGTTTTTACTAAGCCGGCTGTCGATGGCAATAATCTGCTCATCGGTATTTGCAATACCCTGATCGGTAATATCGGTTAGGCAGGAGCAGAATTCTTCGGTAATGATACCGGGTGCGCATCCGGCACTCAAAAGAACAGCCAATATAAGTATGGCCAATGACACTATCCTGCCGCCTGATGCGGAATTAAAATCAAATGGTGCTTTCGGTCTATGTAAAAATTGTATCTTCAAGCTGACCCGCAACTCCAAACTAATCTCGATCGAATATAAAGAATAAGCCTTTGCCGCAAACAATCAGTTCAGCATTACGCATACATCATGAACCACCTGCATATCGTGTTGATGGCAGAACTCGATGGCAGCCTTGCTTTCGGAACCGGGTTGAAGCCATATACGATTCAGCCCCAGCCGCCGGCAATCCGGCAGTATTTCTTCTGTTACCTGAGGGGGCACGACAAAATCAACCACATCCACTTTACACGGCAAAACACTCAAGCTTGGATAGCATTTAATACCTTCCACCTCGTCAAGGTTGGGATTAACGGGGTAGACCTCGTACCCTCTTTTTTTCAGGTTTTTGACAATATGATTACCGTATTTTTCAGTATTATCGGTCGCGCCTATGACAGCAAAACGTTTCTGAGCCATAAACTCTTTAATGATATCCTGCATGCTTTATTCACCTGTATTACGCTCTATAATTTAAGTTATCGGTTATATATTCATATTGTACCGGAAATTACAGTACCAGCAATAATAGAGTAAAAACAAAAATACATATGCTCCTTACCGCAGTATGTCATCTAAACGAATAGTGTTTAAACCGGCTATCCCACATGACCCTTCACCGCCACAATAGAGCAGCAGAGTAATTACCCTGTTTTGCAGCTCGTACTTTCACGGATGTCATATATTAAGCTACATATTATACTACTACCATAATAATAGTAGTTTGAGGTATTCCCGGAAAAACCAGGCTGAAGAGCTTAAATTTCTCAGGACAGTTAGAGGGATACCCGGCGAGTTGATGCACAATATTGTGATGTTCGACTCGCTGTTTTTGTTTTTACCTGTTTTTTCTCTACAATTTGCATCAGCCCGTCGGACAAATAATAATCGCTATATTCAACACATAGAGAACTGTCAGTGCATGGGCTATAATGAGATTATTTTGAGGAGCCGCAGACGATATGCTTTGCAGAAAAATTCAGCTTGAGAATAAAGAGGCAGAAGGTTATGTAATTCCTCTTGGGCCTTTGAATATTGTCTGTATTACCACCGATACGGGCATGATAGCCTGCGGGGCATTTGACATCGCTGTATTTGATAAATACGGCTATCCCGCGGTGCGCATAAAATCCGCAAGCGGGACCCCCTTGAATGATATAGAAGATTTATTGCTCAATCCCGTAAAAGACGCAAATATTAGTGCTGTAAACAGAGGTATACGGGAGGGCATGAGCGGTAAAGAAGCACTGGCTCTATTATGAGCACATAGCGTAAAAAAATTCGAATCCCGAAAGCTTTACACTCACATTAAGTATATGTTGACAAGCTCAAAGTCAAGAGTGCATAATACCTGCCAAAGCTAAGTTTGGGTATCCCATCTCTTTCCTTGATAATCATTCACATACATTTATAAGGAGTACAGTTAATGCAGGATGAAAATATAAAAAAGCAGTATAAAATTGCAGTGGATGCTATGGGTGGAGACTACGCGCCCGCTGAAATAATAAAAGGAGCTCTGCAGGCAGCCGATAAACTTGATATAGAAATAATACTGGTAGGACTGAAATCAGCTATAGAAGCCGAGCTGATAAAACTAAATACCAGCAGATCTTTCACTATTGTTGACGCTCCGGATATGATAAAAGATGGTGAGGAGCCTGCTTATGCAGTTATGCGCAAGAAGAACAATTCGATAGCTGTAGCGACCAGGCTGGTAAAAGAAGGAAAAGCGGACGCCGTGGTCAGTGCCGGTAATACCGGTGCCATGATGGTTTGCGCACTTCAATATCTTGGAACACTCCCCGGAATTGAACGCCCTATTGCCGGCGGTACTTTTTGCGGCCTCGCTCCAAAAACATTGGTAATGGACCTTGGTGCTAATGTAGGAGTAAAACCTCTTCATCTGCTGAATTTCGCCGTTGCCGGCAGTATATATATGCGAAGTTTCCATGGTATCGAAAATCCCACGGTTGGCATTTTAAGCGTTGGAGCGGAGGAAGGAAAAGGCAATGAGGTAACTAAAGAGGCATATACGCTTCTTAAGAACAGCAATCTTAATTTCATCGGCAATGTCGAAGGAATGGATATTCCTCTGGGAAAAGCAAATGTTATTGTCTGTGACGGCTTCGTAGGAAATGTAATTGTCAAATTTGCCGAAGGGCTCGGGCATGTATTGAGCCGCTGGCTCAACAGAGAGATGAAAGATGAGCTTCCGGCTGAAAAGCTGGCAGTGTACGGACAGAAGTTGTATGAAATTCTAAGTCCCGCGGTTGCGATGGGCGGAGGCCCGTTAATCGGTGTTAACGGCATTGCAGCTATAGGCCATGGGGCCAGCAATGCTGCGCAAATCGCAGCGACAATCAAAAATGCGCATACAGCTCTTGAGAGCGGTTTTGTCGATATATTGAGGCAAGAACTGCAAAAAATGCAGAAAGGCGCAAAGGACGCATCTTGAGCCCCGGCATACCTGACGTAGTATGTCGTTAAAACTGTATGCAGTTTGATACTATTTACAGCGTTTTTCCAGGTCCATAATCGTTCGGCGGTTATCGGTTTACCGCAATGATAAGCGAGGTGCAGTTGAGATGTCTGTTAAAATAGTAACTGATAGCATCGCAGACCTGCCTCCTGATATAGTGAACGAACTGGACATCACCGTTATACCGGTTAACGTCTGTTTCGGCAATGAGGTATACCGCGATGGAATCGATCTTTCAGTAGAGGAATTCTATATCAAGCTTGAGAACAGCTCCGTTTTCCCCACCAGCGCCGTTCCACCCCCCACATCCTTTATAGAGGTTTACCAGAGGCTTTCACTCAAGGCAGATAGTATTATTGTCATTTCTCTCAGCAAGAAACTGAGCGGTTTTTATGAAGCCGCTCTTCAAAGCTCGAAAATAACTCATAACACTGCCCCGATCACTATTATAGACTCGGAGTGGGCAATAATGGCGGAAGGCTTTATCGTTATGTCCGCTGCAAGAGCAGCTCAAAAAGGAGCAACCGTACAGGAGATCATTGACCTGGTTGAATATAATAAGCAGCGGGTTGAACTGTGTGCGGCTTTCGATACGCTGGAATACCTCAAAAGAGGCGGGCGCATTAATAAAATAGCGGCGTTTATGGGGAACATGCTTCATATTCATCCCGTCATCGGCATTAAAGACGGGGTGGTCGTGCCTTATGGTAAGGAATATTCAAGAGAAGCAGCAGTCGATCAGCTCTACCGGGTAGCCGCAGGCTACTTTCATATTGAAGAACTTTCAGTGGCCTGCGTAAACGCCATTGCAGATTCGGAGAAATTGATCTCCCGTCTTGATAGAATTTTCCCCGCTAACCGTATTATACGTTCAAGAACAAGTCCCGTTATCGGCACGCATACCGGTCCCAACCTCCTGGCTCTCGCGCTTATGGGAGACAAATAACCCATAACGGCTTGTCGGTCATTGCCCGCACAAACTCAGTCTCCGGCAACAACTTTGGCATTATCCTCAAAAGCAGTTTTTTTCCGCCCGAAGAGGGGTATGCTCAGAGCTGTAAGTATCACTGTCGTGATTATTACTATAATGATGATATAGGGGTACCTGGAAGCGTTTGGCAGTGATGATAACGCAACTACCTCAGCAACCACAGCGGCGGAAAGTCCTCGGGGCAGCATAAATGTCAATATTCCTTTATTGGAGAAAAGGGTACGATTGCCGGCAGAACTGATGAGCACGGCGATAAAACGTGCAACCAGCAGAACAAATGACAGTATGACTCCGAGTATTACGCTGTTAAGGTCATCGAATGTTATCATCAGTCCCAGATAAATAAAGAAAAATGTCTTGATCAGAAAGGACATTTGAGAGTGAAATTTCATCATCAGCCTGTGAACTTCAACAGCCCGGCGTATATGTAAAAATCTGGCAACATCAACACCATTTCCAAGTATAAGGCCGAAGGAAAGTACAAACATCACTCCGCTGCCTCCGAGCATCTCCACCGAAAAATACAGGAGCAATACCACCGCAAGTGTCAATATGTCATCATAGACCTCACCCTCAATAACTGTCAGCAGTGCCAGCCATACAATCCCGGCAGCTATGCCGATAGCTATCCCCAGCGAAATTCGTACTGCAAGTGTCCGGCCAACCAGCTCAAGTTCATTCCCTGTTTGCCCGGTAGTAATGATCTGCAGAATAATCAGGGCAATTACAATCACAAGCGCACCATTAAATGCTGATTCCAGATTCAATAGCGAAGAGATCTGAGCAGGAGCTCTTGACCGCCGTACCAGCGGCATCACGATCGCGGGGCTGGTACCCGCCAGTATTGCGGCAAGCAACAAGCAGTTCATAAGGTCCCATCTCATGATGTAATAAGCAAAAGTGGTGGTTGCTGCCATACTTGCTGCAATGCCCAGAACAACCAGCACCAGTGCTCTGGGCGCACTTTTTAGCACATAGGCAAATTCAAGCTCGAGCCCGCCGTGAAAAAGGATAACAACCAGTGCGAGCGTGGCTATTATCTGGGATCCGGGCGCAACATGGGAAGGATCAATAATATTGAATACAGGACCTATGAGATATCCAAGCGCAATCAGGATCAATATGTCCGGAATACTAATTTTTTTAAACAAGAAATCAGCGATAAAGCCGATTATAAGAAGAATTCCTAAAAATCCTATTATTTCCAAAGCTGTCATAGAGCAGACACCTGAATGGAATGCAACTGATACTTAATCAGAGATTAACGCTCTAAATGCTTTTAACCACCAAACGGTTGATCGAGTTCTGAAAGAGTATATAAGAAAGCCCTGACCTTTACAAGGCTTTCTCGTTGAATGATACGGCGTATTCTGAATACTACTTCCGGTGGTAAAGTACATTTCAGTCTGTTAAAATCTATTTACTGATTAACGGCATTCACTGCAGTATTTGGCTCTTCAGTAAGCGACGAGCTGTTTAAGGTATTATTATGTGGATGCACATTGTTTTAAATATTTGATAATCGCGCATTATCATCACCAGAGTAAATCCTTCTTTCTGAATACTAAATACGTTTCCCCTTTAAATTTTTTATATTAAATTGAAATAAGCATGCGGAGGTTTTTATGTTGTGGCAGTGGTTTATTGACAACGGAATATATGTCATCATCGCTATCAGTATTGGTATCATCCTGATGTTTTATGCAACACGTTTAAGTGTTTTTATAGCTAATAAGCTTCTCCCGGACCAGAAGCGAAAAGAGCTGCAGAATCTTCGCAAAATATCGGCCAGTGTCTTAACGATAATCCTGTGGATTATCATTATTTTCCCTGTAATATCATTCAGTGTTTCACGATTTGGAGTTGATGTTGCACCTGCTTTTGAACCGTTAACCGAGTGGCTCACCCTTCATGGAATCTTAATAGTGGTGATCATTATTGGTGCTTTTTTAGTTAACAAGGTAATAACCCTTTTACTGCCTGTTTTTCTACAAAGGTTGATTAAAATGAGGGGCAAGAGCAAGCGTGCTCAGCAAGAAGCAAAAAAGAGAAGTGATACTTTAAGCGGGTTCCTCAATCAGACAATTAGCATAATAGTCGTTTTCCTGGCCTTATTTATGATTCTTTCAGAAATAGGAGTAGATATTGGACCCCTGCTTGTTGGAGCTGGTTTTGTTGGTATCGCTGTTGGATTCGGAGCCCAAAAACTTATCAGCGATATATTGAATGGTTTATTTATTGTCATAGAAGATTATTACAATGTTGGTGATGTGGTAAGTATTGCAGGCCTGATAGGCACAGTAGAAGAAGTAAATGTCAGAAGGACCGTGTTGCGCGACCTTGACGGTATTGTTCATATCGTGCCCAATAGCCTGGTAGACAAAGCAAGTAATTATACAAAGAACTGGGCAAGGGTCAATCTCAACGTCCCTGTTGCTTACGGAGAAAATATCGATAGAGTCATAAATGTGTTAAATACAATTGGGAACGAGTTAAAGGATGATGAGTATTTCGGTCAGTTGTTGATTAGTGCTCCCCAGGTATTAAGAGTGGATAAATTTGGTGATTCGGCAATCGAAATTAAGGTAGTGGGTGATACATACCCTATGAAGCAGTGGGAAGTAACGGGGGAATTACGGAAGAGGATCAAGCAAACATTCGATCAAAAGGAAATAGAAATACCCTGGCCCATTACCAAGGTTTATTTTGGCAACGCCCCTATGCAAAAAGAGGAAGCGGGTAAAGCTGTACGAAAAACGAAGAAAAAAACAGCGGTAACGCGCCGGAAGTTGCCAGATGCATTGCCACCTGACACACCGGACGAAGACTAAGTAAATCGCTTCATACAAATAAAATCTGTTGTTAACAGAAACTATACCCGGGTCGCTGCCCGCCTGAAGAAAACTAACCAGACAGGATATATTTCTTGAATACCAACCAGGCCTGACAACACGGTCAAGCTTATACCGGATTGCGATGCTGATAGCATAGCTCATATACGATTTATAAAAAACTGGACAAAATCCCTTTGCTCTGCTACCATAATATATCTCAGAGTTCGAATTGCGCGTATATTTTTGCGATGCGAGGAGTGAATTATCGTGATATGACAAAGATAGTGGTGAGAAAGATGTGGGTTATCTCGATGCTATAGGTTTCACTCGTTTGTGATCTACCCGGAACTCAGACAAGCTATTTTTCAACAATTCACGTATACTCGTAAATCCTTTATCCCGCACTGGTTGTTATTTATTAACCTGCTTCTTAATTATGTTTTATTTATTATCCGTTATTACTTGTATGTTTTGTCAGAAGAGATAAGAGTGGTATCTTTTCGTTATTTCATGTACTCGAGGTAGTAATGGAGGAGGTACAGTTCTTTGGTTACTATTAATAAACAGGTTGATTTTGATGAAATAGAAATCAGCAACCGTAAAATATATAAAAATCTTGGTTACGGTCGAGGCGACCAGCTTACTGCGCGTACCAGGAACCTGGTAGAAGAATACGCAGAACAGGCAAATCAACTTATCGATCCGGTATACGCCTATGTGATACGCAAAATAGAGGGTATCCGTAGAAGTTACGTATACATTGAAGGCGCCGGTACATTCAGAGGGAGAGTGATCTCCGAACTTCTGCAAAATTGTTCAAAGGTCGCCGTTTTTATGGCAACCATCGGTAACCGTCTGGAGAACATGTCAAGGCAAATGGCTGAAGACGGGCTTATGCTTCAGGCAGCCATACTCGATGCAATCGGCTCAGTGACCATAGACAGAATAGCTGAATATATACAGCTTCAAATAGAAGATATGGCAGCTACAGAAGGAATGTTCATCAGCCCGCGCCTGAGTCCGGGTTATTGTGACTGGTCAATCCGGCAGCAAAGGGAAATTTTTCGTATCGTTCATGCCGGACAAACAGGTATCACTCTCACGGAAGATTTTCTGATGGTGCCGCAAAAATCGGTATCCGGTATCATCGGTATCGGCAATACTCCCGCGATACAATCATACAATCCTTGCCTGAACTGTAAAGAACGCAATTGCCCCGGAAGGAGGAAATAATACATCACCATGCTGCGAAAAGGATTATTCGGTGGCAGTTATAAGCCACTTACTGAATCAGATATCCAAAAAATACATGAAACCGTTATGCGGATTATCGAAGAGGTAGGTTTTGAGGTCCATTCACAAAATGCTCTGGAGCTCTTTAGTAAATATGGTGCTAAGGTAAATGAAGAAAAGAGGCGAGTTTCCCTCTCCTCTAATCAGGCTATGAAATTGATAGAAATGGCGCCTTCTGAGGTTACGCTCTGTGGGCAGGCTGAAAATAACGACTGCACCCTTGGCGGTACTCGTGTTTATACCGGTACCGGCGGAACAGCTCTCTATATCTACAATCCTGAAACAGGAGAAAAAAAGCCAGCATCGCTTAATGATTTGAAACAGATAGCCAAACTTGTTGACGGTCTTGATAATATTCACATACTGCTTTTACCCACATATCCCGGCGATATAGCGAGCGAGAATGTGGATGTTAACCGTTTTTACGCTGGTTTGAGCAATACATCCAAGCATATCATGGGCGGAGTATACACATTGGAGGGTACCAAAAAAGTAATAAAGATGGCTGAGATAATTGCGGGATCGCCCGAAGCACTGCGCAGACGTCCTATTATCTCCATTATTACCTGTGTTATCAGTCCGCTGAAACTGGATCAGCACTATGCTGATATTATGATACCTGTTGCTCAAAGCGGCATTCCTGTAGTATGCCCGTCAGAACCGCTTTGCGGAGCAACATCTCCCATTACAATTGCGGGAAACGTGGCTATTCAAACCGTAGACTCGCTCATCGGCGTTATGCTGACCCAAATCGCCAATCCCGGAACACCTGTGATCTTCGGTTCAGTAGCTACGAACACAGACCTGAACAATCTGAGATACCTGGCCGGTTCGGTGGAAATGGGCTTAACTAATGCCGCCAGTGCGCAAATGGCGCAATTCTATGAGCTGCCCTATTACGCAACCGGAGGCATGACCGACTCGAAAATGGTTGATTCTCAGAGCGGATATGAATCCGCTATTTCAGGTTTAATGTGTGCTCTGGCTGGATCCAATTTCATTCACGATTCAGCCGGACTGATGGAATTTGCCATGACGGTTTGCCCGGAGAAATATGTCATCGATAATGAAATAATG
Organism: uncultured Dehalococcoidales bacterium; assembly: GCA_964519615.1. GTDB lineage: Bacteria > Chloroflexota > Dehalococcoidia > GIF9 > UBA5629 > CAZFIM01. The sequence continues at coordinate 23,168 of CAZFIM010000029.1, forward strand.
GGCATGGCCATGCGGGCCGTACAGGGGATAACGGTCAATGACGATACGCTTGCCTTTGATTTGATTAAGGAATTGGGACCGGGAGGGAACTTCATTGCATCAAAACATACGAGACGCCACATGAGGCAAGAGCATTATCAGCCTTCGGTAAGCAATAGAGAAAGCCGCGAGGCCTGGCAGCAGAAAGGGTCTAAAACTACCTGGCAGAGAGCTTCCGGGATCGTAAAGGAGATTCTAGCCACTCATAGCTGGGATATTCCGCCGGCTATAAAAGCAAATATTCTCGAACAAATACCGGAGGTTATCGATTAACGATTATGCTGTTTATCGAAGAGAATATCAATTCTGCCGCGCCTATGATCGAGCGTATAAGAATGATTATCTCATAGATTCGCACTATTGTTACAATGCAAATATTAAATAAGACTGCTTTACGCAGAGAAACACTACTATTTCAAAAACCTGTCTTTGATAATCCGGATTTAATCCGGCTCCTTACTCTCACACCTGTATACAACGATATCTGACAGCATTTCTTCAGATAACGGAACAAACAATAATACTTTTCAAGCATAAGCTTGAATAACCAGGAGGTCTTATATGCCAAGAGAAGGAATTCTCGTTTCAAAACCGCTTGAGAGAATCACCCGCGACCAAATAGAGCAAATCCATAATGCTTCTATCAGAATACTTGCTGACCCCGGTCTGATTTCATTTAATGAAAAAGCGAGTGAGATATTCAGCGGCAATGGTGCGGAAGTATCGACCCTTTCCGAGGAAGATCAGAAAAGCTGGTCTATAAAAATACCTGAAAAAATGGTACAAGATGCATTGAGCAGCGCTCCAAAGACTGTAACGCTTGGTGCCAGAAACAGAGATAATGCCCTGATAATGAAAGGTGATGAGCCCAGGGTGTGTTTTGTCACCGGGTCTGAAACCAATATTGTGCTCGACGTTGATTTTCCCGTCTACGTTAAAAAAGATGATCCGGATAGAGAATTAGCACTGCCTGAATTTCACCGCCGCAGGGGGACAGTAGATGATTTATGCAAAGCTGCACACCTTTGTGAGCATCTGGAAAGTGTGGACGCTTTCATTCGTCCAGTCAATATTCAGGATCAAGATATTACCGATGAGAATAAAGATGTAAATAAGTTCTTTGCATCACTCAATAATACAACCAAGCATTTTATGACGGGTTTATCTAACATGCACCAGCTTGATAATGTGCTGAAAATGGCCGAAATCATCGTTGGCGGCAAGCAGGCATTTAAGGAGAATCCCATTTTTTCTCTTATCACCTGTCTTGTAAAAAGCCCCCTGCAATTCGTTGAAGATACAACCGATACCTTTATGGAAATATGTAAACGCGGTATACCGGTTGTAGTGTCTTCCTCCCCGCAGGCTGGCACTACCGCCCCCATCAAGGAAGCAGGCATTATTGCGCAGATTAATGCTGAGGTTCTTGCCGGACTCACTCTGGGACAACTGGTAAAGAAGGGGGCGCCTTCGATTTACGGCAGTGTTCCGGTGAGAGCACGTATGGATGATCTGAGCGATTCTTACGGCGCTCCTGAAACCAGCCAGTATAATATCGATTGCGTTCAGTTAGCCCGCTTTTATCAGATTCCATGTTATTCTACATCGGGCGTATGTGATGCAAAAATGCCGGGCATGCAGTCTACAGTTGAAAGACTGTTTTCGGATATTACGGTAACATTAAGCGGTCCGCAATATTTGCATTGCGCTTATGGTCTTTTTGACGGCAATTCCACATATTCAATGCTGCAAACCGTTATCGATGACACCCATTTTGAAATGATTAAATTCTTCCTCAGATCACCACTTATCGATGAAAGTGAGCTTGAAACCAGCATACAGCAGATGAAGCGGGTGGTAGAAACTCCGCAAAAATTATACATAAGTTATATTCGCTCCATGCTAAGAAGCGGACAACTTTCGATGTCATATCCTTTCGAAGGGGATAGGGAGAGCGATAACGCGATGAAGCTTGCTTATGACAAATTGCAGGAATTACTCACCAGACCTGTTCAACATATAGATGCAGATACCAGCAAAAAAATCTTCGACGAAATTCCCGGGATATTGCCCAGATTGAATTTATATAAATAAATTTAAAGGAGATTAATAATGAGTGAAGATATCATTACACTATTAAAAGAAAACGTTATACAGGGCAGAAAAACTCAAGACGATGAGGGCATTGATGACAGCCTTACGGGACAGCCGGGCGTGGTGGAACTGACGCAGACAGCACTGGACCAGAAAATACCCGCTGATAAAATAATCACCGAGGGGCTCACGGCAGGAATGGAGATCGTGGGTGAAAAATTTTCTACCAAAGAATACTTTATTCCTGATATGCTTGCATCTGCAGAAGCAGTCGGTGCTGCCATGGATATACTTAAACCACATCTGGAAGAGGCAAATGTTGAGACTAAAGGGAAATTCGCTATTGTCACTGTAAAAGGTGATATTCATGATATCGGTAAAAATATCGTGGCTATTCTGCTGAAAGGAGCAGGTTATCAGGTATACGATCTTGGCATAGATGTTCCTACTGAGAAGATAGTCGATTTCGTCAGAGAGGAAAAACCGGACTATCTGGGGCTCTCAGCATTGCTTACCACAACGATGACCGTTATGGGAGAGGTTATCGAAGCATTGAAAGCCAACGGGCTGAGGGAGAAGGTTAAAGTTCTCATCGGCGGCGCAGCGGTGTCTGAAGACTATGCGCGCCAGATCGGTGCTGATGCATATTGCATCGACGGCTTTGAAGCTATTAAAACGCTTGAGGCATTCTGACTCTAACCGCTGTTTTACGGCATAGCAAGCAATTTTAATAGGAGGAGTTTTTCTTATGGCAGGAATAGCCGGAACAATATCTGAAGATCAGAATACACTGAATGCTATCCTAACAAATATCAAACATAGAGGGCCTGACGGCATCAAGAAAAAATCACACGAAGGCATCAACATTGCTTCTTGTGAACTTCTGATGAAAGGCGATCCAAAAGAAGGTGCTCACTTTGCAGAAGAGGGAGCTATAACAGTTGCGCTGGACGGACGCATCTACAATAAGGAAAAAACAGGTATGACAGATGCGCAGGCCGTTATCTCATTCTATAAAAAATACGGCACTCATTTTGCAAGCAAGCTTGATGGTGATTTTGCTTGTGCTATCTCTGATAACGGCTCTCTTATTCTTGCACGCGACTGGGCAGGTATAAAACCGCTTTACTATGGTCATCATAATGATGTTCTGTGCTTTTCTTCTGAAGCAAAAGGACTGATCGGCCTATGTAATGATGCAAGGGAGTTCCCTCCGGGTTATGTATATTCAAAGGATCTCGGTTTCCAGAAATTTACCATTGAATCAGTTACTGTACCCGAATTTGAGAATTATGAACAGGGCAAGAAAGTTACAGCTCAACTACTTATGGAAGCAACTGAAAAACGTATTAAGGACAAATCTATTGAGGGCATTCTTCTCAGCGGTGGGCTTGACAGCAGTCTAATCTGCTATATGGCTTGCGAGATAAAACCGGATATCGAAGCCTTTACAGTAAGCATGGAAGGTGCGCAAGACCTCCCTCTTGCCAAAGATGTTACCAAGTATCTTGGTATTAAACATCATATTTTGATGTTCGGCGAGGAAGAGATCAAGGAGATTCTACCGCAGGCAATATTCCATCAGGAAATGTATGAGGAAAGTTGCGTACACGGCGCAATTGCAAATTTCCTTGCGGGCAGGTTCGTAAAACCTTTTACGAACTGCGTTCTTACAGGTGAAGGTGCAGATGAACTATTCGGCGGATATGACGGTCAATATAAAAAAGGGCAGAATCAGGAAGAGGTAGCCAGTATTATTGATTTTCTGGTTAATGTTGCCCATAATACAGCGCTGCAGCGCCTTGACCGCCTCAATGCCGCCAACGGCATAGAATCCCGTACTCCGTTCCTGGACACCGCTGTTATCAAGTTCAGTCAGAAAATACCGATCCGTTATAAGGTACACGGAGAGGAGCAAACAGGCAAATGGATTGTGAGACAGGCATTTGAGGGATGCCTTCCCGATCATCTGATCTATCAAACAAAAAGGTTCTTTGCGCAAGGATCGGGCGTTGCATCAATAATGCGGAACGTAGCTGCGCAATATATAACAGAACAGGAATTAGCCGCTCATAATAGCAATATCTCAAATCCCTGGCTGTCTTCAGTCGAAGAGCTTTATTACTACAGAATGCTCAAGCAGACATTTCCTGACCCTGTTTTTGATAGGCTCGTGGGCAGATGGGACCCGTTAAGGCCGGACTTCTTCAGGCGGCAAGCGGGCGCTTAATACCGATAACATGCTATTAAGAATAGTGCAGCAGGTTTAAAATGAAATGGACTATCATGGGCTCCGGCGGATGTGCGGTAATCCCAAAACCGTTATGTCAATGCCGCATCTGCCGGGAAGCTCGTGATCGCGGCATCCCCTATTCCAGAAGCGGCCCATCGGTTTTCTTACATGATATTAATCTCTTACTGGACACACCTGCAGAAATAGCCGTTCAGATCAACCGCTCAGCAATAAACACGATAGATTATCTTGTTTTTACCCACCTTGATCCGGATCACATTGAAGGTTTGCGCGTCATAGAACAGATTGTCCTTGATTACCGCTCCTGGACAGCATACCCGGATAAAGTCATACACTTGTTATTACCTGAAAAATTGGTAAAACCTTTAAAATCGATTAATTCGCAATATGGCTCCATTATTGATTTTTTTATAAATAGCGGTTTTATTACACTGTCCACCTTTGCAACCACCTTGCGCATCGGATCAATCGATATATGCTCAATCCCTGTTAAAAGAAGCGGACAACCAAGTTTTATATATGTGTTCAAGCAGGGAAACTGCAAAGTTGTATACGCTCCCTGTGATATCAAACCTTTTCCTGAACATAGAACAGAGATAAAAGAACCTGATTTATTGATAATCCAACCGGGAATATTTGAAGATAATCTTAAACATGATTTCCACTATCCACCGGAACATGTTTCACGCACAACTCTTTATACTTTTTCGCAAACCATAGATCTGGCAAGGAGAATCAAAGCCGCCAAAACGCTTTTTATTCAACTTGAGGAATACTGGCACCGTTCTTATGATGATTATCTTGCTTTGGAAGCCCGCTATCAGAATGTCTTGTTTGCTTACGATGGAATTGAAATTACTATATAACGAGCGGCAAACAGCTTTCATTAAACCGGATGGTTAACGATCTTTAAAAAGTCTCTTATATATCCATATTCCCAATAGTATTATAAAAAAGAAAAGAAATATGAAAATGATTGCGTGAAGCGTGTCCAACATTTGTTTCTACTCAAATAACTTCTATATCTTATTTATTTGTGTACACTCATAATCAATGTTTCAGCGTATGATTCTTGCCCTGATGTAGACGCAAATAAATAATTGTTCTCTACACGGACAAACATTTGCACCTCATCTCCACTAAAGCCGATATCCTGTCCTCTATAAAGAGTCACATCACCCACCATGTTTTTTTCAAAACCATTTTGAGTCAAATAGTTGGAAACCAATGGTTCCAGCACAAATCCCGGCAGGTCTGACTTCACCAGCACCAATATGCCTGCATCGAGTTCAGCGATTTTTCCGGATTGGATCAACTCAGAAGTTTTGGCAATATTAATTCTATTGGGGGTATACAAGCCGGCAACCGCCAGTTTTACTCCAACACTATTTAATAACTGTGTTATCCGGGTAATATTAACTTCATCAGTGCTTTGAAGCAAAAAATCAAGCAGCACCGGGTCATTATAAGCTACGGCAATAGTTACGAGCTTTGTCCTGTCAGTATTTGGCATTACCTTAACCACGTCCAGTACATCCGTGTCATCATAATAAGTGAAACGATTATTATCGATTGCCTGCCGCAATGCCTCAGCTGCTGCTCCACTGCCGTGAACTAAATATATCTTTTTCCCACGCAGCAATTTCCACGTTTCAGCATCTGAAGGGATATCATCGTATACTTTTTGAGCTTCACTGGATGTTACCATCGTAGCCGCCACAGAAACAGCTTCCTGATCCGGATCTGCACTGCCCCATATTGACATAGATTCAACATCCAGGTCGTAATCAAGCCCTAAAAGTCCTGCCTGAACTGTAGTAGGTCTATCCTGTTTAGCAAATAGATAGAAATTTAACTCGGTATCCGGTACCAGCAGCGCGGAAGCCAGATCACTGAAAGCAGCTGCAGAATACTCTGTTTTATCGGTTTGACATCCTCCGGCCATTAAACCTGCAATGCCCAGAAAAAACAAAAAACTAACAACTGACTTTTTTATATACACTCATTTATCTCCATTTAGCCCGATGAACCGATATGCTTTAAAAATAGAGGCTTACCATATTACACGCTACTATAATAACAAAAACATAAAAAATCAATCTTGGCCACTTATATCAAACAATATCAATTCTACTATTTTATCTCCATAGGCACAAAAATAATTCTTCGATTCTCTATATTTGACTTATAGGTTATTTATAAGTATTATGCATTTTCTGTATATATACCGCATCAATAGGGAGAGCTGTTGGCTATGGAAAGCTATTTCGATTATTTCACCCACCCCAGTATAGCCGGGATTGCGCTTGCCTTTTTATTTACGGCAATCTGGTTGGCATTCTATAGACCTCCGTTTCTTAAACAGCCTTGGCTCTGGGCTGTGCTGCTTTTCTCGGCCTTTTTCGCCGCCGCATGCATAGTATATATTCAGACCCCTTTACAAAAAATAATCACAGAGCAATTCGCTAATCTATGGCCGCGACAACTGGTTCAGCAATGGCTGGCAGTCATCCGCATACCTGAAATGTTAATCAGTGGGCTGGTGCAAGAAGGAGCAAAGCTCGTTGCGGTTGTTTTCTTCTGGTGGCGGCTCGGTAAACGGATGGATCCCAAATTCGGCATTATTCTGGGTGCAGTTGCCGGTGCCGGGCTCGGGCTTCTGGAAGCACAAAGTATACACAACCAGGTATTCTATATTCTTTTAAAGTCCACAAATGAAGTAGGTTTAATCTCTATTCTTTTGCCCTTCATTGAGCGGTTCTTTGTCATAGCTGCGCAGATCGCTATCACAGCTCTTGCCGGATACGGATTGTCCGTTGGACGCGGCTGGCAATACTTCCTTTTAGCCGCTCTCCTTCATGCTATACTCAATATCAGCACTCTTTTTGCTGCACAAAGCCTTTTAGGAGTTGAACTCTTTATCGCGGTGTGGTCTCTCCTCATTACAGGATATATACTTAGACTGCGCTGGAAAAAAGATGATACGGCAACAAAAGAGTAAACACGCATTGTAAACTGTTTGAACTTTTTTATTTGCGGGCAGCATCAGAAAAGTATTTGTAAGATTTAAGTATTTGTGTTTTGAATAAAGAATACATATGACAAAACTTACAAGCACCATTGAGGCATATTTGCATCAGGTCCCGCAGGTGCAAAAGCTCTGCAGCCGATGCCTTACCACAAGCAGATGGCAGGGCAATGTCACTGCCATGGTTGTTGACGCTTCTTTTACATCGATAGGCCTCAATTATTTCCTGACAGTGGTGCCTGCCGTGAAACATTTCTATCAAAAATTCATCGAAACAGGGAGTATCCCTTGTTTAGAAGCTTTGAGAGACGCGCAATTGGCTGAATTACAAACGATGTGGAAAAACAGGCGGTCATGGCATGTGGCGCAACGTATAGCGACCTATTTATCTGAAATAAAACAAAACAGGCATCTGGATGATAAGAACGCCTTTCGTTTATGGGCGGCGGATGCATCATTATCACGATGGCAAAAAGATCCTGTAGGTATGATAAACGGGGTGGGCATAAACACCTTTCAATATCTGCGTATGATGGGTGGTATAGATACGGTCATGCCGGATAAAATTGTAAAAAAGATAATGAAAGAAATACATGCCCGCTCAGGGATCGACTTGCCCGATAACAATATGGAGTTTGTCATATATATGGAAAATCTTGCACGGGAAACAGGCCGTCCGGCCATAGAACTCTGCTGGATGACATGGCTAATTCAATCGGAAGCTTCCCTGATGAATAAGGAAAAATACGCTTCTTTACTGGATAATATATAGTAATCATGCCAGAAGTAAACAATTCCCGAAAGACGCCATAATTTTAGCAGGTTTATAAACACGTTTTAGTGTTAATGCGCCTGATATAATGGTCATGCTCCACCGCGGCCTGTCTACAATAAAAAATATACACATATATCTGTAAGTAGCATGGGATGGTTAACAAATAATTATTCTTCCCGTCATGGAGGCAATATCCTCTATACAGCAGGTTACCATATCGGTGTTACCGGTTTGGGGGGTAAAAGAATATAGGAATTTGCTTTCGGTACCATAAACACCGTATCAGGACAGCAGATCGATTTCTCATCTACAATCTCCAGCATATTTAAAAGTGGAAACGATACGTCATTCAACTGTACGGCAAGCGGTTCAACTTCAGTATTATAGATGCTGAACCTTCTCACATTTTCCTGTTGCCCATAAAATCCCCAGATAGGTCGAATCAAGTAATCATAAGCTTGTTTTGGGTCTCTGAAAGGTTGGATAGCATTTATTTCGTTGCCTGTACAGCGTACATCTACGGAAAAGTCACCACACCAGATGCCTGTTGAACGTAGATGACTCAGTTGATTGAAGTCCTCCCGCAATGATTCATAGTCGATATTAATATACTGCCACGCAAGATGAAATATATGGCCCAGATAAAGAATAATCCGGGAACTGATTCCGCTTGATATGAAATAGACCCCGTTAGTACCTGAATCAGGATCCCTGACGTAGGTATGGACACATATCTGGTTACAGGAAAAACGGGGAAAGAGCAAATAAGGCAATCCCATTTTTATACTGCGTAACAATACCAGCGAAACAAATACTTTATCTCCACCTATTACATTCAAGGGTAAAATTTTCGGGACCAGTTGTCTTACCCGTGAAACAGGCACAAGATAGGACAAGTACAGTACGTTCTGCAGTTCCATCTGAACCCGAAAGGAAAACTTGGAAGGTTTCATTATTAACTTATAACCAGCAATGCAATGGCAGTAGTGTACATTATATGTTTCGTTACAGCAATAGCTGAACACGACTGTGATAATCCGGAGTTTTGGCATTCTCTATCCATTTCATATGCTAAAATACTCCATAAATTATTTATTAATGCAACGGATGCATGTATAATCATAGCCAGTAAAGTTGCCGGAGGCATATAGGCACCTGAGCCGCTGTCGACCTGCTAATAGAGCTAATGTAACCTTTATCAAGAAATGGCTATCATCACGCAGAGGGTGACGCTGCGTGAATTTATACCTGCACGCAGGCAGTAACAAAAATATAGTGTAACGAGAACTCCCGTAATGTATAAAAAATTTTTCTGGTCCGGAGTCATACTTGTTGCTGTACTCATAATAGGGACAGTCGGTTACTGGTTCATCGGACATAGAGAGTATTCATTTATTGATACGCTCTATATGACTGTAATTACTATCAGCACCATCGGATACGGCGAAACTATTGATCTAACCGGAAATGCCTGGGGAAGAGTTTTTACTATATGTATTGCTATTTCCGGCATCGGAGTACTTGCCTATACCATT
>CAZFIM010000030.1:0-32704 GCA_964519615.1 uncultured Dehalococcoidales bacterium
AACCTCGAGTATCTCAGCTTCAGCATAGGTCTCCGCGAACCTGGCGATAATATCCTTTTTCAGCAGCTCGACCGCAACTTTGCGCTCATCCCGGTCATTATTGGTTACGGCTTCGGTCATTTTTTGACCGTATTCAGCTATAAGAATGCCGGGCAATTCGGATGTTTGTTCAGCTTCGGATGTCTCCTCTTTCGGATGCCCGATCTCTTTCTTTATCTCCTCCTGAAGCTCTATGAGCGTTTGATTTTCCTTATGTCCCAATTCGATCGCCTGTAAAATGATCTCCTCTGAAGCCTCTTTCGCTTCTGTTTCAATCATAACTACCGCTTCGCGGGTACTCACTACCACGACGTCGATAAGGCTTTCACCAAGTTGAGGCAAGGTAGGATTTACCACATATTTCCCGTCGATATAGCCGATACGAACACAACTCACCGGTCCCTTAAACGGGACTTTTGAAATGGAAAGAGTGGCCGATGCACCTATTAACGCCAGGATATTGTGGGCATTCTCCTGATCTGTGGAGAGGACAGTGACAATCACCTGAATGTCTCGCCCGAAATTCTTGGGTAGAAGTGGCCTGATCGAGCGGTCAATAAGACGCGCTGATAACGTGGCCTGTTCGCTCGGCCGCCCTTCTCTGCGTATAAAGCTGCCGGGAATCTTTCCCACAGCGTAATGTCTTTCTTCATAATCCACCGTCAGGCGCACAAAATCGGAAGATTCGGCACGATCCTCACCTATACAGGTAGTAACCAGGACTACCGTATCCCCATACCTGACAGTTACCGCGCTCTCAGCTTGCGCAGCCAGCTTACCTGTTTCGATAGCAAGTACCCTATCGGCAACAGTACATTCCTTGGAGTATACCATTATTTTCTTTTAACCAGCCCTTCTATTTACTTCCGCAAGCCCAGCCTGTTAATGAGGTTACGGTAACGGTTCACATCTTTTTTGTTAATGTAGGTTAACAGGCGTTTTCGCTGACCTATGAGCTTCATCAAGCCGCGTCTGGAATGGTGATCATGTATATGTACTTTCAAATGTTCAGCAAGCTGATTGATTCTTTGCGTCAGCATAGCCACCTGAACCTCTGCGGAACCGGTATCACCTTCGCCAAGGGCATATTCAGCGATAATTGCCCCCTTCTTCTCCTTGTCCAAAATATATCTCCTTCTATAGGTTTGTTACAATGTTAACGTAGAATTATAACACAGCTACATAATCCTTGCACAGAATTATGAAACCGGCGTACATGACTCTTTAGTAATACCATTCCATTAGAGTATAATAAAAAATCATGGCCTCTAGAGTATTTTACCGCAAATGGCGGCCGCGGACACTATCGGAAGTTGTAGGACAGGAGCATGTTACACGTACCCTGAAAAACGCAGTTGCGAGCGGTCGTATAGCACATGCATACCTTTTCTGCGGACCGCGCGGCACGGGGAAAACCAGTACCGGGCGCATCCTCGCCAAAGCTGCTAACTGTCTCAGCCCGGTAGATGGTGAACCCTGTAACACCTGCCAGATGTGTCAATCAATAAATGAAGGCAGCGCTCCGGACATTATTGAGATAGATGCCGCCAGCAAGACCGGTGTGGACGACATCCGCGATCTGAGGGAAAAAGCTAATTATGCTCCCAATATCGCCCGCTACAAGGTATATATTATCGATGAAGTACATATGATCTCCACAGCAGCCTCCAATGCCTTCCTGAAAACATTGGAAGAACCGCCTCCGCATGCCATTTTCGTGCTGGCCACCACCGAACTTCACAAAATATTACCTACCATTATGTCGCGCTGTCAGCGCTTCGACTTCCACCGGCTCTCCCAATCTGCAGTTATCTCTAAGCTTCAGTTCATCGCTGAGCAGGAGAGCATAGAGATACAACCTGAGGCACTCAGACTCATCGCAAGGACAACAACCGGAAGCTTGCGCGATGCTGAGAACCTGCTCGAACAATTGACCGCTTATTACGGCAGCCGGATAGACCTGCATCAGGTTCAGGCGATGCTAGGTATAAGCGGCGACCAGCGTGTGAGAGACCTGGCGGGGCATATTATAGCTCAAGATATTCCCGAGGGATTGAGAACAATCAACAGCGTCAGCAACGACGGAATAGACCTGCGCCAGTTCAATAGAGAGATGGTCGACTACCTGAGGGATATAATGCTGGTGAAATCAGGCTCGGAATCGATTGTGGATGCCACGGCGGAAGAAAAAAATGAGCTCATCAAGCTTGCCGGCAGTACAAGCCTCGATTACCTGCTCAATGCCGTCAAGCACTTCGGCGCAGCTGACTTGCGCCTTGACAACTATTCGCCCCTGCCTCTGGAGCTCGCCCTGATAGATACGGTATTATCATGCACATTAACAGTATATGAACAAAAGGCAACAGGACACATTGCCAATATGGCGGAAACAGCAAAGTCTGAAGCTGCCCGCAAACGACAGCAGGAAGAGAAAGGCAACGCTGCCTCACCTCAATTGAAGCCGCCCGCCCACCTTGAAGTATCCACGCAGGAGGCTGTGGCCAAGAAACCGCCTCTTCAAACAACGCATCCGGGAAGCAAAAAAACTGTGGAGGGGCAGGATGTTGCTGTGGAAGCGGGGATAGATGCCGGGACAATGCCGGAGCAGTCCGCTGGAGACAGTGGGGAGGAAGCGCCACCGCCGGTGCGCCGGTCAGCAGAAGCAAAAATAAAGCTCAAATCAGCTAAAGATATTGAATTCATACGGGACCACTGGAAGGAGTTCGTGGCCTCTATGAAGGGTGAAGGCTCGCGTGGAAATCTGGACGCCTTTCTACGCAGCGCCTGTGAGCCCGTCAGTATCAGTTTCGACAGCTCGGCATCCGGTGGAGGTACACCTGATCTTACAGTCGGATTTTATGCCAAATTCCACAAAGACTACATCGATGATCCCAAATACAAGTTTTTAGTAGAGAAAAAACTCAAGGAGTTTTTTGGACAATCATATAAAATACAGTGCATTATTATAGAGAGGAAAAAAGAGGGCAGACAGACTCCTGCAAAAGACAGCTTCCTTGCACAGGCTGCGATGGAGCGGGGGGCTAAGAAACTCGATTAATCTTTACATAATGGAGGTATCATGAACAGGAATATGCTTCGTCAGGCACAGGAGTTGCAGGCAAGACTGGCTAAAGCACAGCAGGAACTTGGTGAAATGACGACGGAGGTCAGCTCAGGGGGAGGGGTGGTAACAATCGTTATCGACGGACATCAGAAAATCCATTCGGTCAAGATTTCGCCGCAAGTCATCGACAGTGACGATCCCGAAATGCTTGAAGATCTCATTATGTCGGCGGTGAACGAAGCGATCAATAAAGCTCAGGAACTCGCCGCCGGCCACTTGAACAGTATTACGGGCGGACTAAAAATTCCCGGATTGATGTAAAAGGAGCAGGTAATCTTTGAACAAAAGTTTTTTCTCCACCGCCGCGCCTATTGCACGTCTTATTGAGGAGTTCAGTAAACTGCCGGGGATTGGGCCTAAAAGCGCTGCACGGATCACCTATTACCTGCTACAGGCACCTGCTGAAAAGTCCGATGCGCTCGCGGAGGCGATTAAGGCGGTCAAACAGAACATCAGCCTCTGTCCCGCATGTTTCAATATTACGGATACCGTACCGTGTTCCATCTGTAGTGATCAGGAGCGCGACCACAGTATAATATGCATCGTTGAAGAGGCTGCCGATATTATCCCCCTTGAAAGGACAAAAAAATTCAACGGCCTTTACCACGTACTGCATGGTGTTATCTCACCTTCGGATGGCATCGGGCCCGAGGAACTGAAAATCCAGGAGCTTATCAACAGGTTAAACGGCGGCTCAGTTACGGAGGTGATTCTGGCCACAAATCCTAATACGGAGGGAGAGGCCACCGCCATGTACCTGCAGCGGTTAATCGCTCCGCTCCATATACGAGTTACCAGGTTGGCGCGAGGACTGCCCTACGGTGGAGACCTCGAATATGCCGACGATGTTACCCTCAGCCGGGCACTGGAAGGACGACAGGACATTTGAGCTGGTAACGCTTTATGCCGCAATCCCGTGTTTATCAAACGGAAGCTATTATTATTAAACGTACCAAACTGGGTGAAGCAGACCGTATTTTAACTCTCTTTACGCCGGAGTACGGCAAGATACGGGCAGTTGCTAAAGGGAGCCGCAGACCTCAGAGCAAACTGGGAGGGCACGTGGAGCTGCTTACTCACAGCCGTCTGCAGCTTGCGCATGGACGCAATCTGGACATCATCACTCAAGCCCAGACAATTGAAAGTTTTCTACCCCTTAAAAACGATCTTTCTCTTATGTCCTGTGGTCTCTATCTATCCGAGCTTATCGACGCATTCACGGCGGAGGATATTGAAGCCGTCGATATTTTTACATTATTCTGCGATATGCTGAATCAGTTGACGCTTACCTATAATAAAGATACGCTGCTGCGCTATTTCGAGCTTAAATTGCTTGATATGACCGGCTACCGGCCGCAACTGCAGCGTTGTGCCAGCTGTAATGTGCTTCTGGAGCCTGTTGCAAACTTTTTTTGTGCAAGCCAGGGAGGGGTCGTCTGCCCGGAATGTGCTCTGACGGAACCATCAGCGGCACGGCTCTCTTTAAATGCTCTTAAAGTATTGAGGTTATGGCAAAACTGCAGTTACGACACGGCCTGTCGTGTCAATATCAATGCTGCACTTTCGCTGGAGCTCGAGCAGGTTCTGCGGGAGTATATCAAGTACATACTGGACAGACAGATAAAATCCACCGAATGGTTGGATAAACTTAAATATTGATCCGGATGCACAAACAGAGCTACCGGACAGGTCCGCACTCCGGTTTCAATCCTGAAACTTAACCAAAATATAACCACAAGTTAACAAAGTTATAACAAAACGCCACTATACTGAAATTGTTTACGGTACATGTTTTGTTCGCCCTATAAAAAGTACACAACATGATTTGTTCAATCACAATGAGGAAAAAGATTCTGGTTGTCGATGATGACACAGTAATTCGAGATATCCTCCATTATAACCTCGAAAAGAACGACTACGAGGTAATCGTCGCTTCCAATGGTGAGGAGGCAATCGCCCTGGCCAGAGAAGAACGTCCGCACCTTATCGTCCTCGATATTATGTTGCCGCTTCTCGACGGTTTTGAGGTATGCAGGATCATCCGCAAAGAATCGGAACTGCCCATAATCATGCTCACCGCAAAATCAGACGAGGTCGATAGAGTACTCGCTTTAAGGCTTGGCGCAGATGACTATATGATCAAGCCCTTCAGCATTAAGGAATTGCTCACTCGCATACATGCCCAACTCCGACGTGCACAGTGGTATAAGCAGAAAGCTTCCACAAGTGAGTTTTACTGCCCGACCAGAATCAGGTCAGGCAATCTGGAAATAGACCTGACAAAATATGAGCTCATGAATAATGGAGTAGTAGTCAAACTGCGCCGCAAAGAATTCCAGTTGTTATCATTTTTACTTAAGAATCAAGGAATAGTGTTTGACCGTGAACAACTGCTGGAAAAAGTCTGGGGTGACAGTTACGACGGGAATGCTCGCACAATTGATATCCATATCCGGTCACTCCGGAAAAAGATCGAGCCGGATCCGGCCAGGCCGCGCTATCTGATCACAGTACACGGATATGGTTATAAATATAACGGACATTGATATATGAATATAGCAGTATTATATATAACCAGTGGTATAGCCTTCAGTGTACTTGTCCTTTTGTATTTCCTTTTCAATAGACTCAGTAATGTTCAGCAAAAACTTGCAGATTACGAAAGGGGAATTACCGCTATCATAGAGGAAAATAGAGATATGTTGGCAGATGTATCCACAGTATCCGGGGGAAGCGTATATCAGTTGCTGGAGGATCTGTCAAAGGGATTGTATAATTTTTCTGAGGAACTAACCCACGAAAAGAATATTATCTCTGAGATCCTCTATGCCATACATGACGGCGTATTCATAGTTGACCGTAGTGGCAAACTTATCTTGATAAATAAAACTGCCGATGATTACTTCAGTATAACAAGTAAAAGCGTTATTGGTTTATCGTTTATCAGCGTAGTACGTGACCATGAGATAGATGCCATCGTGAGAAAATGTTTGGAATCGGGGGATAATCAGGTAAAAATTGTCCACATGGAAAGAACGAAGCAATCTTTCCATATTACTGTTTCTGCCATACAGGATGGAGTACTGGTGATAATGCAGGATATAACCAAAATCAGGCATCTGGAAAATGTACGTAAAGAATTTGTATCAAACATCTCTCATGAGCTCAGGACGCCTATCGCTTCATTAAAAGCTATTGTAGAAACACTTCGTGACGGAGCTATTAATGATAAAGCTATCGCACACAAGTTTCTGGGTAAAACCGAGACAGAAATAGATAAACTTGCGGAACTTGTGAATGAATTGGGGGAACTATCAACAATAGAGAGCCACGGTATAGAATTGAACATGGAGCTATCAGATCCCGGTGAAATATGTAAAAAAGTTACTGAACGCATGACAGCCCAGGCAGAAAAAAAACAGGTTCTCTTACTCCTGCATCTACCATCTTTCATACCGCAAGTATGGTGTGATAAAAACCGGCTGGAACAGGTGCTGCTCAATCTCGTACACAATGCTATTAAATTCACTCCCACAAAGGGTGTAATTGAGATCTCTCTCATGTTTGATGAGTACAATGTCATAGTATCTGTCATAGATAACGGCATAGGGATACCTGCCGATGATCTTCCGCACGTATTCGAGCGATTCTATAAGGTTGATAAAGCACGTGCAAGTGGTGGTACGGGGCTGGGCCTGGCAATTGCCAAACATCTGGTATTTGCTCATAGCGGATTAATATGGGTCGAGAGTGTCGAAGGGAAAGGATCAAAATTTTCCTTCAGTATCCCGGTGATCAGCAGATCAAAACAAATTGAAAAAGCAGACATTGAAGTTTCAGCTTAAGCAATCTGACTGCTTCTCTATCCGATGTTAATACCATCCATAAATACCAGGACACAGGTTTTAACCTGTGAATTTATAGCCTACGCCATATACTGTAACAATACGTTCAGGATGTTGAGGGTCAGATTCAATCATTTTACGAATATTGCTGATATAAACATCTACCGTACGATTGTCCCCAATATAATCATAGCCCCATATTTTCTGCAATATCTGCTCTCTGCTAATCACTTTTCCCATATTCTCAACAAGTAGAACCAGCAAATCAAATTCTTTTAACTTTAGACTTATGGAAATACCTTGAACAGTCACCTCTCTGCCTGCAAGGTCAAGTTCCAGTCCGGGAAAAGACAGTTTCCAACTCTGTTCATTATTGCCTGTATCAGCATCTACTCCCACTGCCGTCCTTTTTCTCAATAGTGTATAAATCCTTGCCAGCAGTTCTCTCATTTTAAACGGCTTGGTTACATAATCGTCCGCACCATACTGAAGCGCTTTAACTTTATCCTGTTCCTGGTTCATCGCTGAGAGAACGATGATCGGTACAATCATTGTGTTACGTACTATTTGACAGACTTTAAATCCGTCAAGCTCGGGGAGCATAATATCAAGGACAATCAGGTCCGGATTATTGCGGATTATAAGCTCTATGGCTTTGATCCCTTCTGTAACAGAAATAACTTCATACCCCTGTTCTTCGAGATTGTACCTGAGGACCTCTTGAAGCGTGGTATCATCTTCAACAACGAGGATTTTATTTCTAGTCATTTTATTCTATTAACTAACAGTTTTTTTACAGTATAACTCTGTTAGCAGGCCAGCCTGTTACGCATAGTGATCGTAAGTTTCAAACAACTAAGTAATAGTTTAGCGCAGGCAGGTTAAGTAACTATTAAATATTCGTTAAATTTTATAGACCATTCTATAAAGCAGCGTATATGGAATACAGTAAACCATAATAGGCGGGAATCTTTTACAGCGGGTGCCCTCTAGCGTACTACGAGGAAAATGTTTAGTGCTTTAAGGAACTAATTACACATCCTATGCTGAATAACAGGATAAATATGATAACAAAGGTCTCAATCAACAGTAGAGCTATATTCGGTTCAACGATTAAGAATTCACCATAGACCCAGATGCAGGCAAAATGAATAAGCAGGAATAAAGCCATACCGCAGGCCAGTAGCGACAATATATAGACACGAATTTTCATATTTGTCATACACTTCAAAGTCAGCAATGCTTCCACATCCATTATCCAGCCAGAGTACCACAGCTACAATAGAGAATTAGTACCGGTTGTTTGTGTGACTTTGGTAATCAGTTCAGCCTTTCAAAAGGATATTTTTAATAAATAGTTTACGTTTTTTTGACCTTTTGAAAACAGGACTATAAAAACTGCTCTGTATACTGGGAAATAGGAAAAAAGTCATAGTACTTTCTTCCTGGACAGCGGAGCTAAAAGAGAAGGGGAAGCAGTTATGACGATCTAGCAATCACCACTAACATACTTCCCAGGCTGATGGTCGAAACCAAGCCTGATTGAAAGTTTAGCTATTTTCCTGTGCATTTTCAAGTGGCTTTGGAACGCTGTAAACAAAAAAAAGGGAGGGTGACATATAGAGGTACTGTAAATCAAGCCACGGGCAGTTGGGCGGGAGGTGCAGCGAGGTAGCTGCAGATATAAAGAAATGAAACGAATTAAAATAGGAGGAAAATACCTTGTTTAAATTAAATAAAGGTATATGGAGTATCCTGATTGCTGTTGCAGTAATCTTTTCTTTCATGATCCCGGCAGGGTTATCAATGGCAGCAGGACCTGTCAACGTACATTGTGTTGGCTCAACAACAGTGTATCCCATTGCGCAGCAGAGTGAATCTCTCTTTGAGACAGCTTATCCCGATATAGATTTAACCCTTGAAGCAGCACCGGGCTCAGGCTCCAGTAACGGCTTTAACACGGTGCTGGCCGATGGCTGTGATGTGGGTATGGCCTCACGTTCACCCAAAGCGGGGGATGAGACCAATAAGGTAGATGCATGGCAAATAGCCAAAGACGCCGTCTGCATTATCGTCAAGAATAGCTCAAATATGGCATTCCTTACCAATGTCACAAAAGCTCAACTCGAAACGATCTACGAAGCAGAGACCGGCATTACCTCACTATACTGGGATGATCCTTCTCTAGGATTTTCCGGTGCTCCCCATCAGCTCGTCGTTCCCCGCGCCCGGATCATCGGTTCCGGTACCCGCTCTTCTTTCCATGAACTGGTCCCGGTAGAAGAAGATAAAGAAGAAGTTACAATTAGCACGCTCGGACTTGATAGGCTTGATGGCAATCCTGATGTTGTAGACGCCATAAAGGCTAATGATTATCAGATCGGTTACTGCGGACTTGGTTTCATCTCCGATTCCGGCGTGAGAGCCGTAATGGTAGAGAGTGTCACTCCCAGCGTCAGCACTGTTCTCAATGGTAGCTATCCGATGTCACGTTCATTGTACATGATGACCCTCAAACCGCAGTATGATCCTACCTATAAACTCCAGTCACTTGATTATATCAACTGGGTTCTCAGTGATGCCGGACAGAATATTGTCGAGGCCAAAGGGTTCGTGCGGGTAAATCCCGTAGCTCCATACTGGGATATAAACGAAGACGGCCAGTGCAACATCTCCGATTTCGTCATGATGGGTAACAAATGGCAGATGACAGGCTCGGTTCCATGGGCACGAGAGGACCTAAATTCCGATGGTATCGTGAATGTCTCCGATTTCGTTATCCTTGGCAATCACTGGCAGGAGACCTGGTAATAAGGAGTTGATAGATGAGAAAAATTTTTAAAAGACTAGCCAGCAAATCCAGAGTACTTCTCGGTGCTGCGCTTGCTGTTGGTATTATAAGCTCTATGGCAGTACCAGCAGGCAGCGTGGCAGCCGCCGGTACAAACTTATCCCTCACGCCGCAAAATCAGACTGTTGATGCGGGTAATACTTTTTCAGTTGTTGTCGCCGTCGATACGGACACTGCCTCCCGAGGTTTTCAGGCTGGCCTTCAATTCGATGCCAGCAAATTGCAGTGTGATAGTGTATCACTAACCGATACTTTCTATGCACCATGGGCTACAGCTAACGGTGCCATGGCGTTGCCTGTCGGATTACCGGCTGTTATAGATAATACAGCAGGCACCGTTTCTATTGTCGGTGTTACTCTTATGGGTGGCACAGGTGGACCCGTTGGCAGCGGAAACCTCATTACATACAACTTTACCGCTGAAGCCAGTGCAAGCGGTTCAGCCGATATCACTATTATTAACGGTATAGTCAACGATACAGCTGGCGGAGAATTAACTCTCAACCTTAATAATGGTACGGTTGATATTACCGCACTATTACCTGATCTGGTTGTCAGCTCTGTCAGCACTTCATGGGTTGATCCTGCCACAGGAACCTACAATATTGACTTTACCGTAACTAATAATGGTTCAGTTACAGCAGATGCCAGCACTACCAGCATAAGTATTGATGGAGGCGAGGTAGCGACTGAGGTATGCTCAACGCTGGCAGCGGGTGCCAGTGAGTCCAGGACAGCAGGACCATTCATCATATCTGGTGTAAATGATTCAGTCCAGGTATGTGCCGATAAAGATAACGTTGTGACTGAAGGCAACGAAACCAATCAGTGCGCTAATACCGATATAGACAGCTTCGCCGCAAAAATGAGCATCAGCCCTGCCACACAATCCGTTATACCGGGGCAGACAGTCACCGTAACGATCGGTGTAGACGCCACAGCGGCTACTCGCGGCGCTCAGGCTGGCATAACCTTTGACTCGAGCCTTCTGCAATGTGAAAGCGCAACCCTGAATGATACCTTCTATACTACGTGGGCCGCATCAAACGGTTCAGTAGCCCTGCCCATAGGTATTCCGCCGGTAATTGATAATACTACCGGCAATGTATCTACTATGGGCATAGCGCTTGTAGGCGGATCAGGCGGCCCGGTAGGCTCCGGCACAATGGTCACCCTTGAATTCACTGCTTTGGCACAGGGTGTAGCTGACATCGAGCTCACTGATGCCCTGGTTATGAGTACGGGAACAGACCCGCTCTCTCCCTTACAGGAAGAGTATGCACAGGTAGAGATCGCTACCGGCCAAACACCTGACCTGATTGTCTCACAAAAATATGAAGAGGTTGACCCTCAGACCGGCCAGTATACGATTACTTACGAAATTAAAAATGACATTCCTTTAACGAATTACGCCATTGCCGGCGCCAGCACCACCAGTATATCCATTGATGGTATCGAAGTAGCTACCAGACCGTGCCCCGAGCTCGGCCCCCACGAGAGTTTTACTGAAACAGTAGGCCCCTTCACAATGACAGGTACAAGCGATGACATCGAAATCTGTGCTGACTGCGATAACGATGTTAATGAAGGCGCATGGGAAGGTAACAACTGCAGAACTAATACTCTCACCGATGAGCCTGACCTGATCGTCACCAGTGTAATCGAAGACTGGGCACCAGGTTTTGTAGGTTCAAAATACAACGTAACATTCACCGTAAAAAATGTTGGAGCTGCTGAAGCTGCAGCAAGCATCACCAGTATAAAAGCCGATGGTGTTGAGAAGGCTACTGATTCATGTCCGGCACTGGTTGCCGGCGCTACTCATACAGCTACTGTTGGCCCCTTCACCATAACTGGTGAAGTCGACGAGGTGGAAGTCTGTGCAGATAAGAGCAATGTCGTTGCAGAAACCGATGAGACCAACAACTGTCGCGATAACCTGTATTCCATGAACGTATCGCTGGACGGTACCATAGTCCAGGGAAACATCGCGGCAGAGATTATCCTCACCCCTCCCGATGATATCTATGACTGGGTTCTGCATGTCGGACAGAATAACAAAGAGGGAACGCTCAACGTGAAGTGTAATACGAGCTGGCGTGCAGATATCAGCGATGACGAACCGACAACTGCCGGACATATGACCGGCTGGAATGGCGCGACTTTCAACACGGCAAAACAACTTGCCGAGCCATTTATTGCCAAATGTGATGCAGAAGGTACCGAAGTTACCCTTCCCGGACCGGGTATGATCGCAATCGGCGAAGTAATGGAACAGAACGGGAACGATGGGGAAGACTTCGAACTCGAGTTCAATCAGGAAGTTCTGTGGTCCGATGGGATTCTAACTGACGGTAATGCTTACCGCATAGTATTGACTTTCAGCGGCTCACCAAGCTTCTAAACCATTCAGATAGTAGATGGCAGCCTTAAAAGGCTGCCATCTACAGCTATAGCAGCGGGAAGGGAACAATGAAATGAGAAGTTTATTTAATGAAGGAAAAAAAGCACTGCTGGCAGTCATGCCCCTTTTTGTTTTATTTTTGCTTAATCCGTTCACGGTGCTGGCCGATACCAGCCTGAAAGTGGAAGGTGCTTCTTTTATTACGGAGGTAACGCCCGGAAATACTTATACTCATACCATGGTGGTAAGCCTCGAAGGGGATAGTCCTCCCCTGGAAATGAAGGTCGATATCAACGGATTCGGGCAAACGCTTGATGGTTCATATGAACCACTTGCGGCAGAAAATGATTCCAATCCAAATAGTGGACGTACATTTATTACTCATATCGATAAGGCAACATTTCACCTTGAGCCGGGTGCATCAGAGGTAGTAACTGCTACAATAACTGTTCCCGATGACATAGGTCCGGGCAGCAAATATGCCATTATCCATATTCATAGCCAGCCGGGTGGCTCCGGTGGCGTGGGCGTCATTCTGGCTGCTAACGTTCCGGTTGTTCTTTCGACACAGGGCTTTATCAAAGAGGGAAATATCACTGATTTAAGTATTGTAAAAGCCGTACGAGGCGAACCGATAGAGATATCCACCATATTTCAAAATAAAGGCAATCATCACTTTAAAGTATTCAATGAGCTTGCTATAAGCGACAAGAACGGACGTGCTCTGGCATCTTATACCTCGCCTTTAACCTTCTCATCCGTAATTCCCCCATATGCCTACCAGTTTGAAAGCTCTCTTGTACTGCCGCAGGCGATCGCTACTGGTACTTATACGGTAGCCTCAAGTGTTATTTCGGAAGACGGCACAATTATGGATACGCAGACTACCACTTTCCAACTGGAAAATGAAAGCACCATGACCAGAATTAACTGGTCAATGTTCGGTATCTTGATGGCATGTATCCTGGTGATCGGATTCCTGATACTCGTGCTTATCCGTAGAAAGCAGAGCGGCTACTATTAAATATGAGGAAGGATTGTGGCTATTGAATCTCCTCAGAAAACTCTGATCCGGAGAATACGTACTAATAAATTGGCTGCAGATTTATAGCATAAGTACTTCTATGATAAAAAAAACGGGAATAGGTAAATATACAGGTCTGGGGTTGACCCTTGCTCTCCTATTTTTCAGCCTCATGCCGATAAAAGCGACTATGGCAGCAGGTACAAGCCTCGCTGTTACGCCTGTAAATCAAACTATTGAAATTGGGGATACCGTATCCATTGGTATATCTCTAACCACAGATGTACCGGTAATCGGTGCGATGCTGACTGTCAATTATTCTCCTTCGATACTGAGATGCGATAGTGTAGAAGAAGGAACGCTGTTAATTACCTGGGCACAATCACATGGTGGATTTACCAATGTTATTCCCACACCTCCCGTAATCGATGAAAACAGCGGCACCATTTCGCTCTGCATTTGTATTCAGGGTGTATCAACTGGCGGCCCGACAGGGACAGGAACCTTCTGTTTGGCCAATTTTACGGCTTTATCTGAGGGCACCTCGACCATAACGATAAGTGATGTATCGGTTGTTGCTGCCAGCGGGATAATCCTGACAGAGACCGAAAGGTCCATTGGACAGATAATAGTAGAACAGAATTCAGGCTCCGACCCCAATCCTGATCCTGATACGGGTACACCGTTTGCGAACGGTGAAAACGCTCTAAGTGTAAATCCATACTGTCAGTCAGTTGAGATCGGCGATACTATAGATATCAACATAGCTATTGAGACAGACCTTCCTTCGCGTGGAATGGAATGTGGTTTGAGCTTCGATGCGGCTATCCTGCGCTGTGATGGTGTGAGTTTAAATGATACGTTCTATGGCCCGTGGGCTTCAGATAACGATGGTATGGCCTTACCAGTGGGAATTCCGGCAACTATCGATAATATCAATGGCATTGTTGAACCTGCAGGAGTAGCAATTTTTGGCGGCAATACAGGCGGGCCTACGGGCTCAGGTGCAGTATTCACCTATCATTTTGAAGCACTTGCCAATGGAAGTGCGCCTGTTTCCATTACGGATACCTGGGTTACTGATGTAGACGGTCTGGAAATCCCAATGTCGATAAATAATGGTCAAATTAAAGTAGGTCTGCCTTGCTCTATGCCGGACCTTTCCCTTCGCAGCCTTTCAAAGCAATGGATTACGGAAGGTTCTCAATATAAACTGACTTGTATAATTGATAATGAAAGCTCCGTCAACACACCTGCCAGCAACACTCTCATTAATATAGACGGGATGGAGGTGGCAACCATTATCTGTCCTGCGCTTGACGGCGGGCAAAGTGCCACTGTTACTAGCGACCCCATTACAATTTCAGATATCACCGATGAGATCGAAGTATGCGCCGATGGGGATAACAGCATCGTAGAAACCAACGAGCAGAATAACTGCCAGACTCTTACCGTTTCATTGCTGCCCGGTATACCTTCTTCACTTAGCGCCACCGCCTCTAGTTCTACTACCGTGACCTTGAACTGGGTAGATAATGCTGATAATGAGACAGGTTTTAATATCGAGAGAGCGATTGATTCTGCTTTCAGCAAAGACCTGAGAACGTATGATGTCGGTAGCGATATAACTGGCTTCAGCGATGGCTATGTCTATCCATCAACTACATATTATTACCGCATATGTGCAACTAATGAGGCCGGCAATTCCGAATGGGCAAGCTATACCTCGATTACAACAACTTCAGCAATACTGGACTTGGACCTGCCCAAGGACCCCACCGGACTTGAGTTTACCGTAACTGATGGTAAAGAGGTTAAATTAACCTGGAGAGACAATGCTCTCAATGAAACCGGTTTTCGTATTCAGCGCGCCACCAATTCCAGTTTTACAAATAATGAACGGTCTTACACCACAAATAAAAACTCATTGACCTATACAGATACAGGTGGGGTCTCAGCCGGTACAACCTATTACTACCGTGTACAGGCTTATAACGATGACGGTGATTCCGCCTGGACAAACGTAGTAGAGGTACCCATACCCGGGGCACCAGTTGACTTGACAGCCACTATTATAAATATCGACCAGGTTAACCTCGCCTGGGAGGATACAGCCAATAACGAAAGAGGATACCGCATAGAAAGGTCCACAAACAGTGCTTTTAATAGCGGACTTATCTCTTTTCATGTAGGTATGAACGGTGAATACTATGCTGATATACAGGTAGAACCATCAACTACTTATTATTACCGCGTATACGCTTTTAATGATGAATGCGACTCACCAGCCTCTAATAGTGTGGTGATAACAATGCCCTCAGACCCGGACACTCCTCCGCCACCGCCTCCAGCGCAGCGTGTTGATATCGCAGACAAGATTAGTGATATCGGCATGGTCAATAAAGATATCAAGCTTACTAACATCAGCGGTATTAAAGAGTTGGTACTGGATAGTGGTTGTCTTGCACTGTGCCGCGATGGCACACCGCTGAAAACCATAGAAGTGGGTTTCGTAGATTTGCCCCCTCTGGTGCGTAATGAATACAGTCTCTTAAGCTGCCCTTCAGTCTTCAAGCCGATAAAGTGGGTTAATATACCTCCAATTACAATAGCTTTCGAACATACTGGTTCGATAATAGGACAGATTCTCGCTCTCACACCGGAAGGTAGTGTTTTCATACCTTCCGGCAAACTGACGCTGGAATATGACCCCACATCATTTGATACCGCTATGAATGATAAAGACCTGGTAATAGCGTATTACAACGTAGAAACCGGTAAATGGATCGAGCTTAGATCTTCTGTCGATACTGAAGACCATACAATCACCGCTGACCTGGACCATTTCAGTATCTACGCCATTATGCGAAAAGGCGAGGTGATAGTTGACTGGTGGAAACTGGCCGGGATACTGGCAGCGGAAGTCTTTATCGGTATTTCCTTTATCATTTTCACAGGCAGAAGACGGCTATTTACAAATTGACATGGTGAAGAAATGAGAGGTAAATTTCATATTTTGTACAATTACAAATTTTTAAGACTATTATTCCTTTTCAGTTTACTGATTGTCCTGTCAATACCTGTATTACCCACCACACCCGCCCTTGCCAATCCTGGCGCTATTTTGAGCATAAGCCCTGACAATATTGAGGTGGAAGCTAATGACAGTTTTGATGTGTCTGTAACCATAGATTGCGACGAGCCTACAACAGCTATGCAATGTGGTATCAAGTTTACATCCGGCATACTGCAGTGTGATGGCATAGATGTGATCGACGATTTCTATGCACCCTGGGCCAGTTCAAAAGGTGCCTCAGTTTTATCAGTGGGCATACCACCGACTATCGATAACAGCTCCGGCACTATCGATCTTATCAGTCTTACAATAATGATGTTCAGCACTGGAGAGGAAAGGCTTACAGGAGCAACTGGCACCGGCACACTCTTTACGCTGCACTTCACAGCCTTAACGAATGGAACCGCCGCGATCGAACTCACTGAAAGCATGATATCAGAGCCAACATACGGTGAACCAATTCAGTTAACAGTAAACAATGGATTGGTAGGAGTGGGAGGCGCGCCTGTTACGCCTGATAAATCCGACCTGGTTATCGAAGAAATGACAGCCGAATGGATTGACCAGGGCGCCGGGACCTATAACGTGCGCTATACCATAAAGAATAACGGCTCTGTCGATGCAAAAGAGACTATTACAGACATAATCATCAATGGCACATCCGAACAGGAAGAGACCTGTTCGGAACTCTCTGCAGGCGAAAGCGAAGAAATAATCACGGGCCCGTACACCTTATCGGGCAGCAGTGCTGACATACGTATCTGCGCAGACAAGGAAGGTATTATTGTCGAGGGCAATGAAAGTAATAATTGCTGGGAGATTCGCATCGACAAGAATTCTACTGAGCAAAGCGCCACTTCCCCCACACAATCAACACAGACTACTACAGGAACATCAGAGGAAACCGTAGCATCAGAAACAGAACAGGTAGAAGCTGAGGCTACGCCGTCCTCAGGACCGCCGGTATATATCCCTTCTCAACCGGGACCCACTCCCGGAATCACTATTCCCTGGATTTACCTGGGCGGGATTATTGGAGCAATACTAGTAACGGCGATGGTTATCATCGTCTTAAAAAAGAATTAATAAAAAGGAGTCAGTCATGAAACAAGGAAAAGTAAAAAGCTTAATGCGCATGCTGATATCAGGAGTCATGCTACTGGTTATTGCAGCGGGATGCAGCAACACACCGGCATCAGGGGCGACCGGCATAGAGCCATCTTCAATAAATCCGCCACCAAATGGGACAGGTATCAGTATCATTCCATCAACCAACAATCTGAAAGCGGGTGAATCATTCTCAGCAGATATTTATATTTCCTCTGATTCGATATCCCGTGGTGTCCAGTGTGGTCTAACATTCACACCTGGTATTCTACATTGTGATCAGGTAGAGACCAATGATATGGTCTACGACCCCTGGGCTAAGGAAAATAATGCTCAGGCACTGGCAATCGGTTTTCCTCCCGACATCGATAACGAAAATGGGGTCATTAGTGTTGTCGGAACTGCCCTGGCAGGTGCTCAGGGTAAAGGCGTACAGGGAAGCGGAACATATTGCACTATTCATTTCACTGCCCTGACAGAAGGAACTGGAGAACTGGTGCTCGACAATGTTCAACTAGTTGATCTGGAGGGGAAGGTGATAATGGTCCCGGTTAATGACGGGAAAGTGGTTGTAAGCAAATAAGCAGTGATCACAATATGATGCAAAAGACACATAGTGTCCCTGGACGAGATAAAAGGAGTCTCCTATGTCAAAGAAGATAACTCGGGTCGCAGTCAGCATTGTGGCAATGATTGCATTATTTGGTATCATTGCTCAGTTTGGCTGCGCTAGACCTTCCGATGCGGCCGCTGAGCTTCCCTCGGGAATTAATACCTTAAAAATTCACGGCACTTGGGATATGCTGCCTCTGGCGAACGCAATAGCGGTATATTCGCAAGGTGATCCTTCAGCCGGGGCGCCTTTCCTTTATTCATCCTCCAGTTTGGAAGATTTAAAGCTGGGTAAATGTGATGCGGTTTTTCTGGGCAGGGAACCTGATAGTGGAGAACTTGAAGGGCTAAAACTCTACACTATAGGTTATGATGCGATTTGTATTCTCATCGATGAGAACTCATTTATGGGAGGGGAACGCCAGGCAGATTCCTCTGTCGGGGGCGCAGGCTATAAGACGCAAGGTTTAAAGGAACTAAGTGGAGATGATCTGGAGGGAATTTACAGTTTCTGGTTACGACAACCTGATCAGCTCTGGCAGTGGAGCGGAGAGTACTACAGGTGGGAAGCTATTTCACGTTCCTGGAGCCAGGAGACCGCACCAATACAGAATTACTTTTACTTTCCTGCAGGCAAATACGATACCCAGAGTGTTTTGTACACATCTCTCGGACTTGATGAAGCCCAAATAGTTGAGAAAGCTAATAAATCGACATCTCCTGCACTCAATACTGAAGAACAGGTGCTCGCTGTCGAGTATAAGCCTGGACGGCCATATAAAGACGGATCACCGAATTTTGTATTCAAGATTGGTTTTTCCTCAAGGCGAGTTGCACAAATAGCCATGCGCCACGTGCCGTTAAGGGTGCTGTCAATAGAAGGGATAGACCCTCTTGAAAACAACGAAGCTATTTACAATGGTACTTACATGTTCCAGCGCAAAATTTACCTGATAACAGCTGAAGAAAGCCCTGATAGCATAAACAAATTTACAATTTGGCTAACATCGGAAGGAGGCCAGCAAATCATTGCAGATGCCGGATTTCTCCCTTTGCCGCTTAACAGCCAATAACATAATGCGATGGATGATAAAAAATGACAAGGGATGAAATATACAAGAACAACATTTCCTGGCCAAAAGTACTATCGCTCGTACTGAGCCTTATACCATTAATCCTGCTGATTCTGCTGGTGGTGAATCTGGTTGCGGAGAGCCTTTTTGCTATAGATAAACTTGGCTTCGGGGAACTATTCTCAGCCGATTTTTCCGGTGTTTACAGCGGCGGTGATTACGAATACGGATTGCTCCCCGCTATCTGGGGCACAGTTCTGGCTGTCGTTGTCGCCATGCTGATAGCGTTTCCTGTATCACTGGCAATGGCGGTCTTTTCCTCCGAATTTCAACTCGGCTATCTGGGAAAAGGTGTCAGGGCTATTCTGGGAGTGCTTTCCGGCATACCGCCTATAGTGTATGCACTAATGGATGTAGTTTTTATCGACCTTTTTATACGGGAAAAATTTGGGGGGATGGGCAGTGGTATCGGAGCAATGCGCATTGGTGATCTCCCCATTGAAGGAAGTACGCTTCTAGGTGGCATTCTGCTTGCCCTTTTAATAGTACCCTTCATGGCAACTTTTATGGACGATGCCATACGTAATGTGCCTGTCAGATTAAAAGAAGCTTCTCTGGCACTGGGAGCAGACAGATGGTATACCCTGCGTAAAGTTATGCTTCCGGCAGCCTCGGCCGGTATCATATCGGCAGCAGCACTGGGCTCTTTGAAGGCTATTGGAGATGTTCTTATTGCGGGTTGGGCAATAAGCTGGGAATCAGGCCTGCCCAATCCACTATGGGATATTCTTGAACGTACAGCTACATTAACATCTGTGGGAGCCGGATTGCTGGGAGGGGCTGGCGGTGGTGCTTCCCCTGTTGGCTTTAACCGATCGGTGGGATATTTTGCAGGACTGCTACTATTAATTTTTGCCTTTATCATTCTAGCGTTAGTCTCCATGTTGCAGACAAGATTAAAGAAGAGGTTATCAGTGTGAAATATTCATCTACCCTTACCATACGAGAAATAATTACCTCTGCAAGATTCTTGCCCGGTATCGCCTGTCTGCTTTCGCTCTTATGCGGTATCACAGGTTTTTTAACACTGATAATGAATTCGTTCGAATTCACCTGCATTCCATCACTTGTACTGCTGGTATTCTCGCTTATCCTTCTCATGATTTATATCAGGCGAACGGAGGATAAAATACCACATGGTATCTTTGTGTTGTTCGCCGCGTCAGTGGCATCAATAGCTATTATTTCTTATTTCCCGGAATACTGGCAAGGTTTAAAGATTAACGGCATTATCCACCGCTCCCTTTTCTCCGGCCTGTTACTTTCACTTACATCACTCTGGACGATCTGCTATGCCATCTATTATTTGCTTGGTGCAACACCGCAAGCATTTGATTTATCTCGCTATCCATTAATTCTGGTGCCTGTATTTCTGGGTTTTCTTGGCTTTGCGTTAATAATTGTCCGTCTTTTCATTGAAGGAGTACCTAACCTGGATCTCGAGATACTCACTACACCATATAAGTGGCAGATGTGGGATAAGATGGTATACGAAAATGGATGGCCGGTACTGAAAGAACATGTCATCAGGCAGGCGGGAATGCTTAATCATATCCTTGGCACATTTCTCCTCATCGTTCTTACATCTATAATCGCGCTGCCTCTCGGTGTTGGCGCCGGCATATATTTAAGTGAATACAATTCTTTTTCCAGGGCAGGAATAGCACGCATTATCAGATTTGCCATTCCTTCAATGCGAGCTATCTCTGTTCTTATTCTGGGAATTACAGCCTTTAGTATTGTCGCCTATACCAATGACACTGCTCTTGCAGATATATTTTGTGGCTACTACAACGATGTCAACGGTATAAAACACACGGCTCACGGCTCATATATTACTGCTGCTATCCTGCTCTCTTTTCTTGTTATACCTGTCATAGCACGTGCTACCGAGGAGGGTAGCCTCTCTTTACCGGGCGAATACAGGGAAGGGTCACTGGCTCTGGGCGCAAAAGATGGATTTACACTGACCAGGCTTATTCTCCCATGGTGTTTGCCGAATATTATTACCGGTCTTGTGTTGGGCTGCGCTGAGATAGCGGGAAGCGTAGCTGTAATCATGTTACTCGCTGGAACCGGCGAATACGGAGTAGGCCCGTTACAGGAGGTAACGTCACTTGCTTATTACATTTTTGATGCCCGTTATGGGATCAAAGTTGTAAGAGACCTGGCATCGCCTTACCAACTGTCTGCAGCAGTACTGCTTCTAATACTTACTATGGGATTGAGCATTATTGCTTTAATTTTAAAGAAAAAGTTCATGTCACGCTACCGTAGCGCTTAGCCATGGAAATTATTTATTAGATAAATCAATAAGGAGAACTGGCATATGCCGAGTAAAATAGAGATTAATGGACTTCAGGTATTTTACGGCAATAATGAAGTATTGAAAGATATTAATATGGTGTTTCCGCCCGGTAAAGTGACCGCAATTATCGGCCCCTCAGGCTGCGGAAAGACAACGCTGATCCGCTGTCTTAACCGGCTTAATGAGTTGACTCCCGGATGTAAAATGGCGGGCAGTATTCTTCTGGATGATAAGGATATCTCTCAGATTGACCCGGTATTACTGCGCCGTCAAATTGGTATGGTATTTCAAAAACCCAATCCCTTTCCTATGTCCTTGAAAGACAATATCCTCTATGGGGTGAAAGCGTGCAAACGTAATCATATCAGTCATGACGATTTAATCAAAGACACTCTGTCTAAAGCAGCGCTCTGGGAAGAACTACAAGATAGACTGAATATGAGTGCCATGGCACTTTCTGTAGGACAGCAGCAACGTCTATGCATTGCCAGATGTCTGGCCATCTCACCTCAAGTAGTATTAATGGATGAGCCCGCAGCATCATTGGACCCCATATCCACAGCCAAACTGGAGTCTAGCATCATTGCCTTGAAAGATAACTATACGATTGTGATCGTAACTCATAATATGCAGGAAGCACAGCGTGTTTCCGATTATATCGCCTTCCTTTATCTTGGCAAATTGATTGAGTTCGGTGAAACAAAGAAGATGTTCGAAAGCCCTGAACATAATAAAACACGCGATTATGTCTGCGGAAAGTTTGGATGAATGAAAATTCAGTATTTCTGAACAACCTGTAAACGCAAGAAGCGGCGCTTTTATAAGCGCCGCTTCTTACATAGAGGTATGGGATAACACTCGAACCCGGAGGGCTGTTGACTAAGTTAGAAGCAAGTCCTCACTGATAAAAGGGTGTAGTGGAATATCGTCGCCATATTCGTGGGGCTCCTTGCTGCAGCTTGATGATACGGTACCGTTCCTCAATTTGCCTGAAATATGCGTTATATACTGAGCTGAACTGTTTATCTCAGCTACAACTTTATTCACAATACCTATCATTTCGCTTCCGGATTTGCTGACTTCTTCTGCTGCTGCAAGGATTTGATCGATCTTGATGGAATTTTCCTCCAGCGTGTCAAGTACCTGGTCAAGCACTGCAAATGAATTATACGCAGCCCGGTGCCCCTCTTCTACCTGTCTGATGCCGGCATCAATAGCATTTATGCATGTTCCTACTTCATCCGTGAGATGCGTTATCTGTTGCGAGACTTCACTGATTTTGCCGGCAGTACCAGCTGCGATTGATGCCAGTTCCTCTCTCATCGCGTTGAGATTATTAGAATTGATATCTTCTCTGGTGTATTTATCCGTTACCCAAATGACCTCTTGGGTGAATTGTTCAAAAGCGTCAGGCATTTCACGAAGTTTCCCTGCGTGAAGAGACAGTTGTTCTATCATAGCTTCCAGATCGCTCATAACACAAGCTATCTTTCTCAATCCCACTATAGCCTGATTCGCTTTATCCATACCGTCACGGGCGATCACCGCCGTTCGGATAGTTCCGTTTGCAACTTTGTAAGCCTTTTGTGCAACCTCGGTAATGGAGCTTGATACGCGGCTTACTGCATTATCGATGCCACAATTACCGGGTCCTGTCCCCGATAGATTAATGTTGGTAGTCATCTATTCGCCCTCCTGTATTAATTTGTATGCGGCCTAACACATTCCGGTGTTCTTGATTAAAAACACCATGTACTCTCCGGAGGGTAAGCCCCTCAAACTTAACCCCTCCAAACAGTCATTGCATATGTTTTCTTGTCCTTTTCACCCCTAGAATAAGCTAATTCGGTACTTTTGTTATCACCCACAAGTCATGATTTTCTTAGTACTTTAGTACCCTTATGCTTCCGGGCTCTCTTTGCGGTTTGAATAAAAAAAGGACTATCGCAAAAAGGTTTAGTTGCCATGAATTTAATGTAGCTCTATACTAGATATCAGAGAAAGAAAATGTCGAATCATACGATAATGCTTGTGGAAGATGACCAGTCTCTTCTTGAAGCCACAAAATACAATCTGCTCAAAGAAGGTTACGGGGTGATCACCGCCTCAGACGGCAGTCATGCAATTGCTCTTGCCCGCAAAGAGACTCCTGATCTTATTATTCTGGATATTATGCTTCCGGAGCTTGACGGATTCGAGGTATGCCGCATTCTCCGCAAAGAGATGACCACACCTATATTGATGCTCACCGCTAAAAGCGATGAGGTGGACAAAATCGTGGGGCTTGAGATCGGAGCAGATGACTATCTTACCAAGCCTTTTAGCATCAGAGAGCTTCTGGCCCGCATTAAAGCTTTGCTGCGCCGGTCGTCAATAAGCAATATCGGCGTAACCCTGGACAACATACGAGAAAAGCCGGTACTGACGGCAGGCGATATAGAGTTAAACCCGGCTGCTCATAAAGTGAGCAGGAAAGGTATTTTAATTGAACTCAATCCCAAGGAATTCGATATGCTCGCTTTTTTCATGCGGAATCGCGGACACGTTTTTACACGCAGTCACATACTGCAGACAATTTGGGGTTATGAATATATAGGGGATACGAGGACTGTTGATGTGCATATCCGCTGGCTGCGGAAAAAAATCGAAGACGATCCTTCAAACCCGCGCCTTATCATTACCGTCCGAGGTGTCGGTTACAAGCTCGAGGCATAGGAGCGGTTAAAAAAGCATGAGACGACGCACTACCATCGCCATGGTACTCCTTGTCTTTATCTGTATTGGAGCGCTGAGCACCTACCTTATACATACATTCAAAAATAACTATCTGATAAATACTGATGCTCAGCTTACGAAGCAGGCACGCCTTATCGCTTATAACAGCGCGCCCTATTTTAGCAGCGGTGACATAAGCAGTCTGGATGTACTGGCAAAACGGTCCGGCATGTTTATCAACGCCCGCATTACATTTATCGGTCTTGACGGTACAGTATTGGGTGATTCCGAACAGGACCCGTCTTCAATGGAGAACCATGCAACCCGGCCTGAAATCAGTGAGGCTCTGCACGGAAAAGAAGGCAGCAATATTCGTTTTAGCTCCACTATGGGCTACGATATGCTCTATGTAGCTGTCCCCGTTTTCTCAGGAGAGCAGTTGCAGGGCGTAGTTCGTATTTCCCTTCCACTTTTTGAAGTAAAGGGGGAGATAAACCGTATAAGGTGGACTATCTTGGCAGGATCATTATTAGCACTTGCCCTGGCCGGCCTGCTTGCATTCTGGCTGTCAAAAAGTATCACAGACCCGATAAAAAAACTTACTCATATGTCATGGGAAATCGCCGCAGGTCGGTTCGATAAAACTCTTAAGGTAACATCCAGAGATGAGGTGGGAGAGCTAACCAGAGCCTTTAACCGAATGGCCGCCAGGTTAAAAGAGATGATATCCCAGCTAACAACTCAGAGGGACAGGATGGAAGTGATATTATCGTCTATGGGCGATGGTATCGTAGTAGCAGATAGCAGTAGAAAGATCACTTTGCTCAACAGCACTGCGGAAAAAATACTGGGAATAGTACAGGCAAATGCAATCGGCCATACTATTATGGAAACGATACGCGAACATGAAATAGATGATATCCTGAGCCGCTGTCTTATGAATGCACAGCAGTTTCATGCCCTGATAGAATTGAGAAACAATGAAAAAACGCTCGGCGTAATAGCGACACCTCTTCCGGGCGAAAATGCCTGTGTGCTGCTCCTGCAAGACCTGACGGAATTGCACAGGTTGCAGAAGGTCCGGCGTGATTTCATTTCCAATATATCGCATGAATTACGTACTCCTCTATCATCCATCAAGATGATGGCGGAAACGCTGAGCTCGGGTATCGTTGACGAGCCTCAGGTAACCCATGATTTTCTCAATAGAATCAATCTGGAAGCAGATAAAATGGCACAGATGGTTGGGGAATTATCAGAGCTTTCCCGCATGGAAAAAGGTGAGTCCGCACTGCACAAGCAGCCCGTCAATATTAGAGAATTGATCGCTCAGTCCTGTGACCGCTTGCGGGAACAAGCGGAGAGGGCCGGTTTAACAATAAAGACTTCTAACATGTCAGACCTTCCGGAGATATCAGCGGACAGCAACAGGCTGGAGCAGGTGCTGCTCAATTTACTGCACAATGCCATCAAGTTCACCCCCCCCGGCGGCGCAATCACTGTATCCGCTAAAAAACGCCAAAACCACGTCATTATAGAGGTAGCGGATACCGGCAGCGGAATCGCCCCGGAGGACATTCCCCGTATTTTTGAGCGTTTTTATAAAGCGGATAGATCACGCTCCGGCAAAGGGACAGGTCTCGGGCTGGCAATAGCCAAGCATATCGTAGAGGCCCACGGCGGAAAAATTTGGGTGGAAAGTGAGGAAAGTAAAGGCTCTACATTTTATTTTACGCTTCCGCTTGCCGCAGATTAAACAACCGCCTTTTTTTATTTTTTAACCTCTTTTTAACATCCGTTTAACTGTACCTTAAAACCGCGCTGTTACAATTTGTTTAAAGAAATTGTAAAACTCTGAGAGAGTACTCAGACAATTATGCAAAAAGTACTGTTTATTTGTATTCATAATTCAGGAAGAAGTCAGATGGCTGAAGCATTCTTCAATAATATGATTAAGAACGCAGCTATCGCATCTTCGGCCGGGACTACCCCGGCTCCGGCTATCAATCCGGTTGTTGCCCAGGCAATGCTTGAAGTCGGCATAGACATAAGAAAGAAAAAACCAAAAATGCTGACAATGCTTATGGCCGATAATGCAGATTTAATAATTAGTATGGGATGCGGAGCATTACAGGCCTGTCCTGTAAAATCCATTCCCGCCGTAGATTGGCAACTCGATGATCCCGAAGGCCAGCCGCTGGAAAAAGTAAGAGCGATAAGAGATGAAATCCGCAGGCGCGTAGAGGTGCTGATCAAAGATATTCGATCATATAATGCGAAGGTCCGCAATGCAGCCTAGCAGGCTAAAGGTAAGCAGCGATGAAAGAGAGTGAGCGATGAAACAATATGATCTTGCGTTTATTGCGCATGATGCAAAGAAAGAAGACATGGTTATCCTTTCCAGAGCATATAAGGAGGTCCTTGCAGGTCTGTCACTGGTAGCAACCAGAAATACGGGGCGGATGATCCAGCAGGGCACAGGGCTGCCTCTCACACTGGTACATAGCACACAGGAAGGAGGTGTGCAGGAAATCGGGGCGCTGGCAGCAGGCCGCTGCGTCAAGGCGGTTATCTTGCTCAGAGATCATATGACCGTGTATTGCCATGAATCAGATTGCTTGGCGCTTATGCGGGTATGTGATGTATTGAATATACCTGTTGCCACGAACACGGCAACAGCGAGAGCGCTGCTCCATTTTTTTTGTGAGGAGAAGACCTTAAATAAAACTAACCTTGCTGCCGTCAATTTTGCTCGAACGCTGGCAGAAGTTTACTAGAAATACAGCACCGCAAACTATAAACGACATAACTATTAAAAACAATTTCAGGAGGTTTAAACTTAATGTTCACAAAATATGGGAAGATTGGCTTGATACTTGCAGCGATACTTGTTCTTTCGCTGGCAATCTTCAGCGGATGTTCCGGCTCATCGAATACAATTACAGAAGCGGGGTCCACCACGGTGCAGCCGCTTGCAGAGAAATTCGCCGGTGCATTCAAGCAGACTCATCCCGATACAGAAATCACCATCCAGGGCGGCGGATCGAGCGTTGGTGTGCAGTCCGCAGCAGATGGGACCGTTGATATCGGTGCCGCATCGCGTGAGTTGAAATCAAGCGAACCGGCACTGGTCAAGCACCTGCTTGCTAAAGACGGTATCGCAATTGTGTGTCATCCCTCTAATTCAATTCAAGGATTGACCAAAGAGCAGGTGAAAGAAATCTTCGCCGGGACTGTCAGCAACTGGAGCCAGGTAGGTGGAAAAGACGCAGCAATAGACATCGTAGCCAGAGAGCAGGGCTCAGGCACCAGGGCTGCCTTTGAGGAAATGGTTATGGGAGAAGAAGTACAAATCTCTCAAAATGCTATCCTGCAGCCTTCCAACGGCGCAGTCCGTACCACAGTAGCCGGCGATGATAATGCCATCGGATTTGTTTCATTCGGTTATCTCGATTCATCAGTCAAAGCGCTGAGCGTTGACGACATCGATGGGACAGTGGAAAATGCTCTCAACGGCACGTATCCGATCGTTAGACCTCTTTACTTCCTCACAAAAGAGCAACCGGAAGGGATAGTAAAAGAGTTCATCGATTACTGTCTGAGCGCAGAAGGGCAGAAACTTGTGGAAGAAGAAGGATATATCCCCGTAAAATAAATACCAGAGCGTAGTTAATCAACGATGCAATGAAAAGGAACGCGGGGATGGAACGCTACAATCCATCCCCGCGTTGATATCAATTATGTCGCGTTACTTTTTCGATCGTACAGCTAAAACCGTCGTTTATATTTGCGGCTCAATTTCTTTGTTAGTGCTGCTGGCAATAGCTGTTTTCATAATAATTGAAGGAGTACCTGTATTCTCCCAGGTTAATCCTTTCGATTTTCTCTTCGGGGCGGAATGGAATCCTGATAGAGACTCATATGGCATTCTACCGATGATTATCGGGTCTGTATTCGTCACCATCGGCTCGATGATATTGGCGGTCCCTCTGGGTATTGCCTGCGCTATTCTTCTTGCGGAAGTAGCCCCGAACCGTGTGAGAGGATTGCTGCGGCCGGCGGTGGAGTTGCTGGTAGGAATTCCTTCTGTAGTATACGGCCTGGTAGGCATGCTCCTTGTTGTACCGCTTATTCGCCAGATCGGAGGAAGCGGATTCAGCGTGCTGGCCGCATCGATTGTGCTTATGGCGATGGTACTGCCCACTATTATCAGTATAGGCGAAGATAGTCTCAGGTCTGTTGCGCATGGATACAAAGAGGGTGCCCTGGCACTCGGCGCCACCCGCTGGCAGACTATCTGGTATGTTATAATGCCTGCCGCCCGCTCCGGTCTCATGGCAGGTGTTATTTTAGGGATGGGCAGGGCAATAGGAGAGACTATGGCCATGATTATGGTCATCGGCAATTCTCCCATCATCCCTCTCTCCCCCCTCAGCCAGGCACGTACGCTCACAGGCAATATCGCTGTGGAGATAATGTACGCTGCCGGGACCCAGCGCGATGCGCTGTTTGCTACCGGAATCGTCCTTTTCGTCCTCATCATTCTGCTTAACAGCATCGCCATGGTAGCTTTAAGAAGAGGTACAAGCAGGCATGTCAGCTAAAGCAAGTAATAATCTGGCCATGGTCTTTATCTGGGGAGGCGGCTGCATCACCGTTCTTATCCTCATATGCATTATAGGATATGTATTTATTAATGGTTATCGCGCAATCAACTTTAATTTTCTGTTTACCGCACCTGAAGGAGGCCTGAGCGGTGAAGGCGGTATCTCAACGGCAATAGTAGGCACTCTCTACCTGGTTGCTGTAACGTTGATAATACTTATTCCGCCCGGCATTGGAGCAGCAATTTATCTGGCCGAATATGCAGCCGACAACTGGTTCACCCGGCTGATCCGCTACGGTGTTGAGACGCTGGCAGGCGTTCCATCGATTATATTCGGTCTTTTCGGTTTTGCCGTATTTGTTACTATGCTGCACTTTAATTTTTCTATTCTCTCGGGTGCGCTGACACTGGTTTGCCTGCTACTACCCACGTTGATAAGGACAGCGGAAGAGGCGATCAAGGCTATACCACGTGATTACCGGGAGGCGGGGCTGGCGATGGGAGCTACCAGGTGGCAGACTATCCGTTATGTTATTCTTCCGGCGGCTATGCCCGGCATAATAACCGGCATCATACTGTGCGCAGGCCGTGCGGTGGAAGAGACTGCCTGTTTGTATGTTACAATGGGGGGAAGCGCAAATATGCCTACCTCTCTATTGCGTTCAGGGCGGACGCTTTCTTTGCACCTTTTCTACCTTGCCATGGAGACCAACGCCTTTGATAAAGCGATGGCAACGGGCGTTGTACTTATCGCTACAATTATCATCATCAATACCGTCACCAACTTCCTTTCGCGCAAATTTCAGGCTAAAATGAGTGGAAGAGCGTAAATTATGGATATTAAAGTATCGCTTCAAAGCAGTAAAACAGCGAATAGCTGTAATCTTGTCAAATTGAAAGCGTCGAACGTCAACCTCTTTTATAGCGGTTTTCACGCTTTGCGAAATATCTCTCTTGACATACCGCAGTGCGCCATTACCGCTCTCATCGGCCCCTCCGGCTGCGGCAAATCATCATTCCTGCGTATTTTCAACCGCATGAATGATTTGATCTCCCGTGCCCGGGTAGAGGGGCAGGTCAGTATAGATGATTTGAACGTTTACGACAGCACAACGGATGTGGTGGAATTACGGAAAAGAGTGGGTATGGTATTTCAGAAGCCCAACCCCTTCCCCATGACGGTATATGAGAATATCGCCTTCGGCCCCAAACGGCATGGAATACCTAACAAAGGAGAACTAAACGATATAGTAGAAAGAAGCTTGCGTCAAGCCGCCCTCTGGGAGGAAGTAAAGGATAAACTTCATCATTCTGCTTTTGCGCTCTCAGGCGGGCAGCAGCAGCGCCTCTGTATCGCCAGGGTGCTGGCAGTTGAGCCGGAAGTCATTCTTATGGATGAACCGTGCAGTGCACTGGACCCTATTGCCACACTCAAAATAGAAGAACTGATGAGAAAGCTCATGAACGATTACACCATAGTCATCGTTACGCACAATATGCAGCAGGCAGCCAGAGTTTCCGATATGACAGCCTTCATGATGATAGAGGAAGACAGGGCAGGTGTTCTCATCGAATACGGTCCGACTTCTCAGATATTTACCACACCCAACGATAAACGCACGGAAGACTACATTACCGGGCGATTCGGGTAATGTGTTCAGGAGGTCAGGTTGATGGAGATCAGGACAAATTTTCATGAACGGTTAAGGGAAATTCAAAATGAAGTGCTGATAATGGGCAGCATGGTCGAGAAGGCTATTATCCGCTCAGTGGAGGCGCTAAAAAAGCGGGACCAGACACTGGCAAAACAGATAATCGTTGAAGATGCGGATATCAATAGAAAAAGGTTCAGCATTGAAGAGCAGTGTGTGCAGCTTATTGCCACACAACAGCCTATGGCAAAAGACCTGCGCTCGCTTATCTGTGCAATTCATATTATTTCTGAACTGGAGCGTATCGGAGACCATGCCGAAGGTATCGCCAAGATCGTTGTCATGATCGGGGATGAGCCTCCACTCAAGCCGCTTGTTGATATTCCACGTATGGCTCAGAAAACAGCGAACATGCTGCGCCGCAGCCTCGATGCTTTTATCAGTCTTAATGCAGAGGAAGCACGTAAAATCGCAGGTGAAGACGATGAAGTAGACGATCTCAATAATCAGGTTTTCCGCGAACTGCTGCTTTTTATGGCTGAAGATCCGCACACCATTACCCGTGCAACCAGGCTTATCTGGGTGGCGCATAACCTGGAACGCAGCGCCGACCGCGTAACCAATATTTGCGAAAGAATAGTCTATATCGTTACCGGTAAAATGGAGGAGATCGGAGCTTCACATTACTAGATGCCTCCGATAATCTGCCCCGTTGACCGTGGAACGCCAGACCGCTATGATAGGGGTACTATTGCAGGAGAGTTCAGGGAGGAAAACAGATACATGGAAGATGTAGAAAAGCTGGTAAAAACCACGTTAGGGGAAATAGAGAAAGTACTCGGCAGTAAAACGGTTATCGGAGAACCGCTCACAATCGGTGAGTCCACGCTTATCCCTCTTTTAAGCGTGGGTTTTGGAGTCGGAGGTGGAGCAGGCCTGGGCAAAGGCGATGCCAAGCAGGCCGGCGAAGGTGCAGGGAGCGGCGTGGGCGGAGGCGCGGGTATAAAGCCTATTGCCGTGATCATTGTGGACAAGAACGGCGCCAGAATCGAACCTATCAAAGGCGGTATGGCAAGCGCAATAGAAAAAATCGGGGAGACCGTGCCGGAAATGATGGTCCGCTTCGCTGAGAAATGGGGAGAGCGACAGGAACACAAGAAAGAAGAATAGACGGTGTGGGTGCTCATTGCCTTTATAGGATTGGCTGCGGTCTTTATGCTCGTCCTCGCCATCCCGTTTGAATTCTCCTTTCACTACGTATCGCAGGAACAATACTCGTCCGAATTCAAACTTGTGTGGCTGTTCGGGCTTCTAAAGACACGTTTCACCTCACAGAAAAAAACTCATAAAAAAAGACTCGTAAAGCAGGAAAAAAGAAAAGGCAGGCCTGATATACGCGTTCTTGCACGCATTGTGCGTATAAACGGACTCTTAAACCATCTTAAACGTTTTGTCAGCGGTATTCTCTCCCGCCTTAAAATCAAAAGGCTTTCCGTAGATTTAACTATCAGCTTCGATAGCCCCGCTGATACGGCATTCCTTTTTGCTTTCTCATCTCCTTTCAACTACTTCATGAATACCTGCTTACCCTGGGACATCACCATAACACCACACTTTTATAACGAAGCTTACTTTAAAGCTTCTATTGACGGAAGGCTTCGTCTTATTCCCGTTATGCTTATTATACCGCTGGTCCGCTTATTGTTCGGCGCACCCTTCTTGCGTGCAGCCGTAGTACTGGTGAAAGAATGGAAACGAAAGAGATAATCATATCACAACCTGTTACTCTGCCGGGATATACATTATTTGTTGTAATCGAAACATCGGTTGTCTGCAAAACATTTCGCCGGGGAATTGCCCTGAACTGGAGAAGGCAGCCTCTGGCCGTAATAATCACTACGCAAAATTCAGCCCGTGCTCTTTCTATCGGTGGTGAAGAGGTCGCTCTGGCCGAGCTGATGCTGAAAGCTCCCCAAATCGGTAAATTGCTTCCTGCCGGTAATTAGTAAGCTGACAATCCTATCTGAGTGCGCAAATATTCTATAAAGTATATTATAATGCATTATATAGTTTAATAATACTCATAGCATGCTAAGAATATGCATAAAATTTCAAAAATTTTTTTAATATTATCTTGTGCAAATATAGTAGGTAATGTACTAGTTCAGATAGATTAGTGACACTACAATAGTGTCATTATGAAGATAA
>CAZFIM010000031.1:0-32382 GCA_964519615.1 uncultured Dehalococcoidales bacterium
CGATGTGCATCGGGGTGATTCTCACCACTTCGCCGTCTTTTACATAGACATTGATTGGCCCGCTATTGGTGCAGCTGGTATATTTGACTGCTTTCAAAATAAATGCATCACCGAACTCATATTATAAATAACCGCTGTTTTTTAATTATCACAGTGGATTAAGAGATTGATTAATCTAATAAAGAGAAGTCAGGCTCCATTTCGATTGGTATAGCAGGTTTGGGAGTAGTATATTCAACTGCCCGGTTTACAGGTATTTCTGCATAGGGTAAGACGACTGGTTCGACTGAGAAATCATCCAGCTTCAGCCAACGAACAATATCGGCCTTGAAAAAGTCCTGGTACAAGTTCCACCAGTTCAGTTTGACGCCGGAAAGGTGCGTCTGTGCTACCAGTATTATGCGGCCAACATCAAGGTTGAAAAGGATCTCCCTCATATCTGCAGGGACAGCACCCCTGCAGAAAAGGGATTCATCACACAATGATCCGGTACCTGCATCCCGCAGCGGGACATTGCTCTGTGAAAGTAGCTTTACGTTGTATTCCTGCGGTTTGAAGACCACTGCTCTTGCTCCTACAGGCCCTCGTATGAAGATATAGCTTATTCCGAGCTTATTTGCTGCTTTCACTGTTTGTTCGTCATGAGCAGCATATTTGGAGGCAAACAGACGCATAGGCTTACCCGTGCATGCCTGTACTTTTTCCTTAATGCGATTCATTTCCGAATACTGATAGTCGTAAGGCTGGTTCCAGAACGGACGTTCATTATTTACGCCTGCTATAGCAAAACCGCTATCCGCAAGTGATTTAATAAGCGCACAATGCGTATCCAACATGTATTCATCGACCTGAATTACTGCCGGTATCTGTCTTTGCAGAAGTTCGTCAGACCAGTGCCGCAGGCCTCGGGGATTTTTGCGGTCGATGATTAAGAACATACCGTCAATTTGTTTTTTAGCAGGAACCATCTCACTCTACCTAAAAAAATGTTATTGACCGGGAGTGCTAACCCCGGTTTCTTACCAGGACTGCGTATCTCACCCTTAATGTGTATTTATGTTCGCAGGTGCTCAGCTAAGGGCTCGCCCCAACTCTCCCTGGTATCCTCTTGCCTTCAACTTTTGTCTGGATAATGTCCCGGAGCCGTGGTAATATTCAAAATCCTGTTGACAACTGGGAACATAGCCGCCAAAAGCTCCCATTTGAGTTGCATACGGGAACTCTATACCATGCTTCCATCTCAGCTCTGCGTAGGCTTTTTGAGCTTCAATGTAGTACTCAAGAGGCGGCGGCTCCTGCCCACCCAAAGCAGAACCTTTCTCGATGAACCAGAAGCGGTATCTCGGCAGCACTCCGTGACCCATCAAGAAATCCCATCCCTTGGCTATTGACTTAACTGCTGTACTGACATCTGTAAATCCATGCGGTTTTGCCATTTCAACCCCGAGGACAAAATTGGGGTTGACCTGCAGCGGGCCAAAAATATCTACTGCCTTGATAGTCCGTTTTATCCATTCGTCATATCCAACAAATTTATTTTTCCCGGGGCAGATCCATTCAAACAATTTCCTGTCCCATGCCTCCATATTTGGTTCAACCGAGGTAACTATGCCGGTATCATGAATCTTTTTCCAGTTCTCATCGGTCTGGGCACCAATTTGGAGAGTGAGGGGAGGACATGCCCCTAGTTTCTTCTTCATGGCAGTTAGACGAGAGCAGAAGAATTCCAGCTCGGTCTGCCCCTGGTATTTACCCAGAATTGTTCCGCCCGATACAATGATGAATCTCTGATTGAGAGGGTCGATTGAAATGCCTGTTGCCAGCACCTCAGCTATGGCCTCGGGGG
The DNA here is from genome assembly GCA_964519615.1 of uncultured Dehalococcoidales bacterium. Lineage (GTDB taxonomy): Bacteria > Chloroflexota > Dehalococcoidia > GIF9 > UBA5629 > CAZFIM01. The sequence continues at coordinate 1,847 of CAZFIM010000031.1, forward strand.
ATTTTCTCACCACAGAAGATTCGCCACCTGCTTTTTGATCCCTCAACGTTTCATTTATATTGCAGAAAAGACACTGATCTTTTGTGTTCCACAGCTCACAATAATTATTGAAGATGATGAATATAGAACCATCCCCAAGGCCTTGACATATAGCCTCCATGGGGGTACCATCTTCCAACTTCATTCCATACCACCGTGGTTTGAGGGGAAAATAAATACCTTTGGCGATCGTTTCACCATTTTCAGTGATGATAAAGTCATCGTCCACGAAATCAAGTACGTATGGAGAATGTGCATCTGACTCTATTTGCACGGGACAACCATCCTCGAGCCGCATCTGCATAGGAACTCTATCCGAAATGACTGTTGTTTCCCCGCGGTCGTAAGAGAACATGTGGTAGCCTTTCCAGGCTACGTCTTCCATATCCTTAAAACGATTTTTAGCGTTTTCCCCGATAGCCACACCAAGCCGCACTAAATCTGTCTTTAAGATAATATTGGGGTGAACATCGGGAAAACGCTTGTATTCATCTACTATTGACATTTTATTAACTCCTTTTGCCTTTCTTTTTGCTCTTTCTGTGAGTCTCGTTTAATGTCCGGTTACTTTCGTCTTAAGGATGATATTGAGATGCACATATAAGAGCTGTTTGTATAGTTCGGTTATACTCACAATGTTGTTGTTCATTCTATTTGTTAATGGCCGATGTGTATTGTTATTACCGTATTATTTTGTGAGAAATGACACCAGCTTTCGCACGTCTTTCTGCTCTTCCAGACGTTCTATGAATGCGATTATTTCCTTGACTGTGTCCGGGGAAAGGGCATTAGCCCCGTAGCTGACGTAGTCGCGGAAGCAGTCCTGAAACTCAGGGTCTGTTAACGGGTTCATCGGAGCTCCGGGTGGTTGGTCGAGCTCCTTTCTATAGGTATTTCCATTAATGGTAGTAACCGTCATACCGACTTTAAGATGAAGGTCCATATTACCTTCAAGGCCGGGATCGGATGTCACCGTGATTTTCTCAAGCATTGCTGAAATGCGTGGATCTCTTATCATCTCTTCTTCGAAGAATTGAAGCCGTGTGCCCTTGCGGAGTGCCGCGCTGGCAACGCAATATCGTACGCTGAATTGTGCATTTACGGTCGGCGTATCCCCTGCTTCGAATTGATGTCCGACAAGCCTGTAAGCAATAGGTGAGACTAGAATATCGATTTTGGCAATATCAGAAGCTGTCAGTCCGTTTTCATTCATGATAGCGAGTATGACATCGGTTCCGCCTTCCGTACAAGCGCAGCTCGGATACTTCTTAAAAAGGAGGTTGTCCTGGAAATTGAAGGTGCCTGTGGTGATGGATGTTATATCCCCGACAGAGTATTTATCTCTGCCGAACAGATGGAGGTAACCGTAGATACCTTCGATAAAATTCTTTGGTCCGTTAAGGCCTTCTTTGCCAAGTTCCGCACTTATGATTCCACCCTGTGCAGCACCCCCCTGGATAATTCTGACTGCGAGTGCGCCGTCGACATTGCTCTGAAAGCTGCCTCCTGACCTGTTGAAGGCATGCCCCAGTGTGTCTACCATCTGTTGTTCGTTCAACTTGAGTATCTTGCCGGCGGTGGTCGCGGCTCCCATAATAGTGCTTACTCCAGTATGATCGAACCCAACATAATCGGTGACACTGTTGAATCTGGATGCAACTTCATGACCTATAGCAAGTGCGGTAATAAAATCCTTCCCGCCGCATCCTCCGCATTGCTCAGCCACTGCCAGTGCTGTCATAACAGTTGAAGCTCCCACATGCATTCCCGGAAACATGGCATCATCGATATCAAGTGCACGCGCCATATAAGCATTGGCAAAAGCGGCATTATGAGCAGGTATTGCCCCTCCATGAACAAGAATTGTCGCCTCTTTCGCTCCGCCCCATTTTCTCACCAGATTAACTATTGTCTGGCAGCCTTCCCGGTTTGAACCGGCTACGGTGGTTCCCGTGATATTCAGGATAATATTTTTTATAGACCTGATTACTTTTGGCGGCAGGTCTTTGAATTCGATTGACGATATATAACGTGCAAGCTGTTTTTCAGCTTCCATAATAACCTTCCTTTCCGAATTTAATTCAGGTACCTAGTCCCAGGAGAGGGTATAACCCTGCTGGTCCTCACGTCCTCCGCGCTCGCCTGGCTTCACGCCCAACCGTTCGTCGAGGTTCTTTTTGGACAATGTGCCGGTGCCGTGATAATACTCAAAGTCATGCAGACTGTTCATATAATAGCTGAAACGGTCGTTGGCTGAAGGGAAAGGAGGATCATATTTATGTTTCCAGCGCAGCTCGGTGTAAGCCTTCTGTATCTCGATGAAATACTCCAGCGGCGGTTCCGGCTGATCGGCAAAAGCAGAGCCTGATTCCTGTATCCACAAATTGAAGCGCGGCAGAATTCCGTTGGCCATCAGATAGTCCCAGCCCCCGGTGGTGTGCTTGATGGCATCGCTCACCTTCTCGAACCCGTACGGTTTGGCCATCTCCAGACCAAGCACGAAGTTAGGCTGTACTCTCCCTCTACCCCAGAAGTCTACGCCCCGTATACTCCTCTTAATCCAGTTGTCCCACCCTACATATTTATTTTTACCCGGGCATATCCACTCGAATAATTCCTTGCCCCATACTTCGATATTGGGCTGTACCGCGTTCACTCCCGTAGCATAAAGCCTCTTCCAGCCTTCGTCATCGTACGGAGCGATCTGTATGGTGGTGGGTATCAGCACCTGCAGCTTGTCCCGTATAGCCTCGATACGTGTACAGAAGAACTCCAACTCCGTTTGTCCCTGATATTTGCCCAGGATCGTGCCTCCGCTGATGTACAACCATGCATACTGATGGTCGACGAAGAAGGCGGTTTTAACAACCTCGGCGATGATATCAGGGTCAATGCGGGCTACGACATCCTCCCCGCCCTTCTTCTGATCTTTGAGCGTCGCGTTGATATTGCAGAATTTGCACTGCAGACCTTCGTTCCACAGCTCGCAGTATTTGTTGGTGGTGACGAAGATCATGCGGGCATTGCCCTGGGCAATGGCAGGCATGTGGATTCCTTCTTTGGTCTTCATGTCATACCAGCGCGGTTTGCGTTCGAACCATAGTTTATGAGCTACAGTCTCCCCGGTCTCCTTCTCCTTGATCACAAACGCACCGTCTATCATGTCCAGTAAATAGGGGGAGTTCCTGTTGGTCCTTACCATAATGGGACATCCGTCCTCCAATCTGATATACCATGGCACTTTGTCACCGTAGACTTTGGTCTCCTGTTTGTCGTAAGAAAAGAGGTGGAATCCTTTCCAGAGCAAGTCATCACGATTCCTGAAATTGGCGACAGCCGCCGGACTGATGTCTATCCCCCGTCTTAAGACATCTGTTTTGAGCACAATGTTTTCATGCACATCGGGAAATTGTTTGTAAGTTTCGGTGATTGAGATTTTCTTCATTTCGTTCCTCCGGTTCTATTACTCACTGTATCAGGTTGTTATAGAGGGAATAGAGGGCTTGTACCGATTATTCCGCCAAGTAAACCCAGATTGTCTCTTTGAGATCGACTGGTGATTAAGATGATATTCCAATAAAGATTCCAATTGGATATATGCATATTATATCACCACTGTCAAGCGTTTTGTATAAACTTTGCAGCCTGACTATAGCTGTCACATAGTAAAAGGTCAGCAAAATTATTTACTGCCAACTTCGGTGAATATAAGTATTGAATTAATAATCCAATTGGATGTACTATATTTATATCAAACCGTGAAATAGTATGTACAGATGTTATCCGGGACTGATAAACTAAGTAATTATTAAGAGCAGGGTATTATATTATGCAGAATGGTAAACAAAGCAGATATGATAAAAAACTTGATCTTATTGTGTTGATTGATCAGGTCAGGTATATGGCAACGAGGGCACGAGAAAATGAGTTAAGGGCTTTTGGACTTACCCTGATACAGGCTGCGGTATTGCGCTTATTACGTGATACGCCGGAAGGAGCTACGCTGCAGGAGATATCGGGAGTAGTTACCCGTGAGACCAATTCCGTCTCGAGCCTGATCAGCCGCATGCAGGATAAAGGCCTTGTCAAAAAACAACGTACACGGCAGGGTAATGGAATACGGGTTCTTATCACTGAGAAGGGCAAGAATATTTACAATGAATCGGTAGACCGTACACTATTAACTATGCTGCTCTCGGTGCTCTCCGGTGAAGAGCAACGGGACCTGCATACATTGCTTTCTAAATTAAAGGTCAAGGCGAGCGAATTATTGGAAGCGCAATATAGACCGCCTTTTCTGAGTATCTAATGGCAAGCTGAGACCTGCTGTAAATAATTTACATGCTTCACCTGATAAATCTTAAGAAGAATACTATAGAATCTGCAGCTGTTTAACCTCATCGTCGCTGTATAGTGATGCAAAGCGGGTGGACAGCCTTTTATGAACAGCAGGATTATTGCTGAAAAACGATACTGTTTATTATGAATGGGTCATCACAAATGTTTACGCAAAAACTTGAAAAGCATTTCAGTTTTTTATTTGCCGGATTATGATATAACTAAGTAGCAGCGGATTTCCGGCACAAGCGTATGCCGTGTTATGATTACCTATTTGTCAACCAGTGTGAAAAAAGAAAAGGGGCGGTGAAATAATGACCGATAAAGAGCAATCTTGCGGGGGAAAAGGGACCGAAACCTTCTATACTACCTGTAGATGCAACTGCGGCGGTAATTTCCAATGCGTCATAAAGGCGCATGTGCGTGATGGAAAGGTAGTCGCTATTGAGCCGGATGACAGGTACAATAAAAACAGGGGCCGTGAAGATGCCTATTTAAGCGATAACGAATTAATTAAAGTGCAGCTTCAGAGACGCCCCTGTGTGATAGGCCTCTCTTTTCACCGATACAGCCAACATCCGGACCGCATACTTTATCCGCTTAAGCGCGCGCCGGGCAGTAAGAGGGGTGAGGGGAAATATGTCCGAATATCATGGGAAGAGGCGCTCACTACTATTGCCGATAACATGCAGAGGGCAAGAGAGAAATACGGCCCCCTTTCGGTAATGACAGGATATATGCCCAATGAAACCCTGGAAAGGCTTTTTTCTTTTTGGGGTGCCGGTGCTGAAGGATGGGGGTGGTGCTCGTATGATGCGGCCAGATTGATGGCACATGTCATCACGGGAGAAAAGGCATGGCAGCTCGATAAATGGTCGTCCGGTTCGGCTCCCGATATGCTGGCTAATTCAAAGATTATTGTTTTATGGGGATGTGATCCTACGGTCGGCCATCAGGGCCCCGCCCATATGTTTGCATGGTTTATCAAACTCTGCCGTGAGAGGGGCAAGCCGGTAATAATTATCGATCCACGCTACAGCACATCCGTGAGAACTTTAAGCGACCAATGGATTCCCATAAAGCCTGGTACGGACGTGGCTATGTTTATGGCTATGGCCCATGTACTATTTCAAGACGATACATGGGATAAAGCCTTTGTTGAAAAACATGTTGAACCGGAGGGGTTCAACAGGTGGAAAGCATACGTACTCGGGACAGAAGACGGGATTGCAAAATCGCCGGAGTGGGCTGAGGAAAAATGTGGAGTGCCTGCCGAGACTATTCGAGAGCTGGCGAAGCTGGTCTGGAATATGCGGCCGGCCTGGTTATGGGCGCACTGGAGTCTAAGCCGCAAAAGCCATGGCGAACAGGTAATTTCGTCATTTGCTGCACTGCAGGCAATGATGGGCAATTGGGGTAATCCGGGCGGCGGTCCCGCCATCCACCCCGGTCCCCACAGGTCTTTTCCTCTGGGTTCATTCAGTACCATTTGGGGGCCGAACGGCAGCTATGAGGTTCCCAAACTGTTTCGGAGCCACTTCTGGGCGCAGGCCGTGTTACTGCTTGATAAAGTACGCAGCGGCCAGCTTGATGAGGCTCAGTATCGCAAAATGGTAGGCTGGAGAGCCGATCCCAAATATCTTAAAGACTTCAATCCCAAGGTCCTGTTCTGGGGAGGTGGCAGCAAACCTCATGCATCGAACCATGTCGTGACGGCCTGTGATTCCCCCAATGACCAGATCAAAGCACTTGAACGTATGGACTTTATTGTGTCAATGCACAGTATAATGAATCCTACTGTGCAATACGCGGACATTATTCTTCCGGCGCAGGATCCCATCTGGGAGGAGCGGGATATTACGCGCAGCGCTCCCTATGGTACTTTTGAGTGTATTAATGCTAATCCAAAAGTTGTTGAACCTCCAGGGGAGGTCAGACACTGGGTATGGGTTTATATCAAGATATCTGAAAAGCTGGGTATTGACCCTAAAAAATATTTTAAATACTACACCTCGGATGAAAACTGGGAGAATGATTGGGAAAGATATTTAATTGACAGCTATAAAGAGCTGACTGAATATTACAAGGAAAAAGGTAAAGACCTGCCGCAGTGGGAGGAGTTTATCAAGGGCAAATTTATCAACTGTGATGAGCTCGATGATGAGCCTTTCACCGGCTGGGATGACCAGATAAAAGAGGGAAAGCCGTTTCCAACCCGCTCAGGGAAGATTGAATTATACTCCAGCTATATAGCTGACGAGTCTAATCGTGGGAAAGGCGAACATTATGATCACCTTGGGCGCCTTTATGATAATCTTCCTGCAAATTGGGGAGATATGACTGCAGGGCCGACATATATGCCTACGCTCAGAGGAATGGACGATCATCTGGTGACTAAATATCCTCTCATGTTGCTGACTTCGCACAGCAGATACCGTATTCACTACGTATTCTGGGAACATGCCTGGCTCAGGAATCATGTTTACCGGCACAGGGTATGGCTGAATGTGGCAGATGCTCAGACAAGAGGAATAAAGGATAATGACTCCGTTCTGGTATACAATGACCGGGGCAAACTGATTATGCCTGCCTATGTAACTTCCCGCATCATGCCGGGCGTAGTCTTGATACATCATGGGGCAAAGTATATGCCTGATGAGGACGGTATTGACCGGGGCGCCTCTCCTTCGACTTTAATGGGTGGGGATTTCGATAGTTGTCATGCTCCGGCAAGAGCGACAAATCTTGTTGAGGTAGAAAAATACGGGGGGAAAAGCTAATGGCCCAGTACGGTTTTCTTATAGACTTAAGCCGCTGCATCGGCTGCCATGCCTGCATGATCGCCTGCAAGCAATGGCATGATATAGCCCCGGGACCGGTGAAATGGATGCGCGTGTATCAATGGGAGAAAGGATCTTTCCCGAATATAGACCTCCGCGTCCTGCCGCTGCCCTGTCTGCATTGTGAGGTGCCGGTATGTATGGAGGCATGTCCTAATCATGCCATATATAAGGAAGAGAAATTCGGTGCCGTGCTGGTGGACCCTTCTAAATGCACAGGTGAGCGCAAATGTTGGGAGGCATGTCCATACGGAGCACCGCAGTTTGAAAGCGATGAGCCGGGTACGAAAATGTCCAAATGCACCATGTGCATCGACCGTCTGGAGCAGGGCCTTGCTCCCATATGTGTATTGAGCTGTTCCATGAGAGCCCTGGAGTTCGGCCCTATCGATGAGTTGATGGAGAAGTTTGGTGATGCCAAGCAAAAGGCCGTACGGCAGGGGAAGGACTACGCGCCCTGCCGCAGCGCCTGCCCTGCCGGTGTAAATGCCGAAGGATATATAAAGCTGCTTGGAACAGGCAAAGTCAGCGAAGCGCTGGAGCTTTTTAGAGAAACCACGCCTTTTGCAGGAGTGCTGGGACGTGTTTGTGCTCACCCCTGTGAAATAGATTGCAATCGCGGCAGGTTCGATGATGCTGTTGCCATATGCTCGTTGAAGCGCTATATGGCCGATAACGTGGCCGATGCAAATAGGAAAAAAGTTGCTGCCGTGAAACCCGATAAAAATGAAAAGATTGCAGTAATAGGAGCGGGTCCTGCGGGACTTTCATGCGCTTATGACCTTATTCGCAAGGGATATCCGGTTACTGTATTTGAGGCTAGCGCGGAAGCCGGTGGTCTTCTCCGCTATGGCATCCCCGAATATCGCCTGCCTAAAAAGGTTCTCGATGATGAAATAGATATTATCAGGGAACTGGGCGTGGATATTAGACTCAGTACCCGTGTAAGGAAAGTAGAAGATATTCTGGCTCAGGGTTATAGTGCCGTATTTGTTGCTACGGGGGCATGGAAGAGTTTGAGACTGGGAATTGAAGGTGAAGACGCAGATGGTGTCATCAATGCGCTTGATTTATTAAAACAGGTTAATACCGGTACAAAGGTAGAATTGGGACAGCGTGTGGCGGTTATTGGCGGCGGTAGTGTCGCTATTGACGCCGCCCGGACATGCGTGCGCTTGGGATCGCGTGAAGTACATCTCATTTGCCTTGAATGCAGATTGCCTTCATCTAAAGACCGCATGCTTGCTCAGGAACATGAGATTGCCGAGGCTGAAGAAGAAGGGGTGATCATTCATAACTGCTTGGGTGTGAAAAAGATAATTACAGCAAAAGGCAAGGTCTGCGCACTGGAAACGCTCTCCTGCGTTTCCGTAAGAGATATAGATGGAAGTTTCAACCCTCAATATGCAGAAGGCCAAACACCGTCATTTGAAGTGGATAACGTGATAACGGCTATCGGGCAGACCATCGATGGCGATATGCTGCCGGAAGACCTATCGAGGACGCCGCGAGGCAATCTGACAGTAGATATGCTTACACTGCAGAGTAAGAATGAGAGAATATTCGGTGGTGGAGATGTGGTATCGGGCCCGGTTGATGTCATCAGCGCTGTTGCAGCAGGCAAGGAGGCGGCTGTCTCAATTGAGCGTTATCTTCTCGGTGAAGACCTTAAACAGGGCAGAAAAAGACCTTCACCGAGCGTTAGGGAGCGTTTGGAGAAGCCAAGTATGCCATCGCCTGTTTTAAATGCGGGACAGCGGGTCGGCTTTAATGAAGTAGCCAGAAGCTACGATGAGCAAACGGCTTTTGAGCAGGCAGTGAGATGTTTGAATTGCGGTACAACGGTGCCTTCGGTTGTCTTCAAGAGAGAAGACCCCAAGAAACAGATTATTCCTTATGACGCAAAACGTGCTCTTGAGCTCTGGCAAAAAAGGCATCCCGAGAATGGAGAAAGTCTACCGGATGTTTTCGCCGCTCCGGAAGATATAATGAATGTGCCGGACAGTGTGTACGGCAGGAACAGACTGGTGCTCAAACCCTGCGATAGCGAGGAACTGCTTTTCTTTACCACAGATGATGAGTAGCTGCCTTTACGTGTTATTTTCCCGACTATCCGCATAGATTTTATTTAGCCGGTGACCATCTGCTCGATGGTCAGGGCAGCCGGATAAAGGGACTGGGCAGCTTTATTCATCTGCATCTTTTCATCATCAGGCAGGTCCAGTTCAATTATCTCTTTTATGCCGCCAGAGCCTAATACGACCGGTACGCCCATGCTTATTCCGGTAAAACCGTATTGTCCACAGAGCGTTGTTGAACATGGAATAATACGGTCTGAATCGTTTGTAATCGCCTGTACAAGTGTGGCAATACCAGCAGCTGATGTCCACCCCGCAGTACGATTTGTGCTCACTTTGATAAAAGCCTTCAGCATGGTAGGCACATATTCATTCAACTGGTTTTTAACATCCTGTGTTATCTCCACCCGTTTGCCGGATATCCTGATAGAGCTGAAGAGCATTACCAGATTATAGACGTGTTCGCCGAGCACCATTGCTTCTATTTCGGTTGAGGGTGTATTGAATGCGGTGGCGATAGCCTTTTGGAAACGCAGAGAATCATTAAGGTTGTAACCGATTATCTGTTTACTGTTTATTCCGCAGCAGCGGGAAAACGCGTATGTTAACGAGTCGATAGGGTTTGTGACAATAATAACTGTTGAATGACGACAATATTTTTCAACATTGCGGGCGGCTGCACGTATCAATGGGAAGTTTACACGAATGAGCTCTTCTCGCGGAGTACTGCCGGCAGCCGGTACGGAAGCTGAAATAATAACAATATCTGAACCGGGCAGGTCTTTTGTATCGCCTGCGTAGACATTCATATCTCTACGGCCTGTAAGTGAGGTACTGATATCCATAACATGGGACTGCAGCGCATTCTTGTTACTGTCCATGAGGACAAGTTCATCTGCCATGCCCTGATGTGCCAGTATAAATGCGCTGCATGAACCTATCGTGCCTGCTCCGCCTATGATAGCTATTTTCACTGCTCTCTGTCCTCCAAAATATCTATTTAACTGACGGCTTCGTGTAATTATGTTTCATATGCATGGGCGGATGCTTTTCAATCACACACACTGTGATATAATGATGACAGTATATCACCCCTCCGGGGCCACCTTGAAAAAGACCGGTTCTATGAAATCACTTTCACAGCAGTCTGACAAATCAGATAATGACGTCCTGGGAATTTATTACGGATATATAATAGTCGCCATTGCCTTTCTTAGCAATGTCGCTATTTTCATAGTATCGCTTACATATGGTATTTTCTTCAAACCAATGGCTGCTGAGCTTCAGATAAACAGAACAGCAACATCGGGAGCTTTTTCTCTTTGCCGTATCATGGGGGGCGCAGTAGCAATTTTAATGGGTTGGCTGGTCGATAGAACCGGTGCTCGCATCGTTTTAATCATAAGCGCCGTCTTAACGGCTTTTGGGTGCTTCTTAATGTCTAGGATCACGACAACATATCAGCTTTATCTGGTCTATGGCGTGATCCTTGGAGTCGGTTCAGGCATTTTTGCGCCTATGGTTGCTCTTGTAGCCAAATGGTTTGTCAGCCGTCGAGCGCTGCTTACCGGCATTGTGATTTGTTCCATGGGCGTTGCCAGTTTTTTAGGGCCGCCTGTTGCCAATGCTCTGATATTGAGCTACGGTTGGCGCGTGGCATATTTAACTATAGGTATAGCTGTTGGCGCGTTAGTGCTAATAGTTGCTCAGTTTATGAGGAAAGAGCCCTCCCGTGAATTACCTGTACAAGTTAAAGAGCGTTCACATACTGCTGCTTTATCTGCGCCTTTGACAGCTTATTCTCTCAAGCAGGCACTTTGTACCGGCCGATTCTGGATATTCTTTATTATGTCGATGTGTTTTGCCTATTGTTATATGGCTGGTTTTATACATATTGCTCCCTATATCACAGATCTTAAAGCTTCTGCTTTCAGCGCGGCTGTTACCGTAGCCGTTATCGGGCTGGCAGATGTTGTAGGGCTATTGGTCATGGGGAATATAGGTGATAAAATCGGGAACAAAAGGACTATTATTATAGGTTACTGGTTACTTCTGGCAGCGATGTGTTCGCTGCTGCTGCTTGAACAACCATCTCACTTCTACATTTTTTCTATAATATTGGGTTTTGCCTATGGAAGCATCGCTTCACAACGACCGCCTCTTATTGCAGCCATGTTCGGGGTGAAGTCTCACGGTCTGATCTTTGCAGTTGTAGACAACAGCTTCACCGTTGGCGCTGCTATTGGTCCGATTATGACCGGATACATATATGATAGAGCAGGCGGCTACCATACTGCTTTCATAATTAGCGCTATAATTGCAGCCGCAGGCCTCCTCCTGGCTATTCTATTAAAACCTGAGATCGATAAAAAGCGGCAGTAAAAGTGTTAGAATGGCCAGCTGTTTTCCAGATAACCTGAAACTATTTTATCGATACGTGCTTTGTCCCAGATTGGGTCCCAGGCCAAACCGAGATCTTCGTCAATAAGGATAATAGAAAGATCCGTGTGATATGTCTTTTTTTCCAGAATAACTGTTACGCTGCAAATCCTCTGTTTACTTGAACAATCGGCGCATTTACCTGTTTTTGCACACGGCGTCTTATAGTTTTTCTGTCTGGCATGAGTCGGTGCGATGACATTTTTAATGCGGTATACCGCCTCTTCGGCATCTCTGACTATTTTATTTGTACCCACTGTCAGGATGACTTTGGGAGCTCCATATATCATACCGGCGACTCTATTGCCGGCTCCATCGACGCTTACAATTTTACCGTCTTCGGTAACAGCATTGCAGCCCGTGATCAGAACATCAGTTCCAAAGGTATCGCGTAATGCCTGATGAAATAACCGTCTTTTTTCTACGTCTGTGTCTATATTCTTAGTCATTTCAGGTGTAAAGGGATTAATGACTTTATTACCGCGGTTAATCAATTCCGCCAGTACGCCGGTCTGTCTCAATGTAACTGAATCCGCAACGCCAATATTTGCCTGAGGCGGTATTATGCCCAGTATCATGTTTTTTGCCTCATCTCTTGTTTTGCAGTACCGGGCATCGAAACGGTTTTTCTTAAGCGCGCTGATTGTTCTTTGTACCCGGTCAGCCATATCTAAGGTCATTGGTTTCTCCTGTAGTCTATGCGTGAGGAATTGAGATTATACTTTTTCTCCCGCCTAGTCGAGCGAGGCGTCACCGCGGAATACGGCAATATGGGTAAACCATGAGTCTTTAGTGGCTCCATGCCAGTGGTTTTCTCCGGGCGGGATAAGAACCACCGCTCCCTGACTGACGACATGTTCTTCTTTTTCTGTTGCGACGATACCGGTTCCTTCCGTTACAATGAGCACCTGTTCATGTTTATGAGTGTGAAAATTCAATCTGGCTCCAGGGTTGAAGGTAACCACCGCAACCTGAACTCCCTGCCCCATCTTTTCATCAATGAGAAGCTGTCTGAATACCATACCCTGTTTAACAATGGATTCTGTGCTTTCAACTGCCTTTACATCACTACTATTAACAATTATCATTGTTATCTCCTTTCTTGAAAAATCCTGGTTTTATTACCGTCGTCACGCGCTGCGTACCTGCACGCCGGTCAGTTTTTCCAGGGGAACTATGATAGCATCAATGTGTTTTTCTCCCAGTCCCGCGGTTTTTGCTTCGATCATTTTTTGTTCGACAGTTGCTCCCACCGACAGCGGGATGCCGTATTCTCTACTGAGTGCTACTGCCAGGCTGATATCTTTAGTGGCAAGGGAAAGCTTAAACCCCGGTTCGAAGTTTCCTGCCAATACGCTCTCATGATAGTGTTGCGCGGTGAAATTATTACCCGTGCTCGCGCAAACAAGGTCTTGCAGAATTTTCGGGTCAATACCTGCTTTTACTCCCAGAACAAAACCCTCGGCAGTGATAGCATTACAGGAGATCGATATCAGATTATTGACCAGTTTAGCGACATTCCCGCAGCCGGCATCGCCCATGTGAAATATCTTTTTCCCCATTACCTCCAGTATCCCACGCACGGTCTTAAGTGCCTGCGCATCACCTCCCGCCATAATGGCCAGGGATGCTTTTTCCGCTCCGGTTTGACCGCCGCTGACAGGGGCATCGATTACTTCGACACCTGCCTTCCTAGCATCGGCCGCAATCCTTCGTATTAATGTCGGCGAATTCGTACTCATATCAATATAAATATCGCCTTTCTTCCAGCCTTTAAGGAGGCCGTTTTCTTCATAGACTATTGCTTCTACATCGCGCGGTTCGGGCAGACATGAGATAACCACATGGCATATCCTGGCTGCATCGGCGGGACTATCAGCCCATTTAGCTCCTTTATCCAGAAGAGGTACTGCTGCCTCCTTATGGATGTCATGAACGGTGAGATCGAATCCAGCTTGAAGAATATGCCCAGCCATATGTCTGCCCATATGACCTATCCCGATAAATCCAACTTGCATTAATAACCTCCCTTATATGTAATCATTTTAGTTACATTTGTATTTAACTCTATTTTTATACTTGTTTTTCCGTAAACGGAAAGGATGGCAGTTTGAATATAACAGATCAAATGGGCAGATCAATTTCCAATTTATTTCAACAAATTCGGTAAAAAGAGCGAGATTTGCGGTACCAGCACCAGTAAAAGTACATGGAATAAATCGGCAATGAAAAAGGGCAATATCCCCCTGAAAATAGTACCCATAGGCACGTCTTTTGCCACTCCTTTGATAATATATACGTTAATACCGATCGGCGGTGTAATCTGTCCGATTTCTGTAACCCGCACGATAATAATGCCGAACCAGATCGGATTGAAATCAAGCGCCATTATAAGCGGGAAAAAGATTGGAACGGTAAGCAATATCATTGCCATTGAGTCCATTACGCAACCCAGAAATAGATATACTAACAGTATCATAAGCAGGATTATATAGGGATCCACGGGTAATGCGGAGACAACTGTAGCGAGCTCAAACGGCAATCTGGTAACGGCCAGAAATTTACCCAAGAAATTGGCACCAATTACGATAATAAAAATCATGGCGGTGGTTTTACATGTTTCCTTAAGGCTTCCGAAAAAGTTCCGCCATGTGAGCTGTCTTCTCCCCAGTGCAAACAGGAATGCGCCGAAGGCACCGATGCCGCCGGCTTCGGTTGGACTGAAAACGCCGAGATAAAGACCGCCTATGACAATAACAAATAATACAAGAACAACCCATATTCCTTTCAGTGCGATGATTTTTTCTTTGAAGGTTGTCTGCGGACCGCGCGGTCCCATTACAGGGTTACGCAGGCAGAGGAAGTAAATGGTAGCTATATAAAAAACAGCTTCCAGGATTCCGGGAATAAAACCGGCCAGAAAGAGTTTTCCGATGGATTGTTCAGCAATAATGCCGTATATAATGAGAATCACGCTTGGCGGTATCAGAATACCCATGGTCCCGCCGGCAGCAATAGAGCCGGTAGCCAGACGGTCATCGTATTTATATTTGCGCATTTCGGGCAGAGCAACGGTTCCCATTGTGGCAGCAGTGGCTAAACTGGAACCACTTACGGCAGCAAACATGGCACAGGCGCCTACGGTGGCCATGGCCAGTCCGCCGCGCTGATGCCCCAGCCATTTATATACAGCAAAATAAAGATCCTGGCTGATACGCGCATAGTAACAGAGCACACCCATGAGTATAAACAGGGGGACAACGGTTAACGCGGCATTGGTTGTCTGATCATAGGGCACTCTTTGCAGCAGGCCTAATCCTGCAGCCGGGCCTGATATTATAGCCATTCCCACAACGCCCACCAGCCCCATTGCCACCCCAATGGGTATACCTGAAAATATTAGAATGATCAGTATAATGATGCCTATATAGCCTACCGTTATTGGTTCCATTTACCTGATACCTTTGCGATAGATTCAAGCAGAATAATGAGATATGCTATGGACAATAAGCTAAAACCGATAGCCGTGATGATGACGAACGGGTAGATAGGCAAGGCCAGTGCGGGTGATTCATCCATAGCGCGAAATATCACCTGGGAATGGTAAACCGTACGCCACGATATAGCTGTAAAAAATGCAAAAGTGAGCAAATTGGTGAAGACGCTAAGGCCATCCTGAATTTTCTGAGGAAGACGGGACGTAAATAAATCAACGTTAACGTGTGCTTTTTGTAGAGCGGCATATGCTACCGTTGCGGCAACGACAAAGCCCATCATAAACTCACTCAGTTCATAGGAACCGAAAATAGGCTTGTTAAAAAGGTAGCGGAGGGAGACATCCGCTGCGGTCATAAACATCATGGCCGCCAAGATGCCTGCCCCCGCGCTGTTAACCCAGTACGTAACAGGGTTGAATATTTTGTATAGTCTATTTACTGATTTTGATAACCACACGTTATTTGCTATTTATAGTTTGCTATGAATTTCTGCAGTTCATCGAATACTTTCTGAGCGGGTAATCCTTTACTTTCAAGATCGGCAATCTCCGCTGCCCATACACCCTCAGCTATTTTGACCGCTTGTGCAATATCTGAATCTGAAAGTGTACAGAATTGGTCTTCTGTAATGCCCATTTTCTTGATGTATTCAGGCTCGTCTCTGTCCCATGTCGCGGCGAAAATTTCTTTAACAGCATATTCACCGCTCACACTTTCAATGGCCTGTTGTACGTCAGCAGGTAGTGAGTTCCAGACATCTTTATTCATAACAACCCAGAAACCATTGACATAATAGTAGGGCTTTAAGTAGTAGTTCGTAACCTCATAGATTTTGAAACCTTCTGCACCGATGAGATCGATTGTCCAACCGTCAATAACGCCCTTTTCCATATTGGTATAAATATCTCCGGGCGGCATCATCATCGGGACGGCACCGGCTGCTTCCAGCCATTTCAAAGAACCGCCGGCAGTGGTCCTGATTTTTTTACCTTTCAATTCCGCCAGCGAGCAGACTTTTTGTTTAAAAGCAAGTGGTGCCCCCTGATGTGTGGTGAGCGCCAGTACCTTTACATCGCTATATTCAGCTTGTACCTCAGGGAACGTCTCATAGAGATGCCAGAATGCAAGGCTCCCCATAGTTGCATTTTTCAGGCCTAAATATGGCTGTTGAACCAGAGTGCTGAGGGGGAAGCGCCCGGCATAAAAACCATGGGTTGACCATCCCATATCTGCTACCCCGCTGATGACAGCGTCATACTGTGCAGGACCTTCTGCCAGAGCCGAAGCGGGATACATCGTAATCTTTACTTTGCCCCCGGTGGCCTCTTCGATCTTGGCAGCATATTCTGCAGTAGATCTGCCGCCTGGGCCCAATGGAGGATCATGATGTGAGAATTTAAGTTCGATTGGCTTGGTTTCAGGAGCGGGTGTTGGAGAAGGCGTGGGAGATGGTGTCGGTGATGGTTCCGGAGTTACCGGCTTTGCACAACCCATCACCAGCATACTGGCGGCAATGAGGAGTACAAGAGTAGTGATTATCAACTTTTTTACCATGGCTGTGACTCCTTTTTTGAATATTACGGATCTACAGTTCCAATTTGACTGTTCTACATATCGGGTAAAAGTAATAGAAAATCAAGCAATTTTTATGATGTGTATGGGATTACTTACTTAATTATTCTTTTGTTGAACCTCCTTTCCGCAGGATATAAATAATCTGTTCACAATATAAATGAGGACAAGTACTCTATTTCGTATACCTATAATACCATACTATCAGAGCATAGCAACAGAGATTAGCTAACCATAATTTGCTGCAAATGTATAATAGAAAATTCAAAATCCAATTGGATTTTATTATAGCACAGTGAGTCAAGCTTCTATGAAAAATATGCTCAAAATCTGTTTTGTAAAACTTCTATTTAAGCGGGAGACAGTTATCCTGTGGAACAATTAAATATTTGATAAAAATACATCAACGCTCATTTCAAGGTCTCTACTTACTGTTTGTACAGCAATTGACAATTATTTCTTGATATAACAGAATTGTAATAAGCCGGCGGTTGAACGGAGACTGAATATGTCTGAGAAAAAGGCATTTAATGTGGATAAGACAGATTTAACCGGCTGGGCATGTCCCAGACATATTGAGCCTGTTATATGGGAATTTGCTTGCTGTCAATGCCAGCACATATTTACTACCCCGGTACCCCGCGGGCCGAAGGAAGAAAAGCAATTAAAATGCCCGTTGTGCGCAAGTTCCCGTATAAAACGAACAACCGTCGATAGTATTGAGCCCGTTTTCTGCGGGGGCTGATAACTTAAATCAAGCGGCCGTGAGCCGCTTCCGGAGCCTTGATTATAATCTGCGGGCGATCTCTGCCGCGCCGTTAACTGCATCGGCTATTAAACCAGGTGTATCGCAATCGCCTGTAGTATACAGTTCATACATGCTATCTGAGAGTGCTTCGTAGAGAGCAGTGTTGGGATTAAGCGGCAGTGCGGGGATAATTGTATGGGCACTGACTTTCTCCATTTCTCCTGTCTCTGTGCTGATGATGAGGCTATCAGCAGTTATCTCACGGACAACCGCATTCATTTTGAATATGGTGCCTTTTTCCTTTAACCAATCCAGTAATCGCTCCTTGACTTCCTCGGGAACCATGTCAGATCCCGGGGCCTCTGCAGAATCGACAATAGTAACAGCTCTCCCGCGTTTGACCAGGAATTCAGCCAGTTCGCAACCCTGGATACCGCTTCCTAGAATAACCACCTTACGGCCGATTGGCATCCATATTTTGGAGAGTCTATTTAAGCCGTTCGCTCCGGTAAAGCGCAGGAAAAACCTCAGCATTTTGTGTAAATCTGAAGCTTGCAGCACTATATTGCCGTTGATTCCTGTAATTGCAGGTGCAATTGTTTTTCCTCCGGCTGCAAGTATTACTGCATCGCAATTATGACCCAAAATATAGTCTTTATCCGCTGTTTTATTATTAACGATGTTCACTCCGAGAGAAGATAGCTGGCGGGCGAAATATGAAATCAAAGCCGGAATTTCCTCTATAGCGCACCCTTTAATAGCAGCCGCAAGAGAAAGTAGTCCGCCCAATTTTCTCTCTTTTTCAATAAGGGTGACTTTATGTCCTCTGGCAGCAGCGACTCTGGCTGCTTCCAATCCGGCAGGTCCTCCTCCGATAACCATGACTTTTTTCACTTTTTGAACCGGATCGGTTGTGAGTTCATACTCTCTTCCCAATGAAGAATTGATACGGCAGCGTATTGGCTGGTTTTGTCTGCGCGTGTGCCAGCAATAGCAACAGGCCGTACACGGCGCGATATCTTGCAGCCGCCCGGAAGCGACCTTATGCGGCAGTTCCGGGTCTGCAAGCAGACGACGGTTCATGCCGATAAAATCTGCTTTCCCTCCGCGCAAAACCGATTCTCCCAGTTCGGGATCCATTCTGCCCACTACTATAACAGGAATAGAAACAACCTTTTTTACAGCTTCACTCAAGGGAACAAAGGCTCCTGCCCCGCCTTTACTCCAGTCCAGATATCCCGGTAGTGGCCCGGGCTCAGGAAACAGCAGCTGCTCAGGACCCGGGTGAATGAAATGATATTTACCGTACCCGTATGCTCGTATTTGCAGGGCATCTATTCCGGCATCCTCTACAATTTTTGCTATACCGCACGCTTCATCTATGGTTGTACCATTAGCGATACCGCACTCCGCACCGGTTAAAAGAACCGAGACAGCAAAACCATCTCCCCTGCGTTTTTTTATCTCTGCGACTATTTGTACCAGAAAACGAGCCCTGTTCTCCAGACTTTGGGGTCCGTATTCGTCCTTTCTCATATTCCAGGCACGGGAGATGAAACTGTTGATCAGGTGGGCAGAGGAAGCATTTATCTCAACACCGTCGAATCCGGCTTCGTATGCTCTGTCTGACGCATCAGCAAATTTTTTTACCAGATCTATTATCTCCGTTTGTGTTATTTCTCTTGTCTCATCCAGATGAGGATTGGGCAGCAGGCTTTTTGAAAGGCTGGAGGAAGCGATAGGCTGAATTCCGGACCATTTTGAGGGGTGCCATGGGCCGGAGTGAAATAGTTGGAGAAATATGGGACAATCTTGTCTGTGAATGCTTTCTGTTAAACGCCGATATCCGGGAATGAACCGGTCATCTTCCAGGTGGAGTTGAACTGACGGATGGTGGATGCCAAGAGGAAAATCGACCCCTGTAGATTCCACTATTATAAGGCCTGTTCCTCCTTTGGCAAGGGCTTCATAGAAACCGATTATTCTCGCTCCGACCTGACCATCCGTCTCAATAAATGAAGTGCCGGCTCCGGTTTTAACAAGTCGGTTTCTAATTTTTACTTTTCCAATATGGTGAGGTTCAAGGAGTTTTCTGTATGCAGATGCGGCCATTTGTTTCTCCTCCACCAGAGCATTATACTCCATCCGTTTCCAGAGGTGTTCATTTTTGGCAGCGGCAAATATAAGTGTGTCGCGGGGACGTAATTCCGGGTTATCAATATACTTTCAATTTATCATTGACAGTGAACAAGAAACATGCCCCAGAAATGTATGCCATCTTATATCATTTCATATTTGATACTCAAGGGGTAAAGCATTATCATTTATATGCAGGTAAATGTATCATTGTTTGATAACGCTGCTGTACAGTCATCCGCAGAATAGATGATTTGAAGTTACGTTTTGTTTTACCGTAAATATATTTATTGCAGCGATACATGCCTGTTTATACGATTGATGCATTGCGGGTGGATTTTTAAAAACAGCGGATAAATAAGCGTGTCACTATGTACATATAATGGAGAAAAAGAATGCTAAAAAAGATATCGGTTGAAGATGCCGTAGGTCTGACACTGGCCCACGATATTACCAAAGTTATACCGGGGGAATTCAAGGGCCCTGCATTTCGCAGGGGACATATTATTACTATTGAAGATATTGCTGAATTGAAAAGCATTGGCAAGGAACACGTATATATAATGGAACTTGAGCAAGGAGAGATACATGAAGAAGAAGCTGCCGTAAGGATAGCTCATGCTATCTGCGGAAGCGGGCTCGAGTATTCAGCACCTAAGGAAGGCAGAATTAATATCACTGCAAAACAGTCGGGCTTGCTTAAAATCAGAGTTCCAGTGGTAGAAAAACTCAATATGATTGGAGATATTCTTATATCTACTTTACATAATAATAGATACTGTCAGAAAGGTACTGTAGTAGCTGCAACAAAAATCATCCCACTTTATACCGATGAGGCGAAAATACTGGAACTGGAAAGCATCTGCACGTCGGAAGGGACAGTTATCGATGTTGTTACGCTTCCTGAGAAAAAAGTGGGAATGGTAATTACCGGCAATGAGGTATATAACGGCAGCAGAAAGGATGCCTTTTACCCCGTTATCAGCAAAAAGATCGAGCATTACGGTTCAAGGATGGTAAAGAAAATTCTTGTACCCGATAATATCGATGCGATCGCAGGAGCTGTGCTGGAGTTGAAAAAGGAGCCTTGCGATCTGATCCTTACCTGCGGCGGACTTTCAGTTGATGCGGATGATGTAACATTGGAAGGGGTGATTAAAAGCGGTGCGCATATAATTTCCTACGGCGCTCCCGTAATGCCGGGTGCGATGTTTCTTGTGGCGGAAATCAATGGAATTACCATACTGGGCGCTCCCGGTGCGGTTATCTATAATAAGACCACAGTTCTTGATATTATACTTCCCCGCGTACTGGCCGGTGAGAGAATAGAAAAGAAAGATATTGTGAAGCTGGCAAGCGGAGGGCTTTGTCTCAACTGCAGCAAGTGTGTCTTTCCGCTCTGTCATTTTGGTAAGTAGAATTATTTGCTTTGCCAATGCTTTTGGCAGATCTGGATTCGGTCCGGCCGGCTTGCTTTTATTTAGTAAATAGCTCACCTCCCTTCTGTTGCATCTTACGTATTTTCCAGTTTGTTATAGTTATCCATTATCGAACTTGACTAACAGGTAATATATTATTAGAATAAATATGAGCATATGCTCAAAATGTCTGCATGGAGGGGTAATAATCATGGTAAGAGGATTTGGATTAGGATACGGAAGAGGTATGGGACGTGGAATGGGTGGAGGGTTTGGATTCGGTTTTCGCGGAAGTACGCCGCCATGGCCGTATGTTGGTCGGGGACGGGGAGGTCTGCCGCGTTGCGGCTATTACCTTGATAGAGGAATCGCAGGTCCATGGCCTTTCGGACAACAACCTGCCGATGCTGGAGTATATTCTTCTTACGGTTATCCGGCATATTCTCAACCTGAGACCGGAAAGCATGATCTCGGTGTTCTAAAAGAACAGGCAGAAATGATAAAAAGAGAGATTGAAAGCATCAATGCGAGAATATGTGACCTTGAAAAGGATGAATAATAATATTTTTTTATATGAGTAAAATGAAGGAGGGGTACTATGCCCGGATTTGATGGTACAGGCCCACGCGGCATGGGGCCGATGACAGGTGGCGGAAGGGGATTTTGCAGCCCATCGGGGTTACAAGCGCGATCGGGATGGTGGAGATATGGTGGTTTTCGGGACGCTACATGCAGAAATCCATATTACGGTATGCAGCCTACAGGATACGGACCGCTTCCATTCTCTCAACCAATAACACGGAAGCAGGAAATTGACATGCTTAGAGGCCAGGCGCAGGCGCTGAGCGAACAACTGAACAATATAGAATCCATGATCGATGATATGAAAAAACAAGCGTAAATGTTAGTATAAAAATATGGAAGCAGACTAAAAAAAAGGAGAGGTAAATGAAAATTGCGATATCAGCTACGGGGCCAACTCTGGACTCAGAGGTAGACCCGCGTTTTGGCAGGTGCCGGTATTTTATTATTGCAGATACCGATACGGGCGAATATGAAGCTATTGACAATGCCAGCGGCACGGCAAGCGGAGGAGCGGGAATAGCGACTGCTCAAATGATTGCAGGTAAAGGTGTAGGGGCAGTATTAACAGGAAACTGCGGTCCCAACGCATATCAGGTGCTCTCGGGTGCGGGTATTCAGTTGATAACAGGTGTATCGGGTAAAACTCAGGATGCCATAGATTCGTATAAAAAGGGTGCTTTATCAGAAGCAAAACAGCCGAATGTCGCAGATCACTATGGTATGGGTGGTGGAATGAGTTATGGTGGTGGAATGGGACGAGGAATGGGGATGGGAAGGGGAAAAGGTATGGGTATGGGGCGAGGGATGGGGGGAGGAATGTCATATCCAGCCGCGGACATGCCGTCTAATTCGACATCAGGTCTGGATGAATTAAAAGCGCAGTCGCAGGCATTGTCAGAACAACTGGCTGAGATTCAGAAGCGCATCTCAGAGATGGAAAAAGGGAAGTAGCCTGCAGTATACGGATGTAAGACCACTACTGCAAGTAAGAAATGATTTACCATTTACTCTATGCGGAGCTCGGTAATATTAAGAGAGTCTGTGTGACAGAAGATAGTAGGGGAATTAATGAGTTGTCGAGAGGATTAGAAGAGAGAATGATTATATCAGTTGCCAGTGGAAAGGGAGGCACCGGTAAAACACTGGTTGCCACAAGCCTTGCCCTTTCCCTTAAAGACGTATATAACGTACAGCTTCTTGACTGTGATGTAGAAGAGCCTAATGATCATGTGTTTATGAATCCAGACATCAAGAGAAGAGAAACTGTGTCCATACCTGTACCTGAGGTAGACAAGCGGAGATGCACGTACTGCGGCAAATGCGCTCAAGTTTGTGCGTTCAATGCTATTGCTGTTGTGAATGAGAAGATACTGCTTTTCCCCGAGCTTTGCCACGGTTGCGGCTCATGCAGCTATCTTTGTCCTGAGAATGCTATAACAGAAGTGCCGAAACCAGTCGGCGTCATTGAAACCGGCAATGCAAATGGTGTGGAGTTTGTACAAGGTATGCTTGATGTTGGCCAGGCGATGGCTCCACCTATTATCCGTAAAGTAAAAGAGTATATTGACCGAAATAAAGTAGCTATAATTGATTCCTCTCCAGGAACTTCCTGCCCTGTCGTAGAAGCTATCGAAGGCAGCGATTTTTGTATCTTGGTAACCGAGCCGACGCCTTTCGGACTGAACGATCTTATGCTGGCGGTAGAGGTCGTCAGGAAGCTTAATATACCTTTTGGTATAGTACTTAACAGAGCAGACGTAGGAGACGGTAAAACCGAGACTTACTGCCAGCGGGAAATATTCCTTTGTTGCTTAAAATTCCATTGGATACCAGTATTGCGCACTTTTATTCAAAAGGGATCCCTCTGGTTACAGGCATCCCGCGCTATAAAAGTGTATTTATTGAACTATACGATCAGATTGGAGATATTGTACATGAAGGAAGTAGTAATCCTAAGCGGTAAGGGCGGAACGGGTAAAACAAGTATTGTAGGGTCATTTGCCGCTATTGCGGAACGGAAAGTAATGGCAGACTGTGATGTGGACGCTGCTGACCTTCATCTTTTGCTCTCGCCTGTAGTACAGGAGGAGCACGAGTTCCGCAGCGGTCAGGTTGCAGTAATAGATAAAAGCAAATGCATTGAATGCGGATTGTGTCAGAGTGTATGCAGGTTCGATGCTATCGATGAGTTTGAAGTAAATCCTATTTCATGTGAAGGTTGTGCCTTCTGTTCGCATGTGTGCTCTGCTGAATCGATCACGATGAAAGAATGCAGGGCCGGTGACTGGTTTATTTCCACCAGCAAATATGGTCCGCTGGTTCATGCCCGGCTGGGCATAGCTCAGGAAAACTCTGGGAAACTGGTAGCGCTGGTACGCCAGCAAGCTAAAGAACTGGCACAAAATGAAGATATGGACTACATAATTAGCGATGGTCCTCCGGGCATAGGATGTCCGGTTATCGCCTCCTTGTCAGGGGCGCATCTGGCGCTACTGGTTACCGAGCCTACTCTCTCAGGAATTCATGACCTGGGACGTGTTCTTGAAGTATGCAGTCATTTTGGCGTTCCTGCACTTGTCTGTATCAATAAATACGATATTAATGAGGAGAATACCCGGCAGATCGAGTTGTATTGTCATGACCGAGGCGTGGAAATAGGCGCTAAAATACCGTTCGATAATATTGTAACGGAATCGCTCATTAGAAATCTTCCGGTCGTGGAGTATTCAAACGGAAGGGTTTCTAATGAGATAAAAAAGCTCTGGCAGAAAGTTGTGGAAAAATGTGGAATGGAAAAAGTAGTCAAATAATGGCCGGAGCACTTGTACAGAATAGTGGACCAGAGATAGAAATGCTTTCCAACCTGGCGATAGTCTCTCGAAGAGATATAAAGATCGGCCCTTCATGTCAATGAACCTTAGATGGTATGACAGCACTCTTATTTGAGTAATGAAATGTAAATTCGGAGGAAGAAGCTGTTGACAGACAATCTTGCTTTCGGTCCAGTGCCTTCAAGAAGGCTGGGGTACAGTCTAGGCGTCAATAATATTCCACCGAAACACTGCTCGTACTCCTGTCTTTATTGTCAAGTGGGACAGACGACTGCTTTGCATATAAACAGAGAAGAGTATTATCAGCCAAAAGACCTGGCAGATCAGGTGAAAAAGAAAGTCGATGCTGCCCGTGAAAAAGCAATAAATATTGATTATATTACCTTTGTTGCCGATGGAGAACCGACACTCGATAGCAACCTTGGTGAAGAAATAGAACTTTTTCGCAACTTTGGCATTAAGATAGCGGTTATTACCAATGCCTCGCTCATATGGCGTGAAGATGTACGGGAAGATCTTTCAAAGGCTGACTGGGTATCATTAAAGGTGGATACCGTTAGCGAGGAAGGATGGCACAAGATCAACCGTCCGCATGGAAAATTAAAGATACAAGAAATACTTAAAGGCATAGCTGAATTTTCCGGGAGTTTTCAAGGGCGTCTTGTAACTGAGTCCATGCTGCTGGATAAAATAAATGATAGTGAAGATGAGATTACCATGTTATCCCGGTTCCTTAGCGAAATAAAGCCGGAGAAAGTATATCTGGCTGTTCCTACCAGGCCTCCTGTAAAACGGGTCAACCCTGCTGATATGCGGACACTTACCATGGCTTACCACACGCTGAGAAAGAATCTCAGCGAGGTGGAATTTCTTATTGGTTATGAAGGCAATGCCTTTGCTGCTACAGGTAATGCAGCAGAAGATCTGCTCAGTATTACCGCTGTTCATCCTATGAGGAGAGAGGCTGTGGAAGCATTGCTTGCACGGAACGGTGAAGATGTAAAGCTTCTGGATACACTGCTGCAGCAAAAATTGATCAAAGAAGCAGAATATGAGGGACATATATTCTACGTCAGAAATTATATACATAAAGAGTAGTATTTCCCTGCGTAATAATAGCCTGTTTATAACGCTTTATGGAGCTATGGAAAATTGTGACGGATAATAGTATCTCGCCATTTGAAGAACTGGCCCAGGAATACGACAGGTGGTTTGATGGGGAAGGGAAACTGATTTTCTCAATTGAGGCAGAAGCTTTTCGTTCTGTCTTACCGTACTTAGCCGGGCCGAAGCTGGAGATCGGAACAGGAAGCGGTCGTTTTGCTCAGGAATTGGGCATTGAGAATGGCGTCGAACCCTCCGGGAAGCTTGCTGCAAAGGCAAGAAGCAGGGGTATCAGTGTGTATCAGGGAAATGGCGAAGAAATGCCTTTCTCCTGCTTTAGCTATGGTACTGTTTTTATAATCCTGACGCTTTGCTTTTTATCAGCTCCACTCAAGGTATTGCAGGAGGCATACCGTATACTTGTTCCCTCGGGCAAGCTTGCGCTCGGCACTATTTTAAAAGACAGTCCATGGGGACAGTATTACCTGCAAAAGAAAGCTGCAGGACACCGCTTTTATGGTAATGCCTGTTTTTACAGCTATGGTGAGATTGAACGCATGCTGCAGCAGGCTGGCTTTTCTATCCAGCAGAGCATCTCCACGCTGTATCAAGTGCCGGGAAAGGTCACCTGCAGTGAAACTCCACACCCTGGAATTGATACTCAAGCAGGTTTTAGCGTTATTATCGCGGTGAAGAATGATGACAGCCCGAAGCGAAGTTGATATTTGTGTCTATGCTGTCATTCCACCATCGACAGGCAGGGCAACGCCGGTAATATAGCTTGCGGCATCTGAAGTAAGCCATAACGCTGACAAAGCGATTTCCCGCGGATCGCACCAGCGATCCAGAGGAATATTCGCCAGTTCCTTTTGCAGTGCCTGGGGATTGCCCCAGATATCCCTGGTCATCTCCGTTTTGGTAAAACCGGCGATGATGGCGTTAATGCGAATGTTGTGGGGGCCCAATTCTTTTGCCATCTGCCTGGTGAGCATGATGGAACCGAGCTTGGCGCTGGCATAGCCGGCCCTATTCAAAGGTGCTTTCAGCGCGGCTACTGAGGCTATGGTGATGATGCTGCCGCCTCTCTTCTGGAGGATCATTTGGCCGGCGGCTGCCTGTGCGCAGAAGAGAAAGCCCTTCAGATTGGTATCGATAATACGTCCCCACTCCTCCTCTTTTATCTGCATGGGAGTATGTCTGGTAGAAATGCCGGCGCAGTTGAGCAGAATATCGATACCTCCGAATTCATCAACCGTTTGCTTAAGCAGATTGTCTACCTCTGCTTTTTGGGAAACATCAGCCTGTACGGGCAAACACTTCCCGCCCAGCGCTCGAACTTCTTCTGCCACTGATGCCAGACTGTCGTCACCATCACCGACAGTGCGGGAGGCGATGGCAATATCAGCGCCTGCTTCTGCAAAAAGCAAGGCTGAGGCTTTCCCTATTCCCCTTTTGGCGCCTGTGATGACTGCTACTTTGCCGCTAAGCGAGAGAGCCGGTATACTCACAATTTCACCTCGGGATAAATTTATTTGTCCGGTATATATTACAGGATTTATGCGTTAAAACGAAAGGGGTTGTGTCTAGTATCGTTGAATGCGTTTAACTATAACTTAGCATATAAATACGGCTGTTTTGCGTGATCTACCGTTTATAAAGAATGTCTGTATTGAAGCATGTTGAGAATATGAAATGCCGCCTCGGCAAATCCGGCTCCCGCCTGGCTGCTGCTTACATATGAGGCTGAATTAATAAGCAGGCTTTTTGCGTCCTCATCTATTCTATAGTTGGGTATGAGCACGTTGTGGCCGAACATCTGAAAAAGCGATAAATCTGTGGGGGAATCGCCGAAAACCATTACTTCAGCTGGTGTTATCTTCCCGCTTCCGATTTCGACCAGTATGCGTGAAAGCGTCACCCCCTTGCTGATACCCTTCTGCATCAGGTGGCAGATATACCCTGAGTCCAGCAGTTGGGATTCGCCAAGAAATCGGTGTAGTTCTTCAACACTAACATCTTGCGGCCGAAAGACGATATCGATAGAGCGCTCGCTGTTATCATAACGTTCTACGATACGTCCGGGGAACTGCTTTTTCAGTTCAGCCAGGGTATCGAGCGCAGCTTTGCGGCTGTAGCTGAGGTCTAAGAATTCACCGCCGGGTTTGAGTCTGGCCACGCCGCCGTTCTCAGCGATTATCGGTCCGTGACAGGAAAGGATGCCGGCAACCTCTTCCAACATACGGACGGTTCTGCCGGAGACCAGACCGCAAAGTATGCCGTGCTCTTCCAGCAGGTGCACGGCCTCAATTACTTTGCCGTCTATATCATTGCCGGAATCGATGAGCGTGCCGTCCACATCGGCCATGATAAGTTTAAGGCCGGCTGCGGTTTTATAGGGTATGTAGGTATATGGTTGTGCCATGAGCAGAAATGGTAACCGTAAAGACGGTCCATGTCAAAAATATATCTAATTACGGTGCTATGGAGAGATCAGGACACACTGGCCTCCTGATCTCTCCCATGACCGTTTATCCCAGTATAGCTTTCATATCTGCTTCCGGTGTGGAGATGGGCTTGATGGCAAATTTATCCACAAGCACTTTGAGCACGTTATCGGAGAGGAATGCCGGAAGAGAGGGCCCAAGATAGATATTCTTTATACCCAGTGACAGAAGTGTCAACAGGATACACACCGCTTTCTGTTCGTACCATGACAGCACCAGTGTAAGGGGCAGCTCGTTTACTGTGCATTTAAATGCCTCGGCCAGTGCAATTGCCACTTTTATTGCTGAATAGGCATCGTTACACTGTCCCATATCGAGCAACCTCGGCAGCCTCCCCAGTGTGCCGATGTTCAGATCGTTAAAGCGATATTTTCCGCAGGCAAGAGTGAGTACAATTGTATCGGGTGGTGTTTGTTTGACGAACTGTGTATAATAATTGCGCCCCGGCTTTGCCCCGTCACAACCGCCCACCAGAAAGAAGTGCTTGATCCCACCTGCTTTTACCGCCTCGATCAATGTTTCCGCCGCTCCCATTACAGAATTGCGGGCAAAGCCCGTAATCAGCTCAGTACCGCCGTTGATGCCGGTAAACTGTTTATCCTCGTCCCAACCTCCGAGCTCCAGTGCTTTATTAATCACAGGAGTGAAATCCTTTTTCCCGTTTTTTTCCGGTATGTGGTTCAGGCCGGGATAGCCAACCACGGATGTGGTAAATATGTTCGGAGCATACGAATCTTTGGGAGGCATAATACAATTGGTGGTATAGAGTATGGGTGCGGGCAGATTATCGAACTCCTTGCGCTGGTTCTGCCAGGCAGTGCCGTAATTGCCCTTCAGATGACCGTATTTTTTTAAACCCGGATAACCGTGCGCGGGCAGCATCTCACCATGCGTATAGATGTTGATTCCCTTGCCTTCGGTCTGGTCCAGCAGTTGTTTTAAGTCATCCAGGTCGTGACCGGTGACCACGATAAAGGGCCCCTTTTCCACTTTCACAGAAACCTTTGTCGGCACGGGATTGCCGAAAGCAGAAGTGTTAGCTTGATCGAGCAGTTCCATACATCTCAGGTTTATTTGTCCGAACTCCATTATCAGCGCCAGCCACTCCTCCGTTGAATGTTCTTCTCCGACAGCGTGCATGCCCATAAACAGCCAGTCAGTTATTTCGGAAACGTCAGCCCCCAGTATATAAGCATGCAAGGCATAGGCAGCCATACCTCGCATACCGAAAAGCAGTGTAGAGCGCAAGGATACTATGTCGGTATCGCCGTGGAAAAGAAGGGCGGGATCGTAGTTCTCAGCGCCGCCCAGCTTTCTTTTTTCCGCCTCTGTCTCTTCTTTAAGGGCATCAATACGCTCGGGGTCGAAATTCACATTGGTGAGGGTGGTAAAAAGCCCCTGCATCATCAGCTCATCCGCGTGCTTCCCCGGTTTTTTCCCTTTCGCCGCTCGGGCAAGGCCTATCAGTGCGCTGACCAGTTCATCGTGTTTGCCGGCGACATCCGCCGTTTTTCCACATACACCAACTTTCGTGCATCCTGTTCCTCCGGCCGTCTGTTCACATTGAAAACAAAACATCTCAGTCATGTTCACTACCTCCCTTCTTTGTTTGTACAGTTAGTATATCACCTATAGTTACAGTAAGGCGGTAACATATGTTACCATTAATTGCAGGGGGTAATTATGTATGAACTATGGACTCATACGCTCAAAAGCTCCGTTCTATTCCGTGGCATAGAGGGGGACGCTCTGGATGTAATGCTGGATTGTCTGAAACCCAGGGTAAGGAGATGCAAACAGCGGGAGATCATAGTGACAAACGGCCAACCTTTTGAAGGTTTGGGAATTATTGCAAGCGGTAGAGTCGCGCTGACCAGAGACATGTATTCCGGGAACCGTATTATATTGGGGCTGCTTGAGGCCGGCGACATCTTCGGTGAGATAGTGGCCTTTTCGGACAGCAAGGTCTGGCCGATGACCGTCATTGCCCATGAGGACTGCGTATTGCTTTTTCTGCCGCCGGGCAAGATCACAGGTACCTGTTCCAACGTCTGCGCTTCGCACAGCGCGCTTATCATGAACATGCTGGCCATTCTTTCCAACCGTGCATCGATGCTGGACAGAAAGATCGAACATATCTCAGCCGGCAGCATTCGCGGCAAAGTGAGCAGCTATCTGCTGGATATGTACAGGCAGTCAGGGAGGGCGGAGTTCACAGTTCCGTTGAAAAGGCATGAGCTTGCGGACTATCTGGGTGTTCCCCGGCCCTCGCTTTCACGAGAGATGGCATCTATGCGGCGTGAAGGTCTTATCGATTTCAAGGGAAAGTCCGTCTGCATCAAGGAAGTGATGAAGCTGGAGGGAGCTATCAGTTAATCGGGGGGGGATAGCGCAATAATCCCTTTTT
>CAZFIM010000032.1:0-32218 GCA_964519615.1 uncultured Dehalococcoidales bacterium
CTCAAAACCTTTCCTACCTGCCATTTTCTCAGGAAGCTCGCGCAATATGAACAGCAACCGGACTATGCTGGATAATTCTGCCATCGTGGTATCTTTTATCGCCCGGTAAGTTGCCTCCGGGGTGGCTTTGACTTTGATGGTATGAACTTCTGTGAAATCATATTCAGGTAAACATTCATCGAGTAGCATACGATTTGCCTCCTGTTCAGTTATTGCCAGTAGTTTCAACCGCATCATTTTTGACAGAACAAGAGATGTGGAATGTGTCCATAGCGAGGTAAGCATTCAGTAACCGGCTGAACATATTCAAAAATTCCATCATATGTTTCAACCGTTCCGTATAAAACCTAGACTCTTTATCGTTATCTTTTGATTTTTTAACATTTTGCAGGTTCGCGGACAACATATTTTTAAAATCACCTATTAGCTTTTTTCCCGGTCATGAAGAATGCCTCGGATTACTTTCCAGAAATCGGGATCGGCCTCATAATAATCGCGCCGGTCCGCGGGGCGGTTAAACCGTCTGATCATACCCATTCGCTCCATATTCTCGGTATTAAGGCTGACACTGGCCTTGCTCACCCCGAGTTTTTCCGCCATTTCCGCCAGCGAAAGAGGAGCAGGACTCAGGTAAAGGAGGGCATATATCTGCCCGAGCATACGCTTGAAACCGGCAGTTTCTGAAAGCCTGCCGAGAGCAGTTACCAGATTATCCACAGCTTGCTGACATGCTTGATCCATGATGCACTCCTAATACTATATCGTTTAATATTTATTAAACGTTTACAACTTTTAATGTCAATGTACTCTCGTATAAACCTTCAAGACAAAGAACCCGTCCCATCATTATAGTGCAGCTAATCTTTGTCCTCGAATAGTTAGCAAAAAATAAATAAACCTTTTGTTGACAAAGCATAAAGCGCGAAGTATAATATTGACTGACTGGTCAATCAATATTAAGGGTGGAAATATGTCGGCAGCCAGAGACGAACGTAATAGGCAGATAGCGGACAGGAGAAAAAAGCAAATCCTCGACGCAGCGCTGGAGATTTATTCCAGAAAAGGTGTTACCGAGGCTTCTACCTCAGAAATTGCTAAGGCTGCAGGAGTATCACACGGCACGGTTTTCCATTATTTCCCCAGAAAGCGGGATATTTTGCTGGCGCTGGTCGATAGATATATTTCCCTAAAACCCGGCAAAACCTTTTTTTATGGCGAAGATCCTTACGATATATCGCATCTCTTTTTATCTCTGGTTCAAAACCGGCTGAATATGTGTTTTGATAAGAATAAAGAAATATTTTTAATCATGAGCGAAATTCAGCGCGATCCTGAATTGCGTCTGATTTATGCTGAACGGATTATCAAACCTATCCTCGATGCAAATCAGAATTTTTATGCAGCCGGTGTTTCACAGGGAGTATTACGTAGCATCGATAGTGAAATAGTGGTCCGTACTATTATGGCATTGTTTATCGGTTTTACGCTGGTATATAAAGTTGAAGGTGACAACGGTTTTTTAACAACGGTAAGCCGCCGTAAACTCGCTTCAAAGGTCTCAGATATCATCCTTCACGGAATCAGCGCTAAAAATGAAACAGCTAGAAAGGCGGGAACAAAAAGCAATGAAAAATGATAACAATGGTATCCGGCTTACAGATGGTATAGAGATAAATAACCTGACGATGAGGTTCAAGAAATTTACAGCGCTGGACTCTATCTCCTGCAAGATCGAACAGGGCGAGGTATTCGGCCTGCTCGGCCCGAACGGGGCAGGTAAAACTACCCTTCTTAACATTATCTGCGGGCTATCAAAACCTGCTGAAGGCGATATCAGCATTTTCGGCATGAACTACAGGCGGCATCAAAATAATATACGCAAGCTCATCGGATTTATCCCGCAGGAAACAGCTTTATATGAACATCTCACTGCGGAGGAGAACCTGATGTTCCATGCCCGGTTTTACGGCGTTCCGGCATCCGAACGTAAGGAGAGGGTTGCCAGGGCACTTGCCCTTGCCCAGCTTGAATCCCGAAAAAACTCAAAGGTGAAAGAGTTCTCCGGCGGAATGAAACGGAGGCTGGCGATAGTAAGGTCATTATTGCATGATCCTCAGCTACTCATGCTGGATGAGCCTTCGCTGGGTGTCGACGTACAGAGCAGAATGGAGATCTGGGATAGGATAAAATCCATGAAAGGGAAAAAGACCATCATTGTAACCACCAACTACATGGAAGAGGCTGACTATTTATGTGACCGGGTAGCTGTGCTTGATCACGGAAAGATGATAATCATGGGGAGGGTCGAAGAACTCAAAGAAACACAGCTCGGTGAAGTTATTGAAATATCATTCAATAACGCTCCACAGGACTTTATGGAAAATACTCCCCGCATTGTAAATCCCGTAAGCAGTAATTACTGGTTCGAAGAACTGGTGGAGAAAGGGGATAAATGGATGAAGATCAACTTGAGAGTACCTGATGCCAGTTCGAAAATAACACAGGTAATAGACCTTCTGAGAAAGCATGGCGTTGAAATCCGGGAAGTGGCTATACGCGAACCGTCACTTAATGATGTCTTTAGCAAACTGACCGGTAAAAAGCTGAGGGAATAGGCAATTATAATGGATACTTTGAAAGCTGCATTCGTACTGGCTGGAAAAGACCTGGTGTCATGGTTTCGCACACCCATGCATGTGCTTGTTTCTTTTGCGCCGACTTTGATAATAATGGTACTGTTTATCTTCGCTTTCGGCGGCGTAGGCACCATGCCGGTAGTGGTAGTAATGGATGCGCCTGAGGATCCGGCTTCCATTCAATTTATCGATACCATAAGGAATATTCGTACTGAACATTACCCATGGTTTAAGATCGAAACTACAGACCGGGAACAGGGCCAGGCGCTGTTTCATGCTCAAAAAATACTGGCATTAATAGAGATACCGGATATC
The DNA here is from genome assembly GCA_964519615.1 of uncultured Dehalococcoidales bacterium. Lineage (GTDB taxonomy): Bacteria > Chloroflexota > Dehalococcoidia > GIF9 > UBA5629 > CAZFIM01. The sequence continues at coordinate 2,952 of CAZFIM010000032.1, forward strand.
GGTCACGGCCTGCGCATGGGTAATGAAGCAAAAGTCACAATCCGTATAAATAACCTGAACGACGATATAACTAAAAATTTCCGCCAGAGAATGCAGGAGGCCTGCCTTGTTTTCAATCAAGCGGCTCAAACAGACGTTTCTCCGAATGTATGTCCGCCGGTAATGGCGGAATTCAACACATTTCTGCCCCAAGACCTTTCTGCCCTTGTTTTCTTTGGTGCCGGACTGGTAGCGCTGGCCATCATAATGGGTGGAATAAATAATGCCTGCACCCTGGTGGCACGCGAATTCGAGGAAAAAACGTATAAAGAGCTGGTTTTATCCCCGGGAACATTGAGCATCATCATTGGTAAATGGACATCTGCCCTGGTGCAGACATTTATCTCTGCAGGTCTCGTCTGGGGATTAGCTATGTGGCTCTGCCATTTTATTCCGCAGAGCAGTTTCTGGCCGTTGTTGTTCCTGGTCTTCATCGGAGCGCTGGCATTTGCGGGTCTGGGGACTTTGCTGGGGCTCTATTTCAAGCAGGTAATACCGGCTGCAATTACCGGAATGCTTATATCTATTGTAGGATGGTGGTTCGGCGGCATGATATGGTCCGATATTTGGCCGGAATCAATGCAGGGCATAATCACAGCATTGCCCACAACATATTTAATTCGCCCGTTCACCAGAGCGGCGATGCTGGGTGTATATACCACGTACTGGTTCGACATAATGATACTGGTTATATTCGGCATTATTACCGCGATTCTGGCATACAGACTGCTGAAAAAGAGGTTTGCGTCATGATATTTCTGAACCAGGTGTATGCTGAATTTATCAAGAAGCTAAAGTTATGGAGCCGGCGTCCGGTATGGGCCATAATAGGCATTTTCGGTCCGCTGGGAATAAGTACATTATTAATTGCCTGTTTTGCTACTCTGTCCGAGCTTCCCGTGTGGACAATCGGGCTGATCGATGAAGATAATTCAATAGAATCCATGTTATTACAGGATGCCATCACATCGCATGAAGGGACCATACCATACTATATAGTAGATACTACTGATCCGGTGGAAGCGAAGGAACGGTTCGCGAAGGCGGAATTATACATGGTGGTCACGATTCCCGAGGGCTTCGGCGTTTCAATCAGGTCCGGGCGTCCCCTACCCGTACAGGCCGATATAGTTAATGCACATGCCGACCAGACAAAGAACCTAAGGCTCGGACTTGATGCCAGGCTTTATCTTCTATATGAGAAATACCTGCTGCCCGGCTCGGAAAAGCCAGGCGTCACGTATACTTATTCTACTTTGTATCCGGTGGAGATCCCGCGATCACGCTATATGTCGGCAGGAGCATTAATGTTGACGATTATACTGGCTTCAATGATCTATACTGCTTTATTTTCTGCATTGGAACATGAAGAAAAAACATATAATGAAATATCGATGATACCGCATGGTGCCGAAGCCAGCATGATCGGTACCATTGCGGCAACAGTAGTTGAAGTAATTGCCGTATTGACCGTAGTTGCCGCTGTCAATATCCCGCTATGGCATCTCACGATGCCCGCGTTCTCTGAATTACCGGGACTGCTTGCAGCCATTCTCCTGCTCACAATCATATTTTCTATCATCGGTTATGGTCTGGGAAACAACGCGAAGGATGTCAGGCTCGTAATCGGGCCCACAATGCTAATAATTCTTACCTTCTGGATGTTCTCGGGAGGAATAACTCCAGTTGAAGGAATAGCCGGATCTGAATTCTACGCGTTGCTTCCCACAACAGCGACACTGCGGATAATGGCAAAAGCTTTTGCCGGACTACAAAATGTCTCAATAACCGGAAACCTGTTAATAATCCTTGCAGGGGCTGTTTCTATTATCGCAATAGCAGTTGTTTTGAAGCTGATAAGCGGTAAGCGCGCAGCACAGCAAGGATAGTTAATCTGGCTTCATCCGGATAATATAACTTGTGGTTGAAAATCAGCAGACTATTTTTTTAAAACACAGGGGATTAACCTTTACATTGATGCCGCCAGTGAGAGTTCTCACTTTATGGGGAATTCATTTTAAGTGACAAAGGGGGAAACTAAATATCCTTCTTTCCGTACAGCAAGCTCCGCCCCTTTATCCCTTTCCCAGCACTCATTTACGCGGGGCGTCCCGCAGCTGTCGGGAAGGTCAGGGGTCCCGATTTAAGAGGTATCCCGTATGAACATATGAAATGGGGATCCCAACCCCCTCAGCCCCACTTAAGGGATCATACCTCAAACGACCCGCTATCTCCGCAGCCTGTGTACAGAAAAATCTTTTCACTAACGTTTCCATGGGAGCACCGTTAGAATTGGATCAAAATATCCCGATATTTCAACCTCGATTGACTCTGGAGAAATGTTTTACCATGGTTTTCCTGTTTAGCCAGGCGTGTATGCATACCAGGATAAAAAACAGAATCGATATAACAATATGATGAGCGGAGACATCCGGGTGAACTAACTCCACAATACCCGTGATTGTTGTCACCAGAAACAGAGCGCACATACTAATACAAACAGTTCTCCTCATAACGTACTAACTTCCTGTTTATCGATCCGGTAAGAGATGATAGCTTGCTGCTGACATGCTGTTACACATTTCCCGCATCCCCGGCATCTCCCGGCATTATCTATGCGGGCATGCTTATGAAAGGGCAGGTTAACTTTCCCAATGACGCCATTGGGGCATAACTCGATGCACTCCCAACATGCCTTGCATAACCGGGTATTGATATAGATGTATTTTGTCTGATTATGTCTCATGGCTACCTTGTTTAGTCTCATTATCCCCTCTCTGGTCAAAACCGTGTTTATGCATGCGTTGAGCTTCCTGCCGGTAAACTCTTAGCGCCAGATACCTTTTAAGGTCATTGGTGATTTTAAATAGTTCTCTAAGAGGGACTATTTCATGATTCGGCAGCTGGTGAAAGGTCTCGTGCATGTCCTCGAATTCGGCCCTGATGAGTTCGATATATTTTCGGTAAATACTGAAGTTTTCCGGTTTTAAACCATTCTCTGCCAGGCTCTTGAATATTTGAGCGATGCGTATATCAATATCATCATAGACGGGTCCATCAGCGGTTTCGACCGGTACGATAAATTCTCTATCTTCCAGATCCTTAATATTGTATTCAGATAACCCGGAGGCGGATAATAAATCGGCCAGAGACAAATCCTTTGTCCCGGCTTCACCGGATACGGGTTGATATATCTCAACCATCAGGGACTCCAGGTCAATAACATGGTCTTTTGCCTGACCCTCCCGCCTGGCCTGGACAATCTGTTTTATTACCGATAACGGCAGGAACCTTTTGGTCTGTAATTCCTTTATTAAACGGATATCATCAACACAATCCTGACTGTAGTAAGCCATATTATGAGCGGTCTTGATTGAAGGAGAAAGCAAGCCTTCTCTGGTGTAGTAATGAATTGTCGTGAGCGATACTCCGGCAGCTTTAGCGACTTCACTTATTCGCATCAAGCCCTGTTGAGCAATATCTTTTTTCCTGTTCATCTAATTGCACCAGATGTAAATAGTATAGAGTAATACTCTATACTCTGTCAAATGCTGAGCATTCCTTAGGCGGCACATAGCATAAGAGACAAGATGCTCTTACTCTTAACAATGTTTGACAAACAGCTCACGTTTAGTTTATCTTTTGCATAATTGCGCAAGTGAGTAATTATTTATGCAAAAATTAGTAACTATAGCTAAAGTACTTTCTGACGCAACTAGAATCAGGATGCTTAAACTACTACTTGAAAAGGATATCTGCGTCTGTGAAATGGGGGAAATATTCAACCTTTCCCTATCCCAAATTTCAAGAAACTGCAAATTTCTTATGGAAGCCGGATTTTTGAAACGGTGGCGGGAAGGGAAGTGTATCGTTTATATAGCTGACCGTGATTCCCCAAACCAGCACTGCCAGACTATTCTCAATATGATTGCAGAATCTTTTAACGATAGTCAATTAACCAGAATAGACAGACAAAATCTGCAAAAAGTGATAGCAGATAAGGTTAGAGAAAAAAGGAAATAAGTAGTTGATTTGACAGCTAAAGAGCACCGGGAAAACAGAGGAGCTAAATGAATATAAAAACTTTTTGGGGAAAGTATAATTTTAATATTGTTCTCCTTGTAATTATGATAACCGCGGCGATTATCGTGTTATCAATGGGTAAAACATCAATGGCGGGGGCGCCTGAGCTCCAAACTCCGATGATGATTCTGCTTATCGTTGTGGGGCTAGCCGCTGGGCTCCTGGGCGGGTGGATTGGAACAGGCGGCTGCAGTGTAATGCTCCCGGTTTTACACTTCTGGCTTGGTTTTCCCGCTTCAATAGCAGTAGGTACGACTCTTTTTGCCGTTATTTTCACGGCCATTTCAGGCGGATACGGTCATTTCAAAAACAGGAATCTGGACAAACGGGTCGCGCTATGGATGGGTGGTGCCGGTATCATCGGCGTAATCCTTGGTTCATGGCTTTTCACCTTCCTTTCCGATAAGTCCGCGCTTCTAGGCTTCATCATCGGAATCGTCTTTTTATGGCCTGCCCTCAGGATGAGTCTGGAAGGAATCAGCGGTTACAGGAAGCGTACAGCTGCAACTACTGTATCAAATGCCCATCCAAATCAAGCGATTATAGGCCATCCGGCGAAACTATCAACGTTCGGGGGAATTGTAGGTGTTCTCACCGGTTTGGTGGGTCTTGGTGGAGGATACGCTCTTGTGCCCGGCCTTATATACTTGTTCGGCGCGGCGGTTTATATCACTATGGGGACTTCTCTCGCGATAATGGTCCCTATGGCTATCGTCGGCGGCTCAATCAAGCTTGCTCAGGGATATGTTTTTCTTGCCGCTGCACTCCTTCTCGCAGTTGGTACAATAATCGGCGCGCAAGTTGGAGCTGCCACGATTAAGAAATTCAAACCGCATACCTTAAAGCTGATATTCGGCGTCTATTTTCTCTATGTCGCAATCAAGTTTATCGGCAACTACGTTGGATTTACTGTCTGGTAAACATCAGAATAAGACTCAAAGCAGTGAATTTTGTGGAATAAAGCAAAATTTCTTCACGCGGCACCCGTTCCAGGTGTCCATCCCCCATCCCTCCCCGTTCAGCAGCTGCATCGCATGCTATAATAGGCTTGCCTATACGTAATACCGGTATGCTTCTGCCTGCTTTGTCAGTGAGCGAATGTGTTTGGAGAAAAGAGACGGCCGCGTCTAGCAGGCGGCCGTAAAAATATCCCCACACACTGTAATAGACAGCCGATCGTTTTGCACCGATGAAAGCCGCGTGTGCAGAACACCTCCCCCTCTCTCACGATTCCTGAATTCGAGTTTCGTATTTCCTGTATTCGCGCCAGATAAACAGCAGCGTTACCGTAAACCCCAGCACGTCCGAGGCAGGCAGCGAAACCCACACACCGATAATTCCGAATAAATAAGAGAGCAGGTACAAAAGGGGTATGAAAAAGAAAAATTGCCGCACTAAAGAGAGTATCAGCGATAGCATTCCGCGGGACATCCCCTGGAAAGCGGTGATAAACAGCATGGTCGCCCCTACAAAGCACAATGTCGATAGCATAATTCGCATGGCAGGTATGGTAGCTGCCAACAATTCTCCCTCATTACTGAAAACACTGATAATCTGAGGCGCAAGAAGTTCTATGAAAAACGTGATGGAAAGCAGCAGTACCACGATGCTCACTAAAGCTAATTTCACGGAGCGCCACATCCTTTTATAATCTTGACTGCCGAAATTGTAGCCCACAATAGGCAGCAGGCCGTTAGAAAGACCGATTATCAGCATAAATGCCAGATCAGAAATCCGCATAGCCATACCCGCCGCGGCAATATGAATTGAACCGTAGCCGGAAACCACTTTATTGAAGAGAATGAAGGACAGGCTCTCCGTTATTTGCAGTACCATGGCAGAAGCGCCGATACGATAGATATCCCGCAGGATATGTAGATCCGGCATCAGGTAGCCGGGTTTAATATGAAAAGACGTTTTCCGGAAGGCCAAATAATACAGGCTCATCAAAGCCCCGCAGCCCTGTGCAATAGTCGTCGCCCAGGCGGCACCACTGACACCCATCTTAGGGAAGAGCCAGATGCCCATAATCAGGAAAGGGTCCAGAATTATATTGATCACGCAGGCAGATATGGTGATGATCATCGGCTTCACGGCATCGCCCGACCCGCGTATCAGGCTGGTAGCTATCTGGGTAAAAATGATCAGGGGAGCCCCGTAGGATATAATAACGAGGTACTGCCGGCCGTAATCCATGATATCCGGGGTTGCTCCCAAAAATGACAAAATGCCCTCCGCAAAGAAATGCGGCGCCACAATAAAAAACAAACCCCACACTGCACTCAAAAAGTAAATTTGGCCGGCGACATGGTTGGTTGCCTCCTGCTCCTGCTTTCCGAAAAGCTGCGAGACCAGAGCACCGAGACCGATGCCCGTGCCGTTGCCGACGGTAAAAAATAATATTTGATAGGGAAATACTATCGTTAATGCGGCAATAGCCCCATACCCCAACCGCGCTACCCAGAAGGTATCCACGATATTGTACAGGCTCAGTGTTATCGCAGCGGCAATGCAGGGGATACTCAAACTAAAGAGAAGCCGGCCGATGGGCGAAGTCCCTAAACGTTCGGTGTGTTTCTGCACGTTTCATCCTTTATCCATCATTTGATCTGCGATAGACGGCCGCGTTTCATTTGATCCGTCGGCCATAGCAGCAAGCAAGCCATCAAGATCGGCCCGTTACTGCGTGAACAGGATAGCCATCTCCATGTCTGCGTCTATTTCCTCTTACTCTTCATCACAAGTCAACATCGACGTCGGGCATGCAGTTACGAGGCTCTTCTTGTTCTCAATGTCACGATTAACGGATGGAGCCTGTTCACTGCTTACGGCATTTTTCCGGGCGGTACCTGTTTCAGGTGCCCGATTTCCTGAACCTCACCATCGGTGTGGAGGCAAGTTCTTCTTTCTTCATAGTAAGCTTCACTTTGCTTAAAATTGTGCAAAGCGCATACCTTAGACTATATTTTTATTTTCTCCAGCCTTGATTTTAGCTTGCGGTAACCTATCAAAACCAGATAACCTAGCGCGGTTGCTGCGACGGCAAGGATCAAGTTGGAGACAACGGGTGTTTCGATACTTATTAAAGAAAAAATACTATCCAATACCGATCTGATAAAATCTGTCCAGAACAAGGCTACCGCCACAATAAGTCCAAATTTAAAATTGCCCGGAACAGATTGTCCGATTTCAGTAAGCGCCTTCTTTTTCTTATCACTCTTTTTATCTGCCGACATTCTCTATACCTCCATAACCCGAACTGAACATCTCATAAATCAGAGAATCACTCTACCTGTGCACGTAGTTGCTACAACCTTACACATTTCTCAGGATAATAATATAAATAAACAGAAAAAGCGAACAGAAAACAACTGAAAAAAGATACGGCAGATTGACCCCATACTATAGAACAGGAGTTTTAACGCTATACCAATGGAATAACGCGGGTTATTATATCAAAATGCCGCCTGCCGAGCCGGGCTTATCTTGTTTTGCCGAATCCGTGCAGGATCAATAAGAGGAGGTCGTGGAATAGCTTTGGATTGTGATAAATCTTATTGTGGATGCCGGGATTGGTTTTCATGCCCTGTATGATGATCTCGAAATAGGTCTTTACCGCCTCATCCGAGAGGTCCGGATTAAGATATCCTTCCTGTTTCCCTTCCTTTATCAGTTCAAGAAAAAGTTCGAACTGCTGCTCTGTTACCGCATCAATCAACCGGCTAAGCTCCGGATCGCTCTGTATTTTTGTATCTGCCAGCCCCGGACCGGATTCGGTTATCTCCACCGTGAAATGCAATATGGCTTCCAGCTTATCAAGGTACGGCTTATCTGTTTTTATTACCCTGCGTAAATTCTCCGTAAGCTTGCCTGTAATAGACTCGATGTAGCTGAGAATCAGCGCATCTTTGCTGGGGAAGAGATTGTAGATGGTGACTTTGGAAACACCGGCCTTGCCGGCGATGTCGCTTACACTGACCTTGCTGATATCATACTGCTTGAAGAGTATCCCTGCCGCATTAAGGATTTTTTCTCTATTCTGCTCCTTCCTGCGCTCAAAACCATTCATCTGACCAACCCCCCGAATGTGTTTAGATTATTGTACTTTATTTACAGAATTAGTTGAAGAGTTCAAGTAATTATGGTAGCATACTTTCTTGAACTTATTTTAACATTTCAGTTCATAATTTACCTATTCAAAGGGGGAATGACTGTGAAGCCCGTACATTTCTCTCACAAGGCTGCAGCGGTAGCTCTAATACTGATGTGTCTTTTTTCCGGACTGATTTCGTCTTCCTGTGCCGGGCGGGACACTATGATAAGTGATCATAATACCGCTTTCGTAATCAGAGACGATATCTCATCAACAGTTGAGATAAGAGGCAAATTGGAGATGCCTCATGAAATCAAGCTGCACTTCGGGACTTACGGTGTAATAGAGGATATATATGTTACCTACGGCAGTGTGGTAAAAGCAGGAACACTATTGGCCAGGCTGAACGATGATATGCAGACACAGACGGTCGAGCAGGCGCAATACGGCGTTCAAATGGCGATGAACGAACTGGTGGAAAAAACGTATTCCACGATAGTGGGATATCCGCACTACTACCCCTCCATAGGTATCGTGCAGCGCTTTGAAGCTGCTCAGGAAGAGCTTTCAGAAGCTCTCGATTTGCTGCAAAGCGGCAGCTACAGAGAAGCCGCAACTGAAATGCGCCTGGCAGTTCATGATCTGGAAGCGTGCCGGCAGTTGCTGCAGCCTCCGGTGGAAATAAGCTCTGAATCTTATCCCAATATATTTAAAGCTATGGACCTGCTGAAGGATCATATCGATTCACTGACACATGACACAGGAACAAAAAGCAGCGTACAGGGCCTGATAAGCAAGGGGTTCTACGATGACGCATACATCCAGTTAGCAACGGTTGAGGAGCAGCTTTCGCAGACTCGCCTGGTCATTAACAGTATAGTCGGCGTGATAAAAAGTTATTCTCCCGCCTATACCGATACCTCGACATCGTTGGATATTACCAGACAAGTACAGGATAACTTGCAGCAAATACAACTGCTTCTGCAGCAGGAGGATAACACGGTTGAAACCACCGAAAAACTAAGAATGGCCATTCACGACCTGGAAATGAGCAATGCCATCCTCGAAGATAGTGAGCTGGTTTTCCACCACGGGCTCAATCTCAAAATGCTGCGGTATAACAACCTTAATTTGAGCAAAGCAGAAAAAGCGCTGGATAGCGCCAAGACGGAGCTTATGAAAACCGAGATAATAGCGCCTTTCGACGGCATTATAGTCGATGTACCCGCCAGGGAGGGCGATGTTATCTCTACCGTCGATCTTACCGCACGGACGATCGTTGAGCTGGTGGATACTTCCATCATAGAACTCGACGGATATGTGGATGAAAGGGATATCCGTAATATCAGCCTGAATCAGTATGTGGATGTATATGTCGATGTGGTGCAGGATAAAACGTTAAGCGGTAAAGTTAGTTTTGTTTCTCCCTACGGAAACCTTCAGACGGGCACTGCCAAATTTCTGATAAAAATAGCTCTTGATCCTGCCGATATTTTGCTCCAAAGAGGACTTTCCGCCACAGCCGTCATTCCTCTGGGGAATCATAACGATATACTGCTTGTTCCCTCAGGCGCAGTGAGATTCAGTTCCGGGGAATACTGGGTGCATGTGGTAACAGACCAAAAGAGCGGAGAGGTTGAAAAACGGGTCATCACACCGGGTATGCAAAACGATGATTTTATAGAAGTCGTGAGCGGACTTATGGAAAATGAAGTTGTTACCCTCAATAGACTGAGCAACTGACCGGTGATATCTTACAGTCATAGTATCCAGTTGCGAAAGAATCTAACGTCAATAGGGAGGTACTGCCGAGATGGCATCAAGAACGAGTTCAATGTTTACTAACGGAGGAAAGAAGACTATAGTTGCGGCGGCCGCCGTAATAATCGTGATAGCGGTAATTGGAGTTATCGTATTTTTTCTCCACCTGAAGAACGGGTATGTTACCACCGATAATGCCAGAATCTCAGCACCTCTGGTCAGCGTGAGCACGATGAATTATTGTCAGGTTATCGGCCTCAACGTGGACCTGGGAGATTACGTGAAACAGGGTCAGCAGCTGGCCGAAGTAGGCCAACCACGCTCATTCGATCCGTCCACCCAACAGGGGCTCAAAGCAAATCCGTTAGGGGATTATGTCATCGAATCGCCGATTGACGGCTATGTCGCTGCGGTATGGACATACAGGGGCGCCACACTGGGCGCCGGCTCGCAAATAGTAACCTTATTCGATTACTCCGATATCTGGGTAACGGCGAATATCGATGAAAACGATATCGGGCGCATCCACCCCGGGCAGGAGGTCGATGTCACTCTGGATTGTCTGGGCGGGGCTGTTGTCAAGGGCAGTGTTCAGGGCATTGCGCCAGCTACTGCCGCAAGCTTTTCTCTTTTATCCGGCGCCGGTAGCACAGATGCCAATTTCACCAAGGTCGCTCAGGTAATTCCGGTAAAAATTACTCTGGAAAATGCCGACGAACTCAGCTTTATCATCCCCGGCAGTTCGGTCAAAGTTAAGATTAAAACCAGATAATTATTCTTGCGACAGGTAACCATGCAATTATCCTACAAATGGAAGATACTGATAGTTGTTCTTTTGAGCACCTTCCCGGAGCTGCTGCTTACTACGCTCACCAACATCGCTTTACCCCGTATACTCACAGACTTCAATGAGCCTCTGGATAAGGTGCAGCTCATCACCTCCGCCTTTATGCTGGCATTAGCCGTTAGCGGGGCGCTGGCTGCTTATTTAAGTACAAAATTCGGCACCAGGAAGCTTATTCTGGCGGGAGAGAGCGTTTTGCTCATCACGCTGATTCTGTGCGGTATAGCATGGAACATAAACGCACTGATTATATTCCGTATACTTCAGGGTCTTGCCAGCGGCTTTCTCCTCCCCATCGCCATGCTCATGATTTTCAGCGCTGCCCGCAAGGAAGAGCAGGGGAAAATGATGAGCGCCTTCGGCGTTTCACAGGTTCTGGCGCCCAGTATAGGTCTTGCGCTGGGTGGGTATCTGGTAGAATCTCTGAACTGGCGATGGTGCTTTTATATCAATATTCCCATGGTTATTCTTGCCATCTTTTTTATCAGTACATGGGTAGAAGAGACGCCCCGCGAAGCCGGTTTGCCGCTGGATAAGAAGGGACTGGCACTGGCTGCCGTCGGTCTCAGTACGCTTCTTATCGCTCTATCCTATGCCGCAACCTGGGGCTGGACCGATACCCGCATTTTAGCGCTGTTCACAACCTGCGCCGTCAGCTTTACACTGCTGATTATAGTGGAAAGAAAAGAAGAAACACCGCTGCTGGACCTGAGCGTTTTCAAATACAGGAATTACATTTTAGGTTCTGTTGTCATGATGATCTTCGTGCTTGTTCTTTATTCCATGATGATGCTGTTGCCGCTCTTTTTACAGGACCTGCAGGGAATCGGCTCTACGCGCTCCGGCCTTCTCCTTGTTCCTATGGCATTGTGCACTGCGGTTAGTTCTATTATCGGCGGCTTTTTCTATGATCGGATAGGCGCTCGTATGCCGATTATCGTCGGCACACTCATAGTCGGGTTCTCGCTGTGGCAATTCACCGGACTGGATTCTGACACCTCCACCGGTACCGTCATGGGTATCACAGCTATAGCAGGATTAGGGACAGGCCTTGCCATTATGCCGGCGACAACGGGAGTACTGGCAGCACTGCCGGGTGGGCTTACCAACCAGGGCTCAACTATTAACCGGGTATTGTACTCGGTCTTCGGCGCTATGGGATCGGCCATATTCGCCAGCCTGTTGAGTTCTTACGTAGATACCAATCTGGGAATTCTTGCACAGACAGTGACGCTGGATTCAGGAACAACACTGCAAACGCTCTCGTCCGCTCAGGTATTAATGCAGCAGGCTGGCCTTTCAGCACAGGCCGCGTACCAGTATGGGATAACTCTCCTTTATCAGCAGGTCGCCCTTGAAGCTTACGTACTGTCATTTGATAAGCTCTTTGTCCTCAGCTCTATTATCGCTTTCACGGCAATAATACCCGCTCTATTCTTCACCAACCACGTCAGGCCGAAAAAGTAACAAAGACAGCGCACAATTAACTGCAATTACATATGTCAGCGCTGTTGATGCCGCATTTCTATTCATTCACCACTGTCTGCCTAACCGTGTGAAATGACGGTTGACAAGCTATATATGCAAACGATATCATATGCATAGATAGTTTTTGCGATTTTGTCACAGAGTGCGCATTACCTTAAAAAATCGGCCAACCGGATAACAATTGCCAGAATAATTTCTCACTATTTCTCAGACCGTACAAACAAAGTCTGCCGGCACCGCAAACGCCGTAGAGGCTAAAGCCGTACGAGCAAGGTATTCGCTTCAGACGGCAGTGTACAATACGGCAAGAACAGGTACTCGCACGGGCAAACAGCCAGTAACGGCGAATGGAGACGGATCGACTTGGAAGATAATCAATACAGCAATTCAAACCTTGATTCTCTGATACTCTATGATGCAACGGTAAGAGATATTCTCAGAGTGCGGGAAATAGAGCTTCACCGCTACGGTTTAACACATGTCCAGGCCAGAGTTTTCTATTTGCTTCTTAAAAACCAGGAGCCTGTAAAAATCTCAAATATCTCAGTAATGCTCTCGCGAAAACCGCATTCAACTTCGGAGCTGATCTCAAGAATGGAAAAAAACGGTCTGGTGAAGAAAACAAAAGTGCCGCCCGGCAGGACAACTATAGTGTCTATAACGGAAAAAGGCCGGGAAATATACGGCAACCTGTCCAGAAAATCTCTGGAAATGGTCTTTTCAGTTTTGAATGAAGAGGAGCGGAAACAGGTTGATGATCATATGGGCCGGTTGAGAGCTAAAGCACGCGATTTACTGGGAATGGACCATGTGCCTCCATTTCTGGCATAAAACCCGGCATTTAAGGTCTTCTTACCGTAAGAATAATCGGCAGCATGAGGTATCGTTCTAGCAGTTGAAAGAAAACGTAAAGTAATTACCCGGAAATTTCGGCAGTTTTAAAGAGGAGTTCAGCATGAACAGCAGTGAAAAGTTAGGCCATACAAAAGTATTCCGTTATGACCCGACAACGGATAAAGAGCCAGGATATGAAGATTACCTGACTCCCATCGAAGGACATACGGTCCTGGACGTACTCAGATATATCTATGAACACTATGATCCGACTCTCTCTTTCAGGTTTGGCTGCGATGGGGCTGGTTACGAGCGCTGCGGAGCGTGTGCCGTGATGGTCAACGGCCAGCCTGCCTTCAGCTGTAAAAAGGTTGCGGAAGAAGGCATGAGAATAGCCCCGCATCCCAAGTTTGAAATAATCAAGGACCTGATCGTTGATTTTGATAAACAAAAAGAAAGAGCTGAGGGCAGTGCAGCTTCCGTCAAAATAACAGTGGATCCGCAAAAATGTGACGGCTGCAGGGATTGCGTGTTGATCTGCCCGGCGAAGGTATATGAAATACAAAAGAGAGACGGCAGAGGTGTTTCCGTTCCCGTCGATGTGGCCGCTTGCTGCGGTTTAACGTGTATTCAGTGTGCCATATATTGTAAGAATAGCGCCATAAAAGTTGAGGCCATAAGAGGTGAAAAATAATGAGAGACGCAAATACTATTGAAACTGATGTTCTGATAATCGGCGGCGGCATAGCGGGAATTATCGCCTCACTGCAGGCTTCTGAAGGCGGAGTAAATGTTGTCCTTGCCAACAAGGGATATCTGGGGCAGGACGGGGCTGCCGTGTGGATGGCAGGCGGAGGCTATCAGGCAGCGATCAATCCGCCGGACAGCGTGGAGCAGCATGCAAAGGACACCATCAAGGCCGGGAAATTTTTAAACAATCAAGAGCTAGTGTATACCTTTTTGAAGCTGGCACCGGACAGCATTCACGATCTGGCCAAATGGGGAGTTCGCTGGCGTAAGGAAGGGGGTAAGTACGAGCAGATACAGATGCCCGGACAGACCTACGGCAGAACAATGCTTCATACCAGGCCCGGTCAGCACCTCGGAGGCGAATACCGTAAAGCGCTGCCCCGTCAGGTCAGACGCAAGAAGAACATTACAATCCTCAATGACACTTTTATCATGGACCTCCTCAAGAACGGAGAGACGGTGGTTGGTGCAGCAGGAATCGATAACAGGGCCGGTACATTTATAGTTATTAAAGCCAGGTCCACCATTTTAGCCACAGGCGGTTTCATGGACTGCTTTGAATTTACTACCGCCAATCCTACCCTCACCGGTGACGGCCACGCAATGGCCTACCGGGCCGGCGTACGCATGACCGGGATGGAATTTATCCAGTTCTTCCCGGCCGCCTGTCTCTGGCCTTCTAATCTGTATCGGGATAATTATCCCTACGAGCTCATTTACTCCCTGCGCGGGATACTCTATAACAAACACGGCGAAAGATTTATGGAGAGATATTATCCGGTGGAGAAGGATTTCGTGCCCCGCGAAGCGATGTCCAAAGCTATCGCAAAGGAAGTACGGGAGGGAAGAGGCTCAGCTCACGGAGGAGCTTACCTGTCCTTCAGACACCTGCCCAGAAATCTGCTCGATACCTACCTCAAAGAAACCTGGGATGTACCTTTCTTTCAGAGCTTGCGTGAAGCGGGCGTTGATCTGCGGGAAGACGCTATAGAGATGGGTCCCGCCGCTCACTATGTTCAGGGCGGCTGCTGGATCGATGAGAAATGCCGCACCAACCTGCCGGGGCTTTACGCGGCGGGCGAGGTGGGATCAGGGGGTAAGGATGGCGCAGACAGGTTAGCCGGCAATGCCCTGCCCTTCTGTGCGTCAATGGCCTATGTGGTGGGAGAGGAAGCAGCAAAACACGCAAAGAATACAGCCATGCCTGAGCTCGATAAGGCTCAGGTAGAGAGCTTATGCGCACGGGCAGCGATGCCGCTGGACCGACATGACGGCGTCAGACCGCATGAGTTCAAGAAGAAGATCCGCAGGCTGATGTCAAGCCGCATGATTTTTGACCGCAAGGGCAGTGAGATGGAAGAGCTGGTAAAGGAATTCGAGACTATGCGGCGTGAAGCGCTGCCGAAATTATTCTCAGCAGCCAAGACGAAGAGATGCAATATGGAGTGGATCGAAGCTCTCGAAGCGGAAAATATGCTCGATGTTGCTGAGATGGCCACCAGAAGCGCCTTGATGAGAACGGAAACGCGCGGGCTTCACGAGAGGGCGGACTATCCGGAGGCAGATCCTCAATGGCTCAAGCATATCATCCTGACCAGAGAAGGTGGCCAGATGCGTATGACGACAGAACCGGTTGTATTCTCCCATATCCAGCCGTAACTAAGAATCGATAAAGGAGCAAGCAATGTTTGAAAATGATGCTGTGATCATCGGCGGCGGACCGGCAGGCCTTACTGCGGGACTTTACCTGTGTAGAGCCAGACGTCAGACTATCATGATAGGACGGGAGATGTTTTCAGCCAATATAGTCAACCATGAACTGGTAGAGAATTATCCGGGTTTTTCTGAAGGCGTTGCGGGTGCCCAGCTTATTTCAGAAATGGTTACACAGGCAATGAGCGCCGGCCTGCAGACGGAGGAGACCGAGGTTACGGGAATAGAACTCGGCGACGATCACCGCACCGTCACATGTGCCAACGGAGAAAGCTATTCGGCAGGAGTGCTTATCATTGCCGCCGGGTGCGCCCACCGGAAACTGGGCGTTCCCGGAGAAGAGAAGCTTCACGGGAAAGGGGTATTTAACTGCGCTCTCTGTGACGGCGGTAAATTCGCCAACCAGGTGGTGGCGGTCTGCGGCGGAGGGGATTCAGGCCTGCAGGAAGCTATTTATATGACAAAACTGGCGTCGAAGGTGATCGTCATCGAGATGATGCCTGCTCTCACCGCCAGCGCTATTCTCCGGGAAAGAGCCCAGGAAAACCCCAAGCTCCAGTTCCGTCTCGGCACAAGGGTGGAATCAATCGTCGGAGAAGACAAGGTGGAGGGAATCGAAATTGCCGGTCCGGACGGTAATAAAGAGGTACTGGACGTGGACGGCGTCCTGGTGCAGGTGGGCATCACCCCCAATACCGGCTTTTTAAAAGGAATTATCCCTCTCGATGAGCAGGGCCGTATTATCGTCAATCAGAAAATGGAGACACAGGTTCCCTATGTGTACGCCGCTGGAGATATCAGAAGCGGGTCACCCAACCAGATAGTGACCGCAGCGGGTGACGGCGCTACGGCGGGCATATTTGCCAACAAACTGCTTCAAGAAATAGGTCGATAATAAGAAGACTATGGCATGATGTACTTATAGAAAAGGAGACGTGATGGAAGAAAAGACATGTGATTGGAGGGCAAGGATCGGCATACTCACGCCGGCTTGCTGCCCCAACCAGGTATGCGAGTGGAAGGGCAATTTGCCGGACGGCGTAACGTTCCATGAGGCTATCATGGGGATGGTCGAGAATAATCCGGAAGGTCTGCTCGCTCTGAAGGAAAAAGCCGTTATTGAGGGCAAGAAGCTGGCGGACGGATTAATGGATATCATCCTCTTTGCCTGCACATCGGGGTCTTTTATCGGGGGCCCCGGCTACGATAAAACCATTATCAAGGAGCTGGAGGCAGCCACAGGCATCCGGTCTACCACCACCTCAACCTGCGTCCTCACTGCCTTTGCGGATATGGGTGTTAAGAACATGGTAATGCTCGGCCCCTATATTCAGGAAGTGATCGACAGGGAGATTGAATTCTTCAAAGGCAATAATATCGAGACATTGTATGCAAGAGGACTGGGATACAGAGCGAATCTGGATTTTACCCGGCTCCATTTCCAGCCTTATCTCTTTTATCCTCTGGCTCAGGAGGCAATTCGCAAAGCGCCTGACGCAGATTGCATCTTTATTACCTGTATGGCCTCCCCATCGAGAAAAGTGATCAACCTGCTGGAGAAAGAGACAGGGAAAATCGTCATGTCCAGCCAATCGGCAGCGCTCTATGGCGTATTAAAACAGTTGGGTATTAGAGAAGTTATACCGGATTACGGAAAGCTCGGCAAATTACTGGGGGAAAGCCGGGCTGCGTGAGACGTACAGCGTGCCACGCCGTATAGAGTATCTTACTGTACTTTAGATAAATTATTAATAAGAAGGAGGTAGTCAATGAGTGACTCAGAAATGTTCCGGCTGGAAGTTCTGAATCCTGCCGGCAAAATCCAGAAAGCTGAAAAGAAGACCCTGGCTCCCCGCCCGACTTCCCTGGACGGGAAAAGGGTTGGTCTGGTCTACAACCTCAAAAGCGGGGGAGATACATTACTGACCCGGACGGCCGAGCTGCTGAAAGAAAAATACAATGTCGCCGAGGTCAACTGGTTCAAGCGCGCGTGCTGCGTTGAACCGCCGGAAGGATACATCGAGGGCGCAGCGGAAGGGAGTGATGTCGTCGTAGCGGCGGCAGCTGACTGAGGGTCCTGTACATCGTGGCTTGTCCACGACTGCATTTCCCTGGAGGAGAAAGGTGTACCGACCATCCTATTTGCCGATGGAGCGTTTGTACAGCTTTCGCGCGTAGTTGCCAAGAGTAAAGGAGCAGCGGCATTGCCGGTAGCTGCTGTGCCCGCACCAATCGGCGGACGCAGTGAAGCTCAAAATCGCGAAGCGGTAGATGCTGTGATAGGTGATATTATTACCGCCTTGACCAAATTCCCGGTTGTAACCGAAGGCAAAGACAAGGGACAGGAAGAAACTATCACGGTTACCGGAAAAGACTATCGTGAAGCTTCTGAAAAAATGACCGCGCTGTTCGTAGAGAAGTTGTGGGGTGACGGATTCCCGTTGATACCGCCCACAAAAGACGCTGTTGAAAAAATGCTCAAAGGCACCAGCCATTCTCCCGATGAGGTACTGGGCGTACTCGAGCAGAGAAAAGGCATCGCAACGGTGAAAAACGTGGCTATTAATGCCGTCATGGCAGGTTGCAAGCCCGAGTATTTACCCTCGGTACTGGCTGCGGTAAAGGCTGTGACGGACCCCACCTATAATCTCTACGGAGTCAATGCAACCACGTCGCCGGCCATTCCTGTGATAGTGATAAACGGACCAATACGCAATGAGCTTGGTATACATTGCCAGCAGGGTTCATGGGGCCCCGGACATCCCGCCAACGCCACCATCGGCCGTGCGTTCAATCTGGTTATGACCACCGTAGGAGGACGCCTCGAAAGCAGCATGTCATCGGTTGCAGATCCCGGCAGATACTCATGGTGTTTCGGCGAATGGGAGGAGGAACTCCCTGCAAAATGGATTCCCATGCACGTAGAGAAAGGGTATAAGCCGGAGGAAAGCACGGCAACGGTGATGTGCGTACACTGGAGAACCCCCATTCACGGCTTCTTCGCTCCGACCAATGATCAGGACGCCGTCAACCATGTAGCCCACACTATCCGTGAGGAAATGCCGCACGGCTACGGGGAAGCTATGCTTTCTCTTCTTCCTGAGATTGCCGAGCAACTGTCCAGGACGGCTCCCACAAAGCTTGAGTTCAAAAAGCTCATGATGGAAATGTCTCAGGTACCATGGAAGGAGATGAAAGAACGGCAGCAGGCCAAGATCGGCGATTTTCCGCCCAAAGGTTATCCGACCCCCGGCGAAGAGGATACCTATTCGCCCATACTGCTCAAACCGGAAGACCTTAATATAGTCGTCACCGGCGGAGCGGGGAGACATTCCTACCTGTTATACCCATGGATAAGAACTCACACCATAACAAGCTCGATAGATTACTGGAAGTAAATGGCATACATAAAAGAGTGGGGAGGGTGTCCTCCCCACTCTTTTAGAAAACCATACCGGCACTATTTTTATAGCTTCTGCTTGAACAGCTATCCTGTTATTCAAAGGGTGGCATAAACAGCAGGACAATATGAGTTAGTAGGAATCTTTCATTTTGTACGAATCTGTCTGAAAACGCTCAGCCTTTCGTGTCTATTTACATTATCCGGACTATTCATAACAGCGAGGTATATCATTAATAATAGGCAGTCACTCCAAAACCAATCAGAAAAACAGCAGCTATTTTATGGTTTCATTGTTGTTGCTGCCGCCTTTTTTATTATGGTTGTAATGTGGGGCTCATATTTAGCCTTTGGCGTTTTTCTCAAGCCGGTAATAACTGAATTTGGCTGGAATAGAGCGATGACATCAGGCGCATTCTCGCTGGCAATGGTTATTCAGGGTTTGGTGGGCATCGCCATGGGAGGAATGACAGACCGGCTGGGCCCCAGGATGGTGATGACGCTTTGCGGTATTTTCCTTGGGGCGGGTTACCTGTTAATGTCACAGATAAGCGGACTATGGCAGCTCTATTTGTTCTACGGTGTAATAATCGGCATCGGCATGGGCGGGGGATTTGCACCGCTGGCGTCTACGGTCTCCAGGTGGTTCATCACCAGAAGGGGTATAATGACGGGTATAGTGGTGGGCGGTCTGGGAATAGGAACATTGATCGGGCCGCCGATAGCAAGCAAGCTTATCTCCGTCTATGATTGGCGCATGTCTTATCTGGTAATAGGATGCGCCGTTCTGGTCATTGTCATAGTAATTGCTCAACTTTTAAGGCAGGAACCGCGCCGGATGGGACTGCTGCCCTATGGTATATCGCAGAAGGGCGAACATACGCTCAAATTTTCTACTGGAGGTTTTTCCTTAAAAGAGTCCGTTAAATTCAAGCAGTTCTGGTTGATTTTTGCCATGATGTTTTGTTTTGGCTTCGCTGTTTTCGCTGTGGTGGTACATCTGGTGCCGCATGCCACCGACCTGGGAATAGCGGCTGTTATCGCGGCTTTGATTTTAGCTGTATCCGGCGGACTGGACATTATCGGCAGACTTGGGCTGGGCAGTGCCTCCGATGCAATAGGTAACAGGCAGATTTACATTATCAGTTTTATTGTTCTTGCAGCGGCCTTGTTTTTAGTTATTCCGGCTGAAAAAGCGTGGATGCTCTTTTTATTTGCTGCTGCTGTCGGTTTGGCTCACGGGGGAATGGGTGCGGCAGAAGCTCCCCTGGTAGCTGAGCACTTCGGGTTGAGTTCACACGGTTTAATTTTAGGCGTAATAGCCCTCGGCTTTACAATCGGAGGCGCTGTAGGCCCGTCTGCAGCCGGTTACTTATATGACAGCACGGGCAATTACCGCATAGCTTTCGGCGTTTGTGCAGTTGCCGCGGTTATCGGTCTCATCCTTTCATTACTGCTAAGGCCGATTGCAAATAGTCCGGTGCAAAAGCCAAAGTAGTTTTACGCGTGCTATATGAAACACTGGTCAGCAGCTAAATATCACTTTCCTTCCTTGAGGTAGACAGATAATACTGATCCGCTTGACAATTATTATTTTAGGTACTATACTATTTAGCTGCTAAAGTATTAGAAAGGTCGAATCGAGAGCAGTCGTGATGCATGAGTATACCCCTCCGGAAGATGCAAAAAGTACACGGGATGACCTGGTGCAGCAGGCTATCGAACAGCTCTTTGCAGTTGTGAGAAGCATTCACAAAGGTGTCTCGCCGCATGATCTCCTTCTCAGCCCCCCTCAGGCAAAACTGGCCTTTGCCATTTCCAGACACGGGGAAGAGGGGATTTCCGTCAAGGAACTGGCGGAAAAAGCCGGAGTCACGCCCGGTGCCATTACCCAGCTTGTTGATGTGCTTATCGCCAAAGACGTGGTGAGGCGGCAGGAAGACCCCGGCGACAGGCGCATAGTCAGGCTGAAGATCACCCCTGCCGCGGAACGTCACCTGCATAAATTCCGTGAAGAGTTCATAGCATCCGCCTCACAGGCATTCTCTGTTTTAAGCACAGACGAGCTTGCGCAGCTTAATGCAATTCTCGCCAGAGTCTATCCCTATGCCGGCGATGGAGGAAAACGCCATTCCTTCTTTGGATAACAATATCTTCTACTTTACGCGCATCAGCTTGACCTTTAGAGGAGCCGGTCCTTGTTAAAACTGCTCAAGTCCCTCAAGCCTTTCTCCGGATCGATAATCGTCATCTTCCTGCTGCTGCTGGGACAGGCGATGAGTGATCTTACTCTGCCGGATATGATGTCCAGGATCATCGATGTAGGCATCCAGCAAAACGGCATCGCAAATAGCGTCCCTGCTGCCATACGCCAGGGCCAAATGGAAAAACTCTTTCTCCTTATGAGCAGTGGCGAAAGAGATACCATCGAGAATAATTACCGGTTAATAGATTTGGACTCGCTTCCGGCTGACGACGCTGCCCGCTATTTAAAAGCCTATCCCGGCCTGAGCAACGGACCCATCTATCTGCTTGAGGCACGCAACCGCGATGATATGAGCGCCCTGGATGATGTTTTCAGCACGCCGTTATTCATGCTTTCCGCTATCGAAAGCGGCACCGCCTCTCCCTTGCTTGAGAGCATACCGGGCTTTCCCCCCGGCGCTGAGCCGTTTACGGCTCTTGCGCAGCTGTCATCCTCTGATCTAAACGCCCTGCGAAGGACAGCAGAAACAAAACTGGCAGATGTACCCGAGGCTATGATAACACAATCAAACGTCAACTACCTGGCCTCTGAATACCGGGTTATAGGTCTTGATTTAAACCGTATGCAGACCGGCTACATGCTGCGCATAGGCGGGCTTATGCTGCTGCTAACCCTGGCCAGCGTGAGCTGTTCAGTAGCCGTTGGTTTTCTGGCGGCACGGATAGCTGCCGGGTTCGGGCGCAACACCCGTAAAAAGATTTTTACCAGAGTAGAGAATTACTCCAGTACCGAGTTCGATAAATTCTCCACAGCTTCACTGATAACTCGCTCCACTAACGATATCACCCAGATACAGCTTGTCATGGTGATGATGCTCCGTTTCATCTTTTATGCCCCTATTATGGGTGCCGGCGGCATAATCAAGGTATTGGGGCAGGATGTCTCCATGACCTGGATTATCGCGGCTGCGGTGATAATGGTAGTGGGGATGATAAGCGGGATTTTCACTGTAGCCATCCCCAAATTCAGGATTATACAGAAACTGGTGGACAGGCTTAACCTGGTTACCCGGGAAATGCTTGCGGGATTGATGGTTGTGCGCGCTTTCAACACGCAGCAGTTCGAGGAAAACAGATTTGAAAAAGCCAATGTCGACCTGACCAGCACCACGCTCTTCATCAACCGCGTCATGGTCTTTATGATGCCGGCTATGATGCTGATTATGAACGGCGTGACAGTACTGATAGTATGGATAGGAGCTTATCAGATAGACCGGGGGGTAATGCAGGTTGGAGATATGATGGCATTCATGCAGTATGCTATTCAGATCATCATGGCTTTTCTGATGATCTCCATAGTTTTTGTCATGATGCCGCGTGCTACCGTCTCGGCACAGCGCATCGCCGAGGTGCTGGAAACCGAATCCGGCATCAACGACCCGTCATGCCCCCGGAAATATAACAGGGATATCAGGGGCAGTATAGTATTTCAGAATGTCGGCTTCAAATATCCCGGCGCAGATGAGTATGTGCTCAAGGAAATAACTTTCAGTGCAGCCCCCGGCCAGACAACCGCCATCGTCGGCGGTACCGGCTGCGGCAAGTCCACGCTGGTCAACCTTATCCCCCGTTTTTATGACGTCACCGAGGGCAGGATACTGGTGGATGACATTGATATCAGAGATGTCACCCAGCATGACCTCAGGGAAAAGATCGGCTATATACCCCAGAAAGCCAGCCTTTTCTCAGGCACCATCGAAAGCAATATCGCCTACGGGAGCAGATCTATCGATAGCGGCAGAGTGCAAAAGGCCGCTGAAATCGCACAGCTTAAAGACTTTCTTGACAGCAGTGAAGACGGCCTGCAAACACGCATTGCGCAGGGGGGAAGCAATATCTCCGGCGGACAGAAGCAAAGGGTGGCAATAGCCAGAGCGCTGGCAAAACGACCTGAGATATATATCTTCGATGATAGTTTTTCAGCCATCGACTTCAAAACGGACGCCGCGCTGAGAAAGGCTTTGAAAAAGGAGATGGCGGACACCTCCATCCTCATCGTCGCTCAAAGGATAAATACCATTATGAACTCAGACCAGATCATCGTCCTGGAAAACGGACGTATGGTAGGAAAAGGGACGCACAAAGAGCTTATGAGAAACTGTCAGGTATATCAGGAGCTTGCTCTTTCACAGCTTTCAAGAGAGGAATTAAGCTAAATGAGCAGCCCCGGGCCGGCATCACCAAACAGGAATCCTCTCAGGCAGAGGCCGGGAGGTGGGCCTATGGGAGGTCCCCCGGGAGGCATGGGTATACCCGGAGAAAAAGCGCGGAATTTCAGGGGCACGATGATAACTCTGGCGAAATACATGCAGCCGTACCGTCTTTCGCTTGTTATCGCCCTCGTGCTGGCTGTCGCCGGCACCGTTTTCACCATCATAGGCCCCAGACTGCTGGGCAATGCCACCACCAGCCTTTTCAACGGCCTCATGGAGAAAATAATGAACGTGCCGGGAGGCGGGATTGACTTCGGCTATATTGGACATGTGGTGCTTATCCTGGCTGTGCTCTACTGCGTCAGCGCCGCCTGCAGTTATGTCATGGGATACATCATGACCGGCGTTGCCGTGAAAGTAACCTACGACCTGAGAAAAAAGATATCGTTGAAGATAAACCGCCTGCCGATGAAATATTTCGATAACAAGACATACGGTGAAGTGCTCAGCTACGTCACCAACGATATAGATACCGTCTCCAATACGCTCAACCAGAGCCTGTTTCAGATGATAACCTCGATCGTCACTATAGTCGGCGTGCTGATTATGATGTTCAGTATAAACTGGATAATGGCACTGGTGCTATTGCTTATCGTCCCTGTCTCAATTTCACTTATCTCCCTGCTGGTACGCCGCTCCCAGAAATATTTCCGCCGTCAGCAGGACTATCTGGGACACATCAACGGCCATATCGAGGAGATGTATTCAGGGCATATAGTGATGAAGGCCTTTAACGGCGAGGAGGAGTCCATCCGCAAATTCGACGGCCTGAACGAAGAATTGTACGGCGCAGGCTGGAAATCGCAGTTTTTCGCCGGCATCATGATGCCCATGATGATGTTCATCGGCAACCTCGGCTACGTTATCGTCTGCATACTGGGCGGGTATCTGGCCATCGCCAGGACCATACAGGTGGGCGATATCCTGGCCTTTATTCAGTATGTGAGGTCGTTCACGCATCCGCTTTCTCAGGTGGCCAATATGGTTAATATACTTCAGTCCACTGCAGCGGCAGCGGAGCGCGTCTTCGAATTTCTGGAGGAGGAGGAGGAGGCAGCGGAAGCAGCTAAACCAGTGGTACTGGAGAAAGTCGAGGGGGCCGTCACCTTCAAGAATGTCTATTTCGGCTATAGACCGGAGCAGATTATTATCAACAACTTTAATGCCGCTGTTCAACCGGGACAGAAAATAGCTATCGTAGGCCCGACCGGTGCAGGAAAAACAACCATGGTCAAACTGCTGATGCGTTTTTACGACGTCAACAGCGGAGCCGTGCTGCTGGACGGCAAGGATATACGCGGCCTTAAGCGGCATGACCTGAGAAGCGCCTTCGGTATGGTACTGCAGGACACATGGCTCTTCAACGGCACGATAAGAGATAATATCCGTTACGGCAGGCTCAGTGCAACAGACGAAGAAATACAGGCCGCCGCCAGGGCTGCCTACGTGGACCACTATATTCATACCCTGCCCGCAGGCTATGATTTTGTGCTCAACGAGGAATCGAGCAATATCTCACAGGGACAGAAGCAGCTTCTCACCAT
The DNA here is from genome assembly GCA_964519615.1 of uncultured Dehalococcoidales bacterium. Lineage (GTDB taxonomy): Bacteria > Chloroflexota > Dehalococcoidia > GIF9 > UBA5629 > CAZFIM01. The sequence goes on from CAZFIM010000032.1 coordinate 27,979, forward strand.
TGCCCGCGCCTTTCTGGCAGACCCTAAAATTCTGATACTGGACGAGGCAACCAGTTCAGTGGATACCAGAACCGAGGTGCTGATACAAAAGGCGATGGACGACCTTATGAAAGGCCGTACCAGCTTCATTATCGCACACCGCCTGTCGACAATCCGCAATGCGGACAGGATCCTGGTAATGAAGGACGGCGAGATAGTAGAGCAGGGCAGCCATGAGCAGTTGCTGCAAGCCAACGGCTTCTATACCGCGCTCTATAACAGCCAATTCGAAACCGCCGTGGAAGCAGCCGGTATGTAAACGGCATTTTTCTAAGCATTCACTCTGATAAGTGAAAACAATTATCTAAATTAACAACCAGGCTTACAACGGTTCCTTTGCCAAAATCAGAATCAATAGTAAGATTTGTATTAATCGATTTTGCTCTTTCATGCATGCCTATAATACCCATTTTCCCTGCAGCCGTGTACTTATTTAATTTATCTGGTAGAAGAAAACCCGTCCCATTATCCTTAATAGTTATATAAATACGATTGTCGGTAAACTCAATTGCAAGCACCACCTCAGTTGCATCCGAGTGACGCTGAATATTGCTAATTGCCTCTTGAATGATTCGAAAAATATTGGCATCCAAATCGGCGGAACGATAAGAGGGGATACCTTTTACAACGTATTTAATCTTTATCCCTGTCTCTGTATGTAAACATTCTGTTAGCCATCTTAGTGCGCTGACTAATCCCAAATCGTCCAGAATACTGGGACGCAAATTTATACATATGTGGCGTAATTCTTCGGAAATAGTCAGGCTGGTATTTTCAAGCCAGTTTAATTCATCAAGGGCGTTTTTATTATCATATTTTATATGGCTGCGTCCGAATTTGTGAATACGACTGGCGATAACAAGCAGGGTTTGAATGATCCCGTCATGAAGTTCCTGAGCTAAACGTTTCCGCTCAGTTTCCTGAGTTTTAAATATCTGCGCAATATAACTTTGTCTTTCCTCTTCCCGGGCGTTCATAGCTTGTCGCTCTTTTGCTCTCCAGTTCATTTCTAAAGATATAAATACCACAATCATGACTGGCAGTAATAAAATACTAATGCTGGAGAAGACTGTGCTCGCTTCGTACGAAAAAGTTAATATATGAGGCATTATACATATTAGCGAAATTACATATATTGCTACTGTCCATTGCCAGCCGAGAATAAAAGCAGCATATAGTATCGGAATATACATGAGTATACCGTGAATTCTGTAATGAGACTCAAAAATAAACAGGTACCAGAACCATTCCATCCAGTGTCCGGCAGGCAGAGGAAGAGACAACTGAAAATGATAATATAACCATGTGAACAGAGCTATTGAAAAAAGTATGACAAATAAATGTAAAGATTTTGGGAATTTAAATACTTCCCGCAACTGCATGATTGATTGAAAGAATGTGGTTTTGGCAAACTGCCTGTTCAATTTACATCTGCAATATGTATTATTCCAGCTCTCTGAGCATTTATCACTGCTTCAGTTCTTGAATTTGCTTTAAGCTTATCAAAAATGTTGGCCATATACCTCTTGACCGTATTCAGACTTAATGAAAGTTCTTGCGCTATCGCTTGATTACCATATCCTTTAGATAACAGTTGTAAAATTTCCATTTCGCGTATCGATAGTATATCTCCATCCTTAAGATCAATAGCTTTCGAGGGATAACGCACAGCATAACCAAGTAGCTTTTTCATGACATCTTCAGTTAGTACAGACTCCCCGTTATATAAAGCACGTATAGTACGTGGAATTGTTTCCCCAATTATATTTTTAGTCAGATATCCTGACGCTCCTGCTTCAAGGATACTTAGTATATGTTCACTATCATCATAAATAGTAAGAACCAGAATGTGAATATCCGGAAATTCTTTTTTGATAATCCTTGTTGCCTCTATCCCGTTAAACTTTGGCATAGCGATATCTATAATGACGATGTTAACATCCAGGCTCCTTACGAGAGATAAGGTTTCTTCTCCATCTGTAGCCTCACCTATTACCGTAATATCCTCTTCCTGTTCCAGAACACTTCGTAAGAACTGCCGAATAAGGGCGTGATCATCCGCAATTAATACTTTGATAGTATTTTTTATTTCTGTATCGTTTTGCATGAGAAAGTTTACCAGATAAGTTAAAAACAATAATAGTTGTCACAAAGCATATATACTTAGGTATATATTTAACGCTTAAAGTATATACCAGTTCTCGCATTGTTCCAAATTAACGCTTGTTTTATCCTTTATTAAACATATTTCCCCATAAAAGAGAAAGGACTACTAATAATGGCAACAGAAGAACGCACAGTGCAAATTATTGATGACCTCTTCAATGCTGTGGTAAATATGGATGAGGATGCTTCCCGTGCTCTAAGTCAAACGGCATTGGATGAAGGCATAGATGCATACCGAGCTTTAATGGAAGGACTGGCTGCTGCTATGGATAAGGTAGGCAAACTCTACTCAGAGCATGAATATTTTGTCCCTGAACTATTGCTTTGTTCTGACGCCTTATATGCCGGAATGGAGATTTTGAAACCTCATATTAAAGTGAATAATGTTGCAGAGCAGCGAAAAATACTATTGGGAACAGTCGAAGGTGATATCCATGATATAGGTAAGAATCTGGTCAAAGTAATGTTTGAGGCGGCTGGATGGGAAGTATACGACCTGGGGGCCGACGTTAAAATAGGACGCTTTGTGGAAGAACAGCGAAAAGTAAAGGCGGACATCATAGGGCTTTCGGCCTTGATGACCACCAGTATGCTGGCTATACCTAAGATTATAGAGGAGATAAGAAAAGAATATACCCAGACAGCAGTCCTTGTGGGAGGCGCACCGTTAACCCGCCATATAGCGGTAAGTTACGGGGCCGATGGTTATGCAGATAATGCCGGTGAAGCTGTCGCTGAAGCCTTGAGAATAATTGGTTTAAAACGGTAGAGAGCGAAAGGAATATTCATGGCATTCGGAAGTAAACAGAAGCAAAAAGATATCAGTGACTCTCTTGCAAGGGTAGAGTCATTACTACAGGGAAAGAAAATAGATAGAGCTCCATTTTTTACATTTACGCTGGGTTTTTGTGCCAGAAATATGGGCCTCCCGATTTCCATAATATACAGCAATCCAGAGAAAAGCTTTGAAGCTCAATTACAAACAATGGAGCAATATGGCTTCGATACAACACCGTTTTACGGTTATGCATCGTATGGCGGTGCTGAATTCGGCGGTATTATTAACCTTCCTGACGGAGAATATGAACAGGCACCGTCACATGGTGCATTTGCAGTTAATGTTGAAGAAGACCTGGATAAATTGGCAAGGCCTGATGTGACAAAAGCAGGATTCATTCCTCTGGCAATGGAATTCTCAAAGATACAGAGAAAAGCCAATATGCCTGTGTCGCTTGTTATCGGAGGTCCATTTACAGTTTCTGGTAATATCTGTCCCGTGCCTACTCTGTGCCGCTGGCTGATCAAGAAGCCGGAGGCTGCCAACAAATTACTAAGGATTGCCACCGAGCACCTCAAAGACATTATCGAGTACTGGGTAAATACGTTTGGATCGGGTACGGTAGATGTACAAATATGGGAGCCTCTGGCAGCGAATCAGATAATTGCCCCCAAACAATTTGCGCAATATGTATTGCCACATCAAAAAGAGCTAAATGAGAAAGCTATTTCTCTAGGATTACACTCTCTACTACTTCACATTTGCGGTGAGCAAAATGATAATTTACCCTATTGGGCTCAAATGCCGTTTGGTGATAGGGCAATTGCCAGCATAGGTAAAGAAGTTGAAATTGAAACCGCCATCGAGTATTTAGGGAGCAAGTGTATTATTGCCGGAAATATAGAGCCATCGCTTATTCAAACCAGTACTCCAAAAGAACTTTACGAACTGTGCCGGATTACGATTGAAAAAGGTAAAAAAGCTCCGCGAGGGTTTATCCTCATGCCGGGTTGTGAGACACCGGTAGGTACTCCGCCGTACAACATGTATACGATGGTTAAAGCAATAGAAGATTTTGGCTACTATTCTTGATGAAATAATTACAAAGGAGGTGCATTTCAGCAACATGAAGGGCAAAACCATAATAGCATTATATGGAGGTAAAGGATGAAAAAAATATATTTGATTTTATTGATAGTTATTATTACTATATGTAACGTCCTAAATTCTTGCGCATAGTACTTTAAGAACAGAGTT